>CAIRBT010000045.1 GCA_903876875.1 uncultured Geobacteraceae bacterium
GGCAAAGGCCAACGTGGGGCGTACCGGTTCGATTATGCTGCGTGACGCAGAAATGCGCTACCTCACCCGCTTTCCGAATTTTACCACCGGCGGGGATCGTGACCAGACGGTGATTTCCTCGACGCTCCGCTTAGCACTGCTTGCCGATTCGGATCACGGTGCCGTTACCCAGCGCTCTCCCATTGATCATCGCTGGCGACGTGCTGCCTTTGCCCATATTAAACCCTATCCGCTGGTTATTGTGGCCGGCGTGGGCGTTGACGAACACTTAACACCCTGGTATTACGAAATACTCTCTATTGTACTCGGTTTTGTTGCACTGCTGGTGCTGTCGTGGCTGGCCGTGGGACGCATTATTACCGAGGAGGCGGGGCGTCTGACGGCTCACCATGAAATGGTGGTGTCCAATGCCAATTTCCGTGATTTCTTTAATGAAATAGACCGGATGGTCATTGTTCTGGATAGTGACGAAGTCATTCTCACCATCAATCAGTACGCCGCTGAGCGTACCGGGTATACGGTAGCAGAATTGGCGGGGCAACGGCTGGTGCAGCTCTTCAAAGATTTTACCCCCCAGAAAGCTCTCCATGCCCTGGAGATGACCATTGTCACTCAGGAGGGGAGGGAACTGCCGGTGGGGCTTTCCCGGGTCTCCGGTGTCTGGAATAACGGTGCCTGCCAGTTTGTTTTTCTGGAGGATCGTTCCCAGGTCAAGGCGACCAATGATTTGGCCGAACGGTTGCTCAGAAATACCAGTCAGGGCATCTATGGCACGGATCGCAACGGCATCTGCTCTTTCATTAACGAGGCGGCTCTTCAACTTACCGGCTATCTTCATGAAGAGTGTATCGGTCACAACATTCATGATCTCACCCATCATCACCGGGTCGACGGCTCCTACTTCCCGGCCGTTGAATGCCCCATTCTTGCCACTAATCGCACCGGTGAAGCGATCCGGTTATCGGGCGAAACCCTCTGGCGAAAGGATGGTACCTCCTTTGTCGCCGAACTTGCCTCCCACCCGGTCATCGAGGGGGGGCACCTGTTGGGCTCGGTTGTCACCATTATCGACATCACGGTACGTAAGCTGCTGGAGGCGGAACAGCGCAAGTTGCAGCGAGCCATTGAACAATGCCCGGTGACCATCGTCATCACCGATGTCCATGGTATAATGGAGTATGTAAATCCCTACTTCACTAAAATGAGCGGCTACGGCCCGGAGGAGGCCATTGGCAGGGATCAACGTATCTTGCAATCGGGGCTGACCCCCCGGGACACCTATCGGGATCTCTGGGATACCCTGCTTTCCGGTACTGTCTGGAATGGTGAGTTTACCAACAGGGACAAGTCCGGCAACATCTACCATGAACAGGCAAGTATCTCCCCCATTTTCGATAATAACGGTGTTGTCACCCATTATCTGGGGGTTAAAGAGGACATCACCTCCAAAAAGCTCTTTATGGCCCAGTTGGTCAAGGCCAAGGAAGAGGCGGAGGCCGGCAACCGGGCAAAGAGTGAGTTCCTGGCCACCATTAGTCATGAAATCAGAACGCCGATGAATGGGGTGGTCGGCATGACCCAGATTCTGCTTGATACCGAACTGACCGACGACCAGCGGGAATTTGCCACCATTATCCGTAAGAGCAGTGATCATATGATGAGGTTGATAACGGATATTTTTGATTATAGCAAAATTAATGAATACAAGCTGGATCTGAAAAGTTCTACCTTTGATATCACGGAAATGCTGGGCGATTGCCTGCAGATGCAGCGTCTATTTGCCGACGAGAAAAGTCTGGCACTGCATCATCACATTGCGCCGGATGTGCCGCAGTTGTTGAATGGCGATCCGAAGCGGCTCTGCCAGATTATTAGTAATATGGTGAGTAATGCCATCAAGTTCACTCCCCAGGGGGAGATTAGCGTCTCGATCAGGGTCAAAATCGACCAGTTGGGGTTGGTGGTGCTGCACTTTGAAGTCACCGACACCGGCATCGGCATCTCCCCGCAGCATTGTAAGAAAATATTCGAACCCTTTACCCAGGCTGACGCTTCAAATACCCGAAAATATGGCGGTACCGGCATGGGCTTGACACTCTGTCAGCAAATCACCTGGCTCATGGGGGGGGATATCGGGGTGAACAGCGAAGAGGGGAAGGGGTCAACCTTCTGGTTTACCGCCATGTTTGAACGACCTACGGTGGAGGAAATAGAGGTCGTTGTACCGCCACCGGCCACGCGGAGTATGATCGTTGTAGCGGCAGAGCAAGAGACGGCGGTGGCTCTCCCGGCTGCAGACACGCTACCTGCCATTACTCTGGAACCCCATGATATACGTATCCTGCTGGTCGAAGATAATATCATTAATCAAAAAGTTGCCCTGAATCTGCTGGGCAAACTGGGGTATAAGGTCGATGTGGCTGATGATGGCCAGCTTGCTGTTGCCGCCCTTGAAAAAAGCGAGTACGATCTTGTACTTATGGATTGCCTGATGCCCAATATGGACGGTTTGGCCGCCACGGCGGTGATCCGGGATCCCGCCTCCCGGGTACGCAACCATAGTGTGCCGATTATTGCCGTGACCGCCAACGTACTGGACAGCGACCGGGAACGCTGTCTGGGGGTCGGGATGAATGATTATGTGGCCAAACCGCTGAAGAAAGTCGAGTTGGCGGCGGCCATAGAACGCTGGTTGGGGAAATCCCCCCCCGCCCCCCTTGTGTAAAGGGGGGAGCTTTTACAAAAGCCCCGTAGGTTGGGTAAAGCGAAGCGTGCCCAACAATAGGTTACCCACAACATTACCAGAGGAGAACCCATGGCCGTGGCAGACACCGCCGAACATACACCGAATACCGAAGGCGTACGAACCTCTTTCCGGGGGCCCTATCTCGCATGGTCGTTGGTGATTGCTATTTTTTGCGGTTGGGATGTGTATCAAAATTATCATACCGAATATGTCAATGCGGTGGCGGTTGCCATGAACAGCTACCACAAAGACATCATTTACCGTCGCTGGGTCGCCATGCGGGGCGGGGTATATGCTGCCGTTTCCGAAGATACGCCCCCCAATCCGGAGCTTGCCCATGTGCCTGAACGGGATATTACGACACCGGCCGGCAGGAAGCTGACCCTGGTTAACCCGGCCTACATGACCCGGCAGGTTCATGAACTGGATTTTGCCACCTACGGTATTCGGGGTCATATCACCAGCCTGAAGCCGCTGCGGAAAGAAAATGCTGCCGATGCCTGGGAACGTACGGCCTTACAGCTTTTTGAACGGGGGAGTAAGGAATATTACTCCCTGGAGACTATTGCCGGAGAGCCGTTTTTGCGGTATATGCACCCCCTGGTGACGGAGGGTGGCTGTCTGAAATGCCATGCCCATCAGGGGTATAAGCTTGGTGATGTGCGGGGAGGCTTGAGTGTCTCCGTGCTCTGGACCCCCTATCTGGAACGCTTTAAAGCACGCCTGCCCATCACGGTAACCGGCCATTGTGGTGTCTGGCTGCTTGGCATGATCGGTATCACGCTGTTTCGCACGCGGCAGAACCGCTCTCTTTCCCGGCAGGAGTCACTGGTTGCCGACCTGCAACTGAAGGAAAAAAAGCTTGGTGACAGTAACGAACGTTTCAAGCGGTTGTTTGAAGAATCCCCCGATGCCTATGTGCTGCTCACCAACGGTGTGATTACCGGAGCAAACAGGGCTACTGTGGCGTTGATCCGTGACGAACTCTGCCACCTTATCGGCCAGACTCCGGACTATTTTTCGCCCCAGTTTCAGCCGAGTGGCCAATTGTCGCGGGATGCCGCTGCCGTCCATATCCAGAAAACCCTGGAACAGGGTATCCATAGTTTTGATTGGCTGTTCCGTCGTCAGGATACGTCGGTCTTTCATGGTGAAGTGACCCTGTCGGTCATGGACTTTCAGGATCAGGCGGTGCTGTTTGCCAGTATTCGTGATACCTCCGTACGGATACGTTTTGAAACCCAACTGAAAGCCATTACGGATTCGGCGACCGATGCCATGGTCATGATGGGTCCCCTTGGTGCCATCACCTTCTGGAATCCGGCTGCCGAGCGGATGTTTGGCTACAGTGTGGAGGAAGCCGTGGGGAGAAATCTCCATAGCCTGGTTGCCCCGGAGAGTTACCGGGCCGCCCATCAAGATGGCTTTCCCGACTTTCAGCGTACCGGTCGGGGGCCTGCCATTGGCAAGCGGGTTGAAATGGTTGCCCAGCGGAAAAATGGTGAGCAGATTGATGTTGAACTGTCAATTTCTGCCATTCAGCTTGAGGGGGGATGGCACGCCACCGGCATCATTCGGGATATCACCGAATATAAACAGATGGAGAAAATCAGGGAAAGTGAGCAGTTCATCCGGACGACCCTCAATGGTCTGGCACTCCACGTCTGCGTTGTTGATTGTCACGGTACCATCATTATCAGCAACGAGGGGTGGGACAGTTTCATCGCAACGATTGGCTCCCGGAATTCTTCGGTCACTGCCGCCACCCGCTATCTGGATGTCTGCCGGTTACTCTGTTCGGCAGGATGGGAGGGGTATGACGCTTTTGTTACTGCGATCAGCGCGGTTATTTCCGGGGAGAGTGACGGTTATTCCGTTGAATTCCCGGCACGGGTTGCCGATGGTGAATGCTGGTTCCTGCTCAACGGCCGGGGATTCCTGCTGGCCGGTAACCACTATACGGTCATCTCCCACGAAGATATTTCACCCCTCAAATTTGCCATCATAGAAATGAACGAGGCACGGGAAAGTGCCCATGCGGCCAACCAGGTGAAGAGTACCTTTTTGGCTACCATGAGCCACGAGATTCGGACTCCGCTCAGCGGTGTCATCGGCATGACCGATGTCCTGCTGGATACGCTACTGGACGCTGAACAACGGGAATTTACCGAAATGATCCGCCGGAGCGGCCATAACCTGCTGACGGTGGTTAATGATATTCTGGATTTCTCAAAAATTGAAGCGGGGAAACTGGAAATCGAAATTATCGACTTTGACCTGCGCTCCGCGCTGGAACAGACCGCAGAGATGCTCTCATTTTCCGCCCGGGATAAGGGGCTTGAGCTCTCTGTGCAGATCCATCCGGCGGTGCCCACCTTCCTCAAGGGAGATCCGGGGCGTCTAGGTCAGATAATTACCAATCTGGTGGGGAATGCCATCAAATTTACGGCGAAAGGCGAGGTCGTCGTCAAGGTCTCGGTGCAAGCGGCCCAGGATGAGGCGGCGACAATTCTTTTTGAAATTTGCGATACCGGCATCGGCATTCCGGCTAACCGCCTGGGGGCACTCTTCTCACCCTTTACCCAGGTGGATGGTTCCACCTCCCGTAAATATGGCGGAACCGGTTTGGGACTGGCCATCTGCAAGCTGTTGACCGAGTTGATGGGGGGGGAAATCGGTGCCACCAGCCGGGAGGGGGAGGGCTCCACGTTCTGGTTCACCATCCGCTATGCAAAACAGTTGCAAGAATATCTGCCCGGTATCATTGATTCCGTAGCCACGCTCTCCTCCCACATAGAGGGTTCCTTTGTGCTGGTTGTCGATGACGATGAGGTCAGTCGTCTGCTGCTCACCACGCTGCTCTCCCACTGGGGGTGCCGCCATGAAGAGGCTCCGGACGGTGAAACGGCACTGCTGTCCCTGCGTAATGCCGTCCTGCGGGGTGACCCCTTTGATGTTGCCCTGCTGGATCAGTCCATGCCCGGTATGGATGGAATGGAGCTGGGTGAGAAAATTAAAGCGACCCAATTGCTAGCCCGTACCTCTCTGGTTATGATCACCTCCTTCGGGCAACGGGGCGATGTACTTCGTCTTGAAAAACATGGATTTTCCGGTTATCTTACCCGTCCGGTCTGTGCCCGCCACCTGCACGATTGTCTGGCTCTCGTAATCATGAAGTGTTCCGACTCCGCCTCTTCCGCCGCTCTGGTGCCGGATGGAGTGGTTACCCGGCACACGCTGGAAGCATTGTGTAACACGACGGTACGTATTTTACTGGCAAGTGCCACCACCATCAGCAGTAAAATCATTATTCGCACCCTGACCGCACTGGAGTGCAAAGTGGATGTGGTGACCAGTGCCGCCGAGGTGATACAGGCGCTGGAATTGAGAGAGTACAAGCTGGTGCTGATGGATTCGGCTATGGCGGAGCTGGATGGCTATGCGGTCACGGCTCAGATTCGCGATGGGGCTCCACGGGTAATCAACCGGCGGGTGCCGGTCATTGGTCTGGTTACCGACAGCAGCGGTGATGAAATTGACCAATGTCGGGCTGCCGGTATGGACGATTGTCTGGTGATACCGGTCAACCGGGAGGAGTTGGAGAAAATGTTACACAAGTGGGTCATTGGTGATACGCCACTGCTCAACGAGAAAGAAACGGCTGTCCACGGGGAGGAAAAACCATGAATATGACCATCCACGATGTTGATCAGAAATATCTACAAACCCTTACCGTCCTCTATGTTGAAGATGAGGATACCATGTTTGAGCAGGGGGTGCGACTCATCACAAGGATGTGCGGCACCCTGTTGACGGCTCGCAACGGCGTCGAGGGGTTGGAGATGTTTCGTCTCCATGGCCCGGATATTATCCTGACCGATATTAATATGCCGGTGCTGGACGGTCTGACCATGGCCGAAACCATTCGTCTGGAGGATCGGGCGGTGTCGATCATCATCCTCACCGGTTTTGAACAGACCGAATATCTGAAACGTGCCATCGAAATTGGTATTAATGAATATATTTTGAAACCAGCCCACCATCGGCAGATTATGGAAAAACTCTGTTCCTGCGCCCACCACCTGCGGGTTGAATCCGAGTTGCGGCAAAATAATGAACAGTTACGCAAGTTGTCCCGGGTGGTTGAGCAGAGTCCGGCGGCCATTGTCATCACCGATGTTACCGGTGCCATTGAATTTGTTAACCAGAGCTTCATTGAATTTACCGGTTATGATCGGGAAGAGCTGATCGGCCAGAATCCTCGCCTGCTGAAGTCACAGAACACCCCGGAACATCTCTATCGGGAGCTGTGGGCCACCATCACCGGGGGACGCCCCTGGACCGGTGAACTGCAAAATCTTCGTAAAGACGGCAGTTTTACCTGGGAGTCGGCGATCATTTCACCGCTTTTTGATGATAATGGCGTTATTACCCATTTCATCGGCATCAAGGAAAATATTACCGAAAAGAAGCTGCTGGTTGAACAGCTGATCTATTCCCAAAAAGTGGAATCGGTCGGCCAATTGGCATGTGGGCTTGCCCACGATCTGAATAATATTTTAACGGTTATTAATGGCTTTGGCACCCTGTTGCAGATTGGTGGTGACGTGAGTCCGGTGCAGCGAAAGCAGATCAAGGAAATCATGGCCGCTTCCTCCCAGGCCAGTGCCCTTACCCACAGTATGCTGGCCTATGGTCGTAAACAGATCATCAAGCAGGTAGTGCAGAGTCTGGGGCCGGTCATGAACCGGGTCAGTGAGTTTGTAAGACGTCTCATCAGGGAGGATATCGAGCTGGTCATCACCCCGCCGGAACTCCCTCTGCTGGTCAGTATCGATGCCGGACAGATCGAGCAGGTACTCATTAATCTGACAACCAATGCCCGTGATGCCATGCCGGCCGGGGGCAAGCTGACTATTTCGGCGCGGCAGGGAATCATGACCAGAAGTGATCTCAAGGGGTGTGGCAACCCCTGCGCCATACTGTCGGTGGCCGATACCGGCCATGGCATGGACGGAGAGACCCGGCAGCGGATCTTTGATCCCTTTTTTACCACCAAAGAGATCGGTAAGGGGAGCGGTCTTGGCTTGGCCATGGTGTATGGCATCATTACCCAGCATGGCGGCTATGTGGAGGTGCTCAGTGAGCCGGCGAAGGGTTCGGTCTTTAATCTCCATCTCCCCCTGGTGGTTACCGCCGAATCCGGGGGGCTGTCTGCTGATTCAGCAGAAGACGAGTACCGCCTGGCAGAAGGTGCGGAAACCATCCTTGTTGCCGAGGATGACCTGGTTACCCGCATGCTCCTTGCGGAAGTGCTTACCACTGCCGGGTACCACGTTATTCCGGCGATTGACGGCCGGGATGCCTGTGAAAAATTCCTGGCCGACCGGGAGCGGATCAAGCTGATTATTTCCGATGTGGTTATGCCGACCATGGGGGGGAAGGCAATGTACGATACCATTCGAATCCACTCGAAAAGCGTGCCGTTTCTTTTCATGAGTGGCTATGGTGCAGATGTGATACAGCAGGGGGGCGGGCTGGATGTTGACTGTGCATTTCTTGATAAACCGCTGATTCCCCTGCAGTTGTTGCAAAAGGTGCGTCGGCTTATTACGGCATCCTGAATATAATTAAGAGAGGGAGAACTCATATGGCACGTATACTTGTAATTGATGACCATGAACAGATCAGAACTATTATCCAGTTACTGCTGACCGGTGACGGGCACACCGTTGATATCGCCGAGGATGGCAGGATCGGCCTGAAAATGGCCCGTGAATTCGATTACCAACTGGTAATCACCGACATTATGATGCCCAATCAGGATGGTTTGGAAGTGGTGTCAAAGTTGAAAAGAACCATACCGGGCATCGGCATTATCGTCATAACCGGTGGGGGGCCACGGGTGGATATTACGGATTTAACGGAAACCGCCCGCCTGCTTGGTGCCGACAGTGTCCTGATGAAAGCCCTTGATTTCGAACTGTTACGGGCTGTTACTGCCGAAGTTCTCACCGCCTACGGTTACCGGTGATTTTTGCTCTTTGACTATGGACAATACATAATTTTCATTATATTATGTACGTTTAGATTTATCAATAGCACGTCCTGTTCTGGATCATAACCACACTAACAATGGAGGGTGTATGGGCTTTTTACTTGAGATGTATCGGGGACTTACGGTCAGATTTCGCATCATTTTACTCGGTATCAGTTACAATCTGTGTATTTTGATTGCCGTTGGTGCCGGTCGTTCCCTGCCGGTTGAGTATGCCATCGCCTCAACGGCTCTTTTCATTCTGCTCGGTACCTTCTTCTGCTGGCTCCTCTTCTGGTCGGTGACGGAGCCGCTAAAACGTATTCTTGGCTACCTTGGCAAGCTAACCAACGGCGATCTTACCCAAGAAATTTCGGCCAAGCGGAACAACGAAATCAGTGCCATTATTCGTTCCATCGGTAGTCTCCAAAGCACCATGCGCGACATTATCTCCCACATAACCGAGTCGTCGGAAAAGGTCTCCTGTGAGTCCCGCCTGCTCCATGACCGGTCGGAAAAAATTGCCGTTGGTGCCGACAAGGTTGCCGATCAGGTCGCTAGTGTTGCCACGGCTGGTGAAGAGATGTCTGCCACTTCGGGAGACATTGCCAATAGTTGCCATCAGGCGGCCAATGGCGCGCAGCGTGCCTCTGAGCTTGCCCATGATGGTGCCGGGGTCGTGGAAAATACGGTTGTTGTTATGGGACAGATTGCCGAGCGGGTGCAGAATTCGGCACAGACCGTTGCCAGTCTGGGTGAACGTTCCAACCAGATCGGTGATATTATCAGCACCATCGAAGATATTGCAGACCAGACCAACCTGCTGGCGCTTAACGCCGCAATCGAAGCGGCCCGGGCCGGTGAACAGGGGAGAGGTTTTGCCGTTGTTGCCGATGAGGTGCGCGCCTTGGCAGAACGAACCACCCGGGCTACCAGAGAGATCGGGGTGATGATCAAAGCGATTCAGCAGGAGACCCACAATGCCGTTTCGGTCATGGAACAGGGGGTTGCACAGGTTGCCACCGGTACCAGAGAGGCGGAAAATTCGGGGCGTGCCCTCCAGGAGATCCTCCAGCAGATTAATAATGTAGCCATGCAGGTGAACCAGATTGCCACGGCGGCTGAAGAGCAGACGGCAACCACCAGTGAAATAGCCAAAAACATGCATCAGATAACCGATGTGGTGCAGCACACCTCCCGTGATGCCCAGGACTCGGCTGCTGCAGCGGGGGAATTGAACGGCAATGCCGAGGAACTCCAGCGTCTGGTTCATCGGTTCAAGCTGTAACGGAGGGGAGCACGTAGCAGCACTATGGAGAGATCACGCTCACAATCGCCGACCACCGGTGTCACCAGGCTGAAACAGGTGGTACTCACCGGTTTTGCCTATATGATCCTCGGAGCATTGGGACTTGCCCTGTCCAATGCACCCGGCTATGCAAGCCCCATTTTTCCTGCCGCCGGTCTGGCCATTGCGGCAGCACTCTGTTCTGGTACGGCAATCCTTCCCGGTGTCTGGTTCGGTTCCTTTCTGCTCAACTGCCTTGTTGCCGGTAATAACGGTACCTTGACTCTGGTCGGTCTGGTGGTGGCCGCTTTTATCGCCACCGGTGCCACTGTGCAGACCTTTGTTGCCCGTCTGCTGATTGTGGGGCGTGACAACAGTAAATGGCGTACCCTGGAAATGGAACGGGATGTGGTGCGGTTTCTTTTCCTCGCGGCACCGGTTGCCTGCCTTGTTTCTGCCACTGTCGGCACCCTGACTCTTTTTGGAACGGGCATTATCTCATCGGCAGAGTTGGTGAACTTTTGGTCCTGCTGGTGGCTTGGCGATACCTTTGGTGTTCTGGTATTTGCCCCCCTTACCCTGATTTTTCTGTTGCGTGCCGAATCCCCCTGGAAGGAGCGGCAGTTTTCTGTGGCCCTGCCGATGCTGCTGACTCTCTGTTTAATAACCCTGGTTTTTCTGCGAGTGGTCGCGTGGGAACAGCAACAGTTACAGGGGAGAATTGAAGCGTACGGTAAAAACATCGCCCAGTTAATTGATCGCCGTCTGGTGGCCCATCAGGAAGCCCTCGCTTCCTTGCGCCGCTTGATCGAAGTGACTCCCGATATGTCCTATGGACAGTTCGAATACTTCACCCGCATTACCCTCAAGGATAATCCGGATGTTTTCGCCCTCGGTTTTAATCCCCTGGTGGATAACCGAGCTCGTGGGGCCTTCGAACGGGTCATGCTGAAAAAATCCCCCCGACCCGGTTACAAAATTACGGAACGGAACCAGAACAACGAACTGATACCGGCAGCCGTACGTCCCTATTATGTGGTGGTCGGCTATATAGCTCCGCTGCAGGGGAATCTGCCGGCCATCGGTTATGACATCAACTCAAATGCCGTGAGGCGGGCCGCCATTGACGTAGTACGGGCTACCGGGCGACCGGCGATAACCGAACCGATCAGACTGGTGCAGGAAAAACAGCAACGGGCTGGAGTTCTGTTGCTCAATCCTGCCTACAGTAATAACAGTACCGATGCCCCGGGAGCCGGGCTTTCGTCACTGTCAGGTTTTTCCGTTGGCGTCCTTAAGGTCGATGAAATGGTACAGATTGCCACCGCGCACCTGGCCCGGCAGGATCTGGTATTTCACCTGGCAGATGCCGGGAGTGGTGTGAAACAGCCCCTCTTCTACCAGTCCGATGGTGGTACCCATGTACCCCGTGGTCCCTATGTCTGGAAGAGTACCTTTCCGGTTGCCGATCGTCACTGGACGCTCACGGTGTTTCCCACAGAGGCGTATCTTGCCGGTAATACCCTGTGGCAGACCAGAAGTGTGGGGGTGGTGGGACTGCTCTTTGCGTCGCTCCTGCAGGTGTTGATGCTCTCCATGACCGGCAGGGCGGCGGTTATTCAGCGTAAGGTGGCCGAGCAGACGGCCGAACTGACCTTCACAAAGCATCAGTTGGAGGCGTTGAATAGCTCGTTACAGAAACAGGTAGAAGAGTCGGTTGCCGAACTGCGTCGCAAGGATCAGATGCTCATCAGCCAGGGGCGACAGGCCGCTATGGGGGAGATGATCAGTAATATCGCCCACCAGTGGCGTCAGCCCCTCAATGCCCTGTCACTCTTGATTGCCAACCTCAATTTTTGTCATCAGGAAGGGGATCTTTCGCGGACTTATATGGAAAAATCCGTGACTACCGCCGACCGGTTGCTCCAGAAAATGTCAACCACCATAACGGATTTCAGCAACTTCTTCCGGCCGGAAAAACAGAAAGTAACTTTTTCCGCCCGGGACGAAATTCAGCGGGCGGTGAATATGGTGGAGGATGCCTATAACAGCGGCAATATCACGGTTACCATCGAAGGGAGTGACGCGGTCACCCTCTATGGCTTTCCCAATGAGTATTCCCAGGTACTGCTCAATCTGTTGGCCAACTCCCGTGATGCCCTTGTGGCGTCCGCTACGCCGGAAGGCCGGGTTATTATTACCGTTGCTGAAAGCGGGGGCATGGGAGTTGTTACCGTTCAGGATAATGGTGGCGGCATCCCGGAAGATGTTATCGACAAAATCTTTGAGCCCTATTTCAGTACTAAACAGATGGGTACCGGTATCGGGTTGTACATGTCAAAGATGATTATTGAACGTAATATGGAGGGGCGGATTACCGCCGCAAACAGGGAGGGGGGGAGTGAAATAACTCTTGAGACCCCTCTGGGAGCCTGTCGGACTTAGGAAAGATCTGCTCTCGCCCAGCCGAATTTTCGCGACGATTCCTTCAGCCCGACAGACCCCAAGGGACGTCGTAAACAAATAACCCACGGAGAATGTTTCATGAACAAGACCCCCCACCTGAGAATCAAACTGTACCTGGCCTTTGTTGTGATGTTCCTGATGTCTGCACTTACGGTCACCGTTGCAGTGGTGCGTATTGGTTCACTCGGTACCGTCCAGCGGGAACTGCTTGCCGGTACCTCGGGTGGTGCTGGGCTGAACAGGGAAACCCTGGAAAAAGCCCGCGTCACCGCCGTTACCGAAGCGGATTCGGTGAGAAACCAGCTGTTGCTGCTGCTGGCACTGACCCTGGTAACCGGTTGCGCCGGTGCCTGGTGGGCAACCGGTGCCCTGAAGCGACGCGTCTCTGAGGTTGAGTCCGATGCGGATGCCCTTTTGCGTGGTAATTTTACCGGGGTGGCAGAAAAACGGAGCGACGCTGACGATGAACTTTCAGCCATCGGCGATGCGCAGAAAGTCATGGCACGGGATGTGCTGGCCCTTTCCCGGGAACTGGAATTTCTGGCGGAAGCCTCCCGCGAGGGGGAACTGACACGCCGTCTCAATGTGTCTCAACTCAAGGGGGAATGGGCTGTGCTGGCCCGTAATATCAATACGATTCTCGATGAAGCCATTGGACCGATCAATGCCCAGGCGGCTGTCTTGCAAAAAATGGCCGAGGGAACCCTGACGGCACGGGTGACCGATGAATTCCGGGGTGATCACAACCGCATCAAGAATGCCATTAACCGGGTGGCCGATCTTGCCGCCACCGCCATGGAAGAAGTGGAGGATATGGTGCGTGCCTCCCGCGATGGAGATATGGGGAAACGTGCCGAGGCACGGCGTTTTGTGGGGGATTGGAACATCATCATGTCCGGGGTCAATACGGTGCTTGACGAGGCCATCGGCCCCATTAATGCCCAGGCCGCAACCTTGCAGCAGATGGCCGAAGGAACCTTAACGGCACGTATTACCGACAACTTTCGGGGTGACCATAACCGGATCAAGAACGCCATTAACCGGGTGGCCGACATTGCCACCCTTGCCATGGTTGAGGTTGATCTCATGGTGCGGGCCTCCCGTGACGGGGATCTGAACAAACGAGCCGATGCCCAGCGTTTTGTGGGTGACTGGCACATCATCATGTCCGGGGTTAATACGGTGCTTGATGAGGCCATCGGCCCCATTAATGCTCAGGCGGAAGCCCTGCAGAAAATGGCCGAAGGCACCCTGACCGCCCGCATTACCGATAACTTCCGTGGTGACCATAACCGGATCAAGAACTCCATCAATCGGGTTGCCGACATCGCCACCCTTGCCATGGTGGAGGTTGACGGTATGATTCAGGCCTCCCGCGAAGGAGATTTGAACAAGCGTGCCGATGCCCGCCGCTTTGTGGGTGACTGGCAGCTTATCCTGTCCGGTGTCAATACGGTGCTCGACGAAGCCATCGGTCCGATTAATGCCCAGGCGGCAACCCTGCAACAGATGGCCGAGGGGATCCTCACGGCGCGCATTACCGACGATTTCCAGGGCGACCATAACCGGATCAAGAACGCCGTCAACCAGGTGTCCACGCTGGCTCTCGGTGCCATTGACGAGTTTGACGGACTCATTACCGCCTTTGAATCCGGAGATTTTGGCTGTCGGGCTCGGGAGGATAAGCATCAGGGGGATTGGCAAAAAATCATGGGGGGGCTTAACCGGATTCTTGCCACGGTGCATCGCTCAACCCAGCAGATGCAGGCTCAGAATTGGGTCAAAACCGGTATTTCGGAGCTTGCGGAACAGATGCGGGGCGATCTTGCCATCGCCGATCTCTCCCGCCAGGTTATCGTCTATCTGGCCCGCTATGTGGATGCCCAGATTGGTGCCTTCTATTTATGGAATGAAGATGACCACGCCTTGCACCTGAGGGGGAGTTATGCGTATCGGCAGCGGAAGGAAATCTCCAACCGCTTTATTCTGGGAGAGGGGCTGGTGGGGCAGGCTGCCCTTGAGAAGCAGCTGATTTCCGTCACCGAGCTTCCCGAAGATTACGTGCGTATTACCTCCGGAATTGGTGAAGTACGGCCGAAAAATAGCCTGGTAATGCCCCTGGTCTATGAGAACGATCTCAAAGGGGTCATTGAACTGGGGCGGGTGCGGGAGTTCGATCAACTGACCATGGATCTGCTGACCGCCGCTGCCGATGCCATCGCGGTGGCTCTCAATACGGCCGAATCCAACGACCGGACCCGGATTCTGCTGGTGCAGACCCAGGAACAGGCGGAAAGACTCCAGCTCCAGCAGGAAGAGTTACAGCAGAATAATGAAGAGCTGGAAGAACAGGCCCAGAGCCTCAAGGCGACGGAGGAGGAGCTGAGAGCCCAGCAGGAAGAGCTGCAGCAGACCAATGAGGAGCTGGAAGAACGTACTCAGCTGCTGGAAAGCCAGCGCACGGAGATCACCAAGAAAAACAGTACCCTGGAGAAGGCCCAGGCAGACCTGCAGCGGCAGACCGAAGATCTGGCCATCGCTTCAAAATACAAGAGTGAGTTCCTCGCTAATATGAGCCATGAATTGCGCACACCGCTCAATTCCATGCTGTTGCTGTCCCGTTCCCTTGCCGACAATCGGGCCGGTAATCTGACCGAAAAACAGATCAAGTCAGCCGAAGTCATGTATCAGAGCGGTAACGATTTACTCTCCATCATTAACGATATTCTGGACTTGTCGAAAATCGAGGCGGGCTGTGAGGTGGCAGTACAGGAAAACGTCAATGTTCAGGAGGTGTGCGACCAACTTGACGGGCTCTACCGCCATGTGGCCGAAGAGAAAGGGCTTACCTTTGTGGTAGATGTTGCCGAAGATATTCCGACTTCCATTCGGAGTGACCGTGGCCGTTTGGGACAGATCCTCCGCAACCTGCTGTCAAACTCCTTCAAATTTACTCCACAGGGGAGCGTAACCCTCCGCTTTGGTCGGCCGACCGCCGATGTCAGCTACCAGCGGTCATCCCTTCAGAAAATGTCAGATCCGTCGCAACGTATTATTGCCATTGAGGTTATCGATACCGGTATCGGCATTGAAACAGAAAAACAGAAGCATATCTGGGAAGCGTTCCAGCAGGCTGACGGCTCCACCAGTCGTCAGTATGGCGGTACCGGCTTAGGTCTGACTATCTCCCGTGAATTGGCTAAATTGCTCGGCGGGGAAATCTGTCTTACCTCCAAAAAAGGCGAAGGGACAACCTTTACCTTCTACCTGCCCCAGCAGGGGGGTGCCGCCATTGGCACAGAGGGGGGAACGGCTACGGACGCACCAGCACAACCGTCAGCCCGTACCATGCTCTCCTCCTATTCACAGTCCCGGAAAGCTGCCTCACCGTTGCCAACAGCCAGTGTCAAGAATGGCAAAAAGGTCATCGGACGCATTGCCGATGACCGGGAAAATTTGGGTGACGGGGATGTTGCCATTCTCATTGTTGAAGATGATCTGGTCTTTGCCCAGCTGGCTGCCGACACCTGCCACACTCTGGGGATGAAGTATCTGGCCTGCCCAACGGCCGATGAGGCAATGGAGCTGCTGGTCAACTACCGGGTTAAAGGGGTTCTGCTTGATATGGAACTGCCGGAAAAATCCGGCTGGGCTGTGCTGTCCGGCATCAAGGAAACCCTCGCCACCATGCACATTCCGGTCTATGTGCTCTCCAGTGACGAACGGTACAAGCAGAGTCTGCAGTACGGTGCCGTCGGCTTCCTGCAAAAACCGGCCACACGGGAACAGATTCAGGTGGTGTGCGAGACGGTTTGTTCGACCGTGCGGAAAAAAGTTAAGAACGTGTTGCTCATTGAGGATGACCAGACTCTGCGCGATGCGGTACACGATCTGCTGGATACCGAGGGGGTCTCCATTCGGGAAGCCTCCACCGGTGTGGATGCTCTGGGGATCATCCGGGGCGGCAACGTGGATCTGATCGTGCTTGATCTGGGGCTGCCGGACATGAGCGGTTTTGAGCTGTTAAAGCTGGCTTTCACCGAATTGGGGGATGATTTGCCGCCGGTGATCATCTTTACCGGTCGTGATCTGACCCAGGACGAATACGAACAGCTGCAGAACTATGCGGCAAAGGTTATTATTAAGGGGGTTCGTTCCCATGAACGGTTGGTGGAGGAGGCGGCACTGATGCTCCATCGCCGGGTTGACAGCCTGCCGGATCGGGCCCGTAAAATGCTCAGCACCCTCCGTGACAAAGAGGCTCTCTTTACCGGTAAACAGGTGTTGCTGGTGGATGACGATATTCGTAATGTCTTTTCCCTGTCCGGTCTGCTGGAAGAGCGGGGACTCAAGGTGGTGACCGCCCGTAACGGCAAGGATGGTCTGGATCGTTTGGCCGAACATCCGGACATTGACATGATTTTGACCGATATCATGATGCCGGTCATGGATGGCTATGAGTTTATGCGGAAGATTCGCGGCCAGAATCGCTATAAGTCCCTGCCGATTCTGGCTCTGACGGCCAAGGCCATGAAAGAGGATCGGGATCTCTGCATGGCGGCCGGGGCTTCTGACTATCTGGCCAAACCGATTGAGGTTAACCGGCTCTTTTCCGTGTTGCGTGTCTGGTTGTATCGGTAGGTGAAGGTGGCGCGGGTTCTCGACATACCGGTGCCGACTGTCGGTGAAACGGCGGTTGCAGCGGGGTGGGGTGACGATCTTCCGGTGCTGACCGAATCACTCCGTCTCCACCATGACGGGGAGACGGAGCAGGCACTAGCCCTCTATCTCTGGCTTGACGCCCGCCATAGCGATAACTCCGATCTCAAGTTCAATATCGGTGAGTGTTACCGGCAACGGCGGCATTTTTCCCAGGCGGTACGGGCTCTGCGGGCGGCTCTTGCCCTCAATCCGGAGCTGATTGCCGCCCACGAAAGTCTGGGGGAGGTGCTGCGGGATCAACAGCGGCTGCCCGAATCCGAAGCCTCTTTTCGGCGGATTCTGGAGCTTGATGCCACCCATTTGGGTGCCTTCGGCCAGTTGGCTTCCGTGTTGAAAGCCCAGGGACGCTACGATGAGGCCATGGTGGTTATCGGCCGGGCTTTGGAGATAAAGCCGGATTTTACCGAAGCTCTGCTGTTGCTCGGTACCCTGTATTATGAAAAGGGGGATATCGAAACCGCCGTCACCCTGTTTCGTCGCTCCGTGGCACTGGAGCCTGAGTGGCCCCAGGCCCACTTTAATCTGTCCCAGTGCCTCTTGTTGCAGGGGGTGTTTGCTGAGGGGTGGCATGAGTACGAATGGCGGGGGCAGACGTCGGCACTGATGGCACAGGTCCGCAATTTTGCGGCACCACAGTGGTCGGGGGAGCCGCTCACCGGTAAAACCATCCTGCTGTTTGCCGAGCAGGGGTTGGGGGATACACTCCAGTACGCCCGCTATATTCCGCTCCTCATGGCGGCAGGTGCCACGGTTATTCTGGAATGCCAACCCCAGTTGGTGCGCTTGATGGCACTGTTGACCAACGCAGACCGCATTGTTGCGCGTGGCGAAGCGTTGCCCCCTTTTGACGTGCAAACATCACTGATGCGTCTCCCCTATGTCATGGGTACGGATCTGACCACCATTCCCCCATCTCCCCGTTTTCACTCGGCAGGGGAGGGGTGGGGGCCGAGTCTGACGCTACAGGGAGTTGCGCCGGAGCTACCCCGTATTGGTATCTGCTGGGCGGGCAATCCGGAACATAGTAACGATGCCAACCGTTCCCTCTCGTTGGGGTTCTTTGAACAGATGCTGCACCGCTGTACGGGGCGGGCATCACTGGTCAGTCTGCAGTTCGGTGCCCGTGCCATGGAACGCTATAGTTATCGCTGGGCCGATGGTTTTTTTGACGCGGCACTGCTGATAGAAGACTTTGCCGATACGGCAGAGGTCATTGAACAGCTGGATCTGGTTATTAGTGTGGATACGGCGGTGTTGCACCTTGCCGGTGTCCTGGGGGGAACGGTGTGGGGATTACTCCCCTTTGTGCCGGACAGCCGCTGGTTGCTGGAGCGGAGCGACTCCCCCTGGTACCCTTCGATGCGCCTGTTTCGTCAAACGGAGCAGGGGAAGTGGGGGGGCGTTTTGAAAGAGGTGGAGGAACAGTTGCTGAACTGGGTCTCCGGTGAGGGTATTACGGCGGCCGGCAAGCGGAAAGGGGAGCGTCACTGATGGAACGGATTGAAACAATAGAACTCTCCTTGTTGCTCTCTGCGATTGAACAGCGGTGGGGGCATGAATTCAGCGGTTATGGCCAGGCGTTTATCAAACGGCGCATCAATAAGGCTATGGCCCGGCACGGCTTGCGGCATATCAGTGAGCTGATTCCCCGGGTACTCCATGAGGCTAATTTTTTTCAGGGTATTATTCAGGATATTTCCATTCCGGTGACGGAAATGTTTCGGGATCCCCATTTCTGGCTCGCCCTTCGTGAACAGGTATTTCCCCTGCTCCGGACCTGGCCCTATTTCAAAATTTGGCATGCCGGTTGCGCCACCGGCAACGAGGTCTACTCCCTGGCAATTCTTCTCGAAGAGTCCGGCCTGTTGCAGCGAGCCACCATCTATGCCACCGACTTCAACGATGTGGTTCTGAAAAAGGCGCGGGATGGCGTGTTTTCTCTCAAGGAAATTCAGGCAGCCAGTGGCAACTATCAGAAGGCGGGGGGGCAGTTTTCCCTCAATCATTATTATGATGCCCATGGTGAGGGTGCCGAGATGAAACCATCCCTGAAAAAGCAGATTGTCTGGGCGAATCATAACCTCACCGTGGATCATGTCTTTGGCGAAATGAACCTGATTCTCTGTCGTAACGTCTTGATATATTTTAATCAACCGTTACAAAATCGTGCCTTGGAACTGTTCACCGCCAGTCTGGTACCGGGGGGCTATCTCTGCTTGGGTAATAAGGAAAGTCTTGATTTTTCCAGTGTCAGCGGCTCCTATGTATCGCTCACGCCGAGGGAACGGATTTACCGGCATCAGCTCACCCGTGAACCGATGGGAGGAGAGGCTCCGGTGACTTCCGCTTCCCTGGTTAGCCGCACGGGGGGCGACCCTTCTACTGGAGGAACCGCTTCCGCACAGAGCTATGCGGTGAAGCAGGGTGTGCTAACCATTGGCTGCTCCCTGGGGGGGCTCCACGCCCTTCGGGTACTTTTGCCCGCCCTGCCGGCGGACTTTCCCCTGCCGGTGCTGATAACCCAGCATATCGCCCCGTCACCCTCCAGTGTCATGGCGGAAATTCTGCAAAAAAACTGTGCCCTGACCGTTCAGGAGGTAACAAACGGCGTCCGGATTAGCTCTGGTAATGTCTATCTGGCTCCGGCGGACTACCATATTCTGCTCAATGATGATGGCACGCTGACCCTCTCTAGTGAGGAACGGGATACCTATGCCCGCCCTTCCATTAATGTCATGTTCGCTTCGGTGGCCGATGTCTGCGGCAAGAACTCCATTGGCGTACTGATGACCGGTGCCAACAGTGATGGTGCCACGGGATTGGCCAAAATCAAGGCCGCCGGAGGCTTTGTGATTGTACAGGATCCGGACACGGCGGAGGCACCGACCATGCCCCGCGCCGCCCTTCAGGTGACACAGGTTGATTGCATCCTCCCCCTGGAGTTCATGGTTAAAGTAATCACAACCCAAACATGTGCCAGCGGAGTGAAACGATGAGCCAGAGCAAAGTGCGCAAAATTCTTGTGGTTGATGACGTACAGAGTAACCTCTTTGTGGTGCAGTCCGCTCTGGAAGAGCTGGATGTGGAACTGCTGCTGGCGGGGAGTGGTGATGCGGCACTGGAAATTTTGTTGAGCGAACCGGTGCTGCCGGCTCTGGCACTGCTGGATGTGCAGATGCCCGGTATAGACGGCTATGAACTGGCACGGCTGATTCGCAGTCACGAGCGGATGCGCCATATGCCGATTATTTTTATATCGGCCTATTTCAGTGATATTGACAGTATTTATGAAGGGTATGATACCGGTGCGGTAGACTGTATTACCAAGCCGTTCAGTCCGGTGGTGCTTCGTTCCAAGGTAAAGGTGTTTTTGGAGCGGAGGCGCTATGAGGAAGAGCTCAATGAAATCCGTTGTGCCGCCGAGGCGGCCAACCGGGCCAAGAGTGAGTTTCTGGCCACCATGAGCCATGAAATACGTACTCCCATGAATGGTATCATCGGCATGTCCGACATATTGATCGACAGTGGTCTGAGTCACCAGCAGCGGGAATATGCCGATATTGTTCTTAAAAGCGGTGAACATCTGCTGGCACTTATTAACGATATTCTTGATTTCTCGAAGATCGAATCGGGAAAGCTGGAGCTGGAACTGCTCGATTTTAATCTGAAAACAGTCCTGGATGATACCACCGCGATGTTTGTCTACCGGGCCTCTGAGGCCGGAATTACTTTGAACTGCCGCATCGATCCGGCTGTGCCATTGCTCTTGAAGGGGGATCCCAGCAGGATACGGCAGATTATCACCAACCTGGTGGGGAACGCTCTCAAATTCACCTCACGGGGTGAAATTACCATTGCCGCCTCACTGACAGCGGAGCAGCACGGCGTGGCTACCATTCTGTTCGAGGTGGAGGATACCGGTATCGGCATCTCGGAAGGGCGGCTGAACGCTATTTTTGAACCGTTTACCCAGGAAAGCAGTGCCACTACCCGCAAATACGGTGGAACCGGCCTGGGGCTTGCCATCTGTAAGCAGTTGACGGAGTTGATGGGAGGGGGGATCGGCGTCACCAGTGTGGAGGGGGAGGGGTCCACCTTCTGGTTTACCGTTGCCGCCGAAAAACAGCTCTTTCCGGAGTGTGAGGAGGTGGAGCGGAGTGACGACGTGGTGCTCCGGGACGGGGGTGTACTCGTTGCGGAAGAGCATCTGCGCATCCTGCTGGTGGATGATAATATTATTAACCAAAAGGTTGCCCGGCACATGCTGGATCTGTTGGGGTTCAAATCTAACGTGGTGGCCAATGGCATCGAAGCGATCCACGCCCTGGAAATGATCAACTATGATCTGGTGCTGATGGATTGTGAAATGCCGGAAATGGATGGTTTTGAAGCAACGGCGGCCATTCGTGACCCCGCCTCACAGGTTTTGAATCGGCGGGTGCCGATTATCGCCATGACCGCCAATGCCATGAAGGGTGACAGTGAACGCTGTGTCAAGGCAGGGATGGATGATTACTTATCAAAGCCGGTTAAGAAAAATATTTTGTCTGATATGCTCACCAAATGGTTGCCCGGCAGGGAAAACGGTGCAGGGTAACCGATGTTTTTCACCCTCGGGTGAAAACGGAGTTTCCCTTTCTGGGAGAAATCAGGTAAAACAGGCTGTCACAGTTTAAATTCTTCGTTAATATATTCTGATACATAAGGTGCATTCATGATAGAACATAGTAAATTAAAGGCACTGGTGGTGGATGACTCGGAAATAAGTCGGCGTATCATCTGTAGAATTATTGCAGAAGCATTTAATTATGAGGAAGCGGAAAACGGTCTGATCGGTCTTCATAAATATCAGGAAGCGGTTGAAAGCGGAGAACCCTATGACCTGGTGTTTATGGATGTCATCATGCCGGAGATGGACGGCAAGGAGACGGTTCGGGAAATCCGCAGTTATGAAGTGAGCCGTGGTCGTCAGAAAACACCGATCATCATGGTGACCGCCAGCGAAATGATTGATGAAATTGAGGAACTGGTGAACGGTCTGCTTCGGAAGGTGGTTAACAAAAAGTTGCTGGAGCCGTTGTTGCAGGCACTGTTTAAGGGGAATATTGATTCTTTGTAA
>CAIRBT010000046.1 GCA_903876875.1 uncultured Geobacteraceae bacterium
AAAGTTGAAAAGACCAAGGGAAGCGAGAAGCGGGTCGTTAATTTCACCTATGACCCGTTGAGCCGGAGAATTGGCAAGCAGCTGACCATGATTAAGGATGGAGTCACCAAAACGCAGGTGTGGAGCTATCTGTATGATGAAGACAACGTCGTGGTGGAGATTTATACCGACGAAAACAATATCACCACCAAGACCTTCTACACCCACGGCCTAGGGGTAGATGAGCATCTGGCAATGGAGCGGGGTGGGCAATATTATTACTATTATGCCGATGGCCTCGGCAGCATATCCACCATTACCGATGCAGCGCAAAATGTTGTACAGGCATACGAATATGATAGTTACGGGATGGTAACGCCCCACGCCAACTTCCGCAACAGTTATGCATACACGGGGAGAGAGTGGGATCCAGAGGCGGGGTTATATTACTATCGGGCACGGTATTATGATCCAATGGAAGGGAGGTTTGTTTCCAAGGACCCGATTTCATTCGCTGGTGGCATCAACCTTTACTCCTATGTCCAAAACAACCCAATTAATTTGTTTGACCCAACTGGGTTGTCAGGCATTTTGACAATTTATTCATATGATGAAGGCTATGGTGGTAAAAGCTGGTTTTCTGGACACAGTTGGATTTCTTATACACCTGATGGCGGTAAAACAATAACTTACGGAACATTCGGAAACAATCCCAACAACAAGGGAAATGGTTTGCATGAAAACCTTGAGCAAGGCTGGCCGTATGACGCTTCACGAAATATGTATCTTAATGATGATCAAGAAGGGAAACTTTTCGGAGTAATAAATGCGTATAAGAATATGGGCAAAAATGGTTGGGGCTACACTTCACCGTGCTCTAGTTTCGCCAGTAATGCTTGGAATGGTGGCACCGGAGAGAATCTTAGCCCTTATGGACCGCACAGCAATCCAACAAGTCTTAAAAATTCAATAATACAAATGAATGGTGGAGTTTATAATTATCAATTACGGATAGTCAAATAATAGTCATCAAACTGAATGCAAATACGAATTATATTATTTTAAAAGGAGCGCAATGAAAGCTATATTTTGTATGTTATTATGTATATTTCCAGTTTTTTCAGCATGTGTAGGTAATATGTTATTACGATATAAATCAGTTCAGTCTTTTAAGGTAATAGAAATAAATTCAAAACCTATTATTTCGTTGGAAATATCGGGATTAGCTATTCACAGTTCATATGCGGTCAAAAGTATTGAAACAAAAGTTGATAACGGTTGTATGGTTATACTTGTGCATCTAGTGCTAGCGCGTAAAGGTCTTAGTGGTAGTTTTTTATATAAAGTTAATGTTCCTGAAACAGTTAATTCTGTATGTTTTGAGTGTGCAAATAATCTAATTTGGAAACGTGGTATTGGCCCTATTAAGGCAGCCCCTTAGATTCTAAATGAACATTCAAACCGGATAGTAACAGATAATTGTAAAACTGAGGCGGAACAAATCTTTATGGATATGTTAAAAACAATCCAATTAGCGACTTAACAGTATCATGGGTAACATCGGTGGGCTTGTCTTACGATAATGCTAGGACTATTGCGATTGAAAAGACCAAGGGAAGTGAGAAGCGAGTCGTTAATTTCACCTATGATCCGTTGAGCCGGAGAATTGGCAAGCAGCTGACCATGATTAAGGACGGAGTCACCAAAACGCAGGTGTGGAGCTATGTGTATGATGAAGACAACGTCGTGGTGGAGATTTATACCGACGAAAACAACATAACCACCAAAACTTTCTACACCCATGGTCCGGGGGTGGATGAACATCTGGCAATGGAGCGTGGTGGGCAAATTTATTACTATTACGCCGATGGCCTCGGCAGCATTTCCACCATTACCGATGCAGTGCAACATGTTGTACAGGCATACGAATATGATAGTTACGGGATGGTAACGCCCCACGCCAACTTCCGCAACAGTTATGCATACACAGGGAGAGAGTGGGATAAGGAGACCGGACTCTACTATTACCGGGCGAGATACTACGACCCGATGGAGGGACGCTTCATCTCCAAAGACCCCATTTCCTTTGCAGGCGGTGATATAAACCTTTACGGGTATGTTCAACAAAATCAAATAAATATGACTGACCCTCTTGGGCTGTGGTCGATAGGTTTGGAAGGCTATGCAGGTGTCGGTGGTGGACTGACAATAGGTAAAAACCCTGGCGGTAGTTGGTTCTACAATGTAAAGGTCGGGGCGGGAGAAGGTGGAGGATTTCAATACGACCCCAAGGGAACTACTCCCGGTTATGATGAAAAATGTAAATACAGCAAACAAAATATCACTTTTGGGGTTTTCATGGGGGCTAACGCTTCTCTAGGACCTGCTAGTGCTGGCTACAATATGGGCGCAGGAGCACTTTTACAGAGAGGACCCGATAAAATTGGTGATTACAATTACAATGCACCTACTTTGCAATTTGGCAAAAGTTTTGGTGCAAGAGCAGGGTTCGCGGCCGGATTTGAGTTGTCAGGAACAGGAGCATCGCGATGAAGATTCTTTTTTCGCAGAAAATCTGGTTGGTTGTGTTTGTAATAATGACAGTGGGTTCGATTGTGGGGACAATACAACAATCCCCATGGGTTGAAAAATCAATAGCAAACTACAAGTATTCATTTAAAATATTGACTGGGTTTTATTGGACACATAAATCTGTCAACGAAAATGAAATAACTATAATAGAGCGGTCTTATTTGTTATTTCCGGAGTGTACTCCGATTTCTATAGAAAAAACACTATACAACGGCAGTGAATCTATAAAGGTAGAAAATTCACCAATAAATACAAGCATAGGTCTATTGGCGTATTTCTTCAGTATGGTTATATCGGTAAAATATTTAATAACTATCTGTAAGAAGAGAAGAAATCTAAATAAAGAGTAGCTTTTTAATGTTTATGGGGTGGGTGGCCGCGTGTCCAAACCCCCATATTTTAATCTCTGAAAGGCGATACATATACGGGGAGAGAGTGGGGTCCGGAGGCGGGGTTATTGGTTAAGTGGAGAGCAAAGCATAAAGAGGGCTAAAAAGAAGGCAAAAGAGTCGACCTTGACGGAAGGCACTAAAGGGGATGGCGACTTTCCTAGCTCAGATGAGATTGAAATATTTGACGAAACATGCGATTGGGGTCTTTCAATTGTTCGTGATGTTAAGCGCAGACACGCCATCTGTGCTTAACAGTGCCATTAGCTGTTGCAGGGGCAAACATTAATACGTGTAAAAGGAGCTGGTTATGAAAATACTATTTCTTGCATTACTATTTGTAGCATCACTGCTATCACTTTCTGCATCGGCATCAACCGTAATTACCCCAGCACCAACACCGGCAACTCCACCAACAGAAATCAGCAAAGACTATCTGCCCATAGTTAGCGCAGTGAAAGAATGGGAAAATAAACAGTGGAAAAATCAGGACAAATACTGGATTTCACGTATTGATGGTTACCTGGAAAGCTATGCACCCAAAAGCAGTATCAAATTTTATGTTGAAGGCGGCGCGGATAAAATTGACGTAACCGAAGATAACGGTTTTTTCTTAATCGGCACTATTATTGAGACTAATCGAAATATAGCAATGAGAGAACCGGGGCAGTTTGATCAAAACAGGAGAGCCTGGTTATTGGAATTCACAACCCCCGAGGATACGAGCAAAAATTACAAACTGGTACTCAACATGTACTGCAAACAGAAGGAAAGTCTTTGCGCAACGACATACGGGTTCAAAACCCAAATGGATAAAATTCTTCCGTTATTTGTGCGATAGCTTATGTAACGGACCTCGTGCACTCGTACATTGATGCATTGGAACTACAATATCCGTGCTTTTCCGCAGATTTGCAAGGAGTGACCCGATGAGAAAAATCGACATTTTATGCATCATTATCATTTTATCTGCATTCACAACCGTACTTTCGGCATTTGCTGCCACAGATAATTTCTATGAACTGAGCGAATCCGCTCAGGCGACCTGGGATGGTACCAATGCCGACAGGTTAAAGCCAAAGACATTGGACTATACGTATACCTATGGTGATGAGGCCAGTGTGACGTACACGCTCCCATGGGTTTTTAACTATTATGGCAGGAATTTCAGCCAAATTACGTGTGATACGAACGGAAATATCTGGTTTTATGCCAAAGACTTGACTCGACCTCTTGACCTTGCAAGTACCGGGCGTGAGCATGTGCTTTCTGCGTGGAACAACGATCTTTCTTCAAGCTATTACGGTGGCGTTTTTGTTCAGCATAAAATCGATCCTGAACGGGTGGTCGTAGAATGGCAGACCGAAACATATACGGAAGAAGGCTTCTTTAAGCCAAATATTTTTGAAATCGTTCTCTATCCGACCGGGGTAATTCATGCCGACTATAAGTCTTTTGCAACGACAAACGGCAAAGACTTTGGCTCCGGCATCTCTAAAGGAGATCTCAGCGGTATATTCCTCAGCTTGACAACAAACTACGGCACTGTTTTTTCGCTCGGAGGTTTGGGAGGGCGCTCCTTTCAGTTCGTGCCGACATATGTAGATTTAACCGCACAGGCAAATGGGTCATTTGGTCCTGTGGCGTTGCCCGATGCAGTTGTTGGTACATTTTATAGTCAGTCCGTGACAGCAGATATAGGCGAGTTTGGATACAGCACGTGGTCGGGAATGCCTAGGCCGTATGTGTGGTCACTCAAATGGTGTTCATACCTGCCGGATGGCTTAACGCTTAATGAAACCACGGGTGTCATTAGCGGAACTCCAACACAAGGTGGTGTTGGCTTGCATAGCTTTTATTTAGATGTACAAGCCCCCGACAGTAGTAGTGGCCTCTGGCTCGTTACCATTAACGTAGCCGGTATTACAACAATATCACTACCACCGGGCAAAGCTTATATGCCCTACAGTGAGACATTAACAACAACCGGACTGGCCGGTCCTTTTACCTGGTCAGTCAATGCAGGTAGCTTGCCAGCGGGATTGAGTCTATCAGCTTCTACTGGAATCATCAGCGGGACTCCCACTGCTACCGGTTGTAACCGCTTCACCGTACAAGTGAAGAACAGCTTGGGTAAAGCACCAAAGAGCACTCTTGTTCTTTGCACAACAACCCCGCCGGTCAGAATTGCCAATAAAGCTGGCTACCTCACCATAAAGGAGGCATACGCCGCCGCTGTTGATAATGATGTTATCCAAATTCAGGCCCAAACATTTGCTGAAGATCTGGTAACCGACGACATACGTAAAAGCAATAGTACGATAACGCTGGATGGTGGATATAGCAGCGACTTCTCCACAAATAATGGTACGACGATTATTACGGGAGTACCCCATATCGTAGGTGGAACGGTGAAAATGAAGAACATCAGGATTCAGAACTGAACCAATTTTAAGTCAGGTGAACTACAGTATATAGATTTCAAAAAATAACATTACATCTCCGGAGGGCTCAATGAAAACAACTCTAATCGTGCTGGTTATGGGGCTTGTGCTGTCTGCTGTTCAGGTGTTTGCCGGGAGCGGCAATTTGTTGGTTGATGGGAATATAGGCGTTGGAACTTCCACCGCTCCTGCTGCCAGAATTGATGTAAAAGGTGAAATTAAACTGGGGAGTACCGGTCTGGCATGCACAACCGCATCATCGGGAGCACTTCGGTACAACGCAACGTCAAACGCCATAGAGTTCTGTAACGGGGCAAGCTGGAGCGGGTTGAGTGCAGGAGGCTCAAACTCCTCCACTAATGCCCCGGTTGACACCACACCTCCCATTATTACGCCGTCTGTGCTTACCGGTCATTACGCAACAGCACAGACAGTCTCGTTAACGATTAATGAACCGGGTACCATCTATTATACGACCAACGGGAGTACACCGACCATTAGCTCTCTTATTTACTCCGCTCCGATAGTGATTCCCGCAAGTGCCACCTTGATGTATTTTGGTAAAGATACGGCGGGAAACGCCTCTGCGGTGATGAGTCAAATCTATGATATTAGCACTATAATTTCAGTTGTCCACAGCGTGGCCGGGACATATTCACAGACTTTTGCCACCAATGCGACCGTTACCGTGGGATATATCAATGGTGCGGGCGGTGGTGCTGCTACCACGAATGATTGGGGGCAGGATGGCGGGAAGACGTATATAAACAGAAATGGTGAGGTGCTGGCTAACGCGTATGGTGGCTCAGGTGCACAGCACAGTAGGCCCGGCAGTAATGGAGCTGCTGTTAACTTAATAGGCGGCATCAATGTTACCGGTGGTGGAGGGTGGGGTGGCAGCGGTACTGATTATCCTGATGCCGGTGCTGGTGGAGCTGTCAGGGGTGGCTCATTTACCGTGACTGCGGGACAAACGATTACCATAGTGGTCGCCAGCGGCGGTGATGATGGTGATGGTGACGCAAGCGGTCAGGATGGCTCTGTGTCATTATCGTGGCATTAAATCCCTCTCAGTTCCCCTTTGGGAGGTTTAAAGCAAAAAGCGGGGGCACCATCCGGTGCCCCCGCTTAAAATAATCTTCTCAAATTATTCATTAAAAATCAGCAAAACTCTCCCGCTCGTCTTCGGAGAACATTCTGTCAATATCCATGATAATCAATAACCGTTCCGCGTGGTTAAAGACGCCGGTGATAAACTCCTGGCCGATACCGCCGGACATCATCATGGAGGGGGGGGGGCTGGATTTCGCTGCTGTGAATGCGGATAACTTCAGATACCGCGTCAACAATGAAGCCGGTCAGACTGCCGCAGACATCCATGATAATAATACGGGTCTGGTTGTTGTTTTCACTTTCCATCAGATTGAAGCGTCTTCGCATGGAGATAATCGGGATGACCTTGCCGCGCAGATTGATAATCCCCTCCACATGGTGGGGAACGTTTGGCATCTTGGTGATAACCGGCATACGGATTATCTCGCGTACCTTGAGGACTTCGACCCCATACTCTTCTTCAGCCAGCATGAAGCTGACCAGTTGGATCAGTTCGTCATGTTTTGCTCCGTCTTCAACTTTTACCAAGGCTTGGTGGGTGGCCATGGGTGGCTCCTTTTAGGTCGTAGGTGAAATAATCGGACGTACGGCCGAATATTCTAAATAATACACGATAAAACTATAATTGATCCATACCTATTGTCAATACTAATTATAAATGACTGAAGAAACTATCGGCGTGGAGTCATGCGCCGCTGCATCCGGCCACCCATGGAGGCCATCTGGTGACGCTGGAGGGCACCAAGGCTCTCCAGATGAAACTGGAACCAGAGATCGCCATAGGCACGCATATTCATCTTTTTCCCTTTTTCAAGGCATTCCAGGTTGTCTTGAAGCTTCCCATCCCCCGGAATTTTCTTCAATCCCTTGGCGAGGATTTCTTTGGCTCTCACCGATTCACCACTTTCGTTCATGCAATAGGCATAGAGGCTCCAGAGGAGGGATTCTTTGCCATTCCATTGCACTGCACGATCAAAGGTGCTGATCATCTGCTCTTTCTTCTGTCGTTTCATATAGGAAACGGCCAGCATGGCGGTGGCAGCCCAGTTTTTAAAGAAAGACTTTTCCAGATGGGGAAAGGCACTGGAGAAATCCCGTTTCATATAGTAGATCATGCCGATCTGGGAATGGAGTTGCCCCTCAACGTACAGCTGCCATTTGCTGTACTGGAGGGCATCCTTCAGTTCGCGAATCGCCTTTTCAAAGCGGGGGGGCTGGGCCTGGAGGTCCTTGCCGGCGGTCTCGATGGAGGCCATGACTTTTTTCATGGTTATGCGTGAGAAAAGCACAAAGACGGCGGCGAAGACAATCAGGCAGACCAAGGCAGAGCCCCACCAAGCCAGCTTGAGGACGAAGAGCATAATCAGCAGCACTGCAAGAGCCGCAGCTGCGGAAATAAGAATGTTATACATCGTGTATTCCTTTCATACGTTGGAGCGGTGGAGATGAAGCGGAGGATTAACCCTGGGGATTAGCAGGGATCATCTCGCCATTTTTTTCAGTAAATTTTGCAATTATAATACGTCGCCCCGGCTTCAGAGCCACGGTGGCTTTTATTTTGTTCCAGGTGGAGAGTAGCTTCACAGAAACATTAAAGCGTTTTGCCAGCGAAGTGAGGGTGTCGCCCCCCTTAACTGTGTAATATTTGGCATACCCCCCCTTACCGGCTGCAGCGGTCTGGGGGGCCCGTCCCTCGTGTCCAAAGTCGACGGTCTCTTTAACCGGAACCACCAACATTTTTCCGGATATTTTCCCCTTGGCCGAGACGCTGTTCAGTTCGGCCAGCAGTTCGGGGGTGGTGCCGTAGCGATGGGCAATGCTTTTCAGTGAGTCCCGCGTGCGAGCCTTATAATGGCTGTAGAGTACCCGTTCAGTAAAGCGCTGGTCTTCGGGTACTTTTGCATATTCAACCTCAAAGTTCTGCTTGCTCCCCTTGGGGATTTTGAGCTGGTAGTCCGGGTAGTTGGGAGGGGTACACCAGTGACGCAGATCGGGATTCAATTCCTTTATTGATTCGTAGGTGGTTCCGCTTAATTTTGCCACCAGCTCAAGGTTAGTCCGTGACGGAATGGTGACCGTGTCATACTCAATGGGTGTCAGATAGGCAACGTCAGTAAAACCGTACCGAGCCGGATCTTTGGCGATGATGGCTGCGGCCAGCAGTTTCGGTACATATTCCTTGGTTTCCCGTTTGAGATAGGGGCCACGGCGGGTAAGCTCCCAGAAATCACTGGTGTTGTACATGTTGATGGCACGGAGAATCTTGTTTTCACCGGCATTATAGCCGGCTGCGGCGAGATACCAGTCCCCTTTGAACATGCCGTACAGTTCCTTTAAATAGAGGGCGGCTGCGGTGGTTGCCTTGACCGGATTTTTGCGTTCATCAATCCATTGGTCGATCCTCAGGTCATAGCGTCGTCCGGTGCCGGAGACGAACTGCCAGGGGCCGACCGCACTTGCCCATGAGCGGGCGTGCATCTGGAAGCCGCTTTCAATCATGGCTACATAGACCAGATCTTCCGGCATCCCCTCCCGTTTCAGGATCTCCTTCATCATCGGAATATAGCGCGAAGAGCGGGAGAGCCAGCGGGAGAAGGACGCTTTGCCGGAGGTCTGGAAATAATAGAGGAAGTACTCGACCTTGCTGTTGAGAGCAAGGGGGATGTCGGCTTCGGGCAGTTCGGTGTCCGGCAGCGCCAGTTCACTGTCATCCTGGGTGGAGTTGCGCAGCTCTTCAAGGGAGAAGAGGTCTGCCACCGTTTCGCCCGGTTCCCGGCCGCTTTCTTCCTGTAGTTGGGGGGCTGGTTGACCCGGTTCCCCGACATTTTGGAGCAGTGGGGCATTGGCTCGCGTCAGCTCAGCTATCAAGGGCTGAACCGGTTCTGCTCCCCTCGCATGGGGGGCAAGAAAAAACAGGGAGGTGGCAAGAACTGACCATGTCACAAATGGGAATTTTATCATAGGCTGTGCAGTATAGCGGAAGCAAGCCAGAATGTCAACTGCGTGAAATTTCATGAAATAAGGACGGGGGGGACGGGAAAATGACAGGGATTAAACTTAAAAAGCCCAACAAAATGGGCTTTTTAAGTTTGGACATGTGGTGGCGATGACTAGAGAGCTGACCGCTCTTTCGACATGGCTTCACGCCCCGCTTCGATGGCAGAAGCCAAAACGGACTTTTTCTCGTTGAAGGTGTCTTTGCCATCTTCAACGGCACTTTTGATTTTTTCCTGGGCTTCTCGCGCATATTCTTTGATTTTGTCGACGGCATCTTCCGTAAGGTCAACAATATCTTCACGGATTTCCCGCCCGCTTTTGGGAGCGTAGAGCAGTGCCAATCCGGCACCGATAGCTGCTCCGGCCACAAACGATACCAATACGGTTCCTGCCGATACTTCGCATTTGTCTGACATGATTATCTTCCTCCTCTTTTTTTTAGATACTGTTCCAGCAGGTACTGCCCGGCCACTTTGGCTCCGGTTGCCCAGATTGATGTGGTGTTCAGAACGGTGGTCACCGTGCCGACTGACCGGTTAATTGAGTTCAGGTTGGTGCCGGTTTCCCCCAGAGCGGTCATGAACTTCCTGACATCATCGGTATGCTCCGCCACCCCCTCTCCGACGGTTTTTAATTCTGTCAAAACGCCGGTCAACTCCTGAAGCGTTGGCCTCAGTTCACCCTGTACCATGTCAGCCAGATCACCAACTGAAGCGGCCGTGCGTTTGATGGTGAGCAGTGTGGGGATAAGTACTGCCACAAGAATGATCAGTGCTGCGGCAATCAGTATGAGGGCGATTCCGGCTATTGACATTGGTACACTCCAGCGAAAAGATTAACTGTTCCCGATAAAGTATAGAGCAATCGGGAGAAAATTCAATGTATAAGTTACGCCGGGGTACGATCCGGCATCAGTCGGGAGACGATTTTGTCAACGGCAGAGTAGGGATCGATCCGGTGATCCCCCATTTCTGCCACCATGGGTTCGAGTATCCCCTCCTCGGTCATGAATGACAACGCTTTCTTAAACAGGGTGTCGCGGAGCACATCCATAAAATGGCGTCTGCTCCGCTCCTGCATGAAGGTGGTGATGTGGTCACTTGCCAGAATAAACTGGCGATGGGCGAGTATCTCCTCGGTCAGTTCACCGATGCCGGTGCCCCGCTGAGCCTCGGTCTTCAGCACCTGGGGGTTCCATCCCCCCTCCACAGCATTACGCATTTCCAGCATGACACTCAGTTCCCGTGCGGTACGGTCGGCGCCATCCCGGTCAGCCTTGTTGACGACAAAAATATCACCGATTTCAAGGATGCCTGCCTTAATTGCCTGGATGTCATCGCCGAGCCCCGGCACCATGACAACGCAGGTGGTGTGGGCTTCCCGAACGATATCCACCTCGTCCTGGCCTACACCGACGGTTTCAATGATGACGATATCCATGCCGAGGGCATCCATCACCAGAGCCACGTCGGAGGTTGAGCGGGAAAGGCCGCCAAGGGCACCGCGAGTGGCAAGGCTTCGGATGAAGACCCCTTCATCACAGGAGTGGCGATTCATTCGGATGCGGTCACCGAGGATTGCTCCCCCGGTAAAGGGGCTGGTCGGGTCGATGGCCACCACGCCGACTTTTTTGCCCCGACTGCGGAAGGAAGCGGTCAGCTGATCTACCAGTGTGGACTTTCCCGCACCGGGGGGGCCGGTAATGCCGATGATATAGGCGTTGCCGGTGTGGGGGTAGAGAGCCTTTAGCTCGTCAATTGCCTGGGGGCGGCCATCGTCAATGTCGCGCATCAAACGGGCGGCGGCGCGGATATTGCCTGCGAGAATCTGTTCTGCCAGTGTCATGGGGCACCTGCTTTGTGAGTGTAGTGGTGATGGTGCTGGGAGTGAAAATCCCCCCAACCCCCCTTTGGTAAAGGGGGGATCAAGCTTCAGTCCCCCAGTCGTTTTCCCGGTACGAGATAGTTTCTGACATAATCGGCCACGGCGTCTTCCACTGACATGACCGGAGTAGCATACCCCGCGCCATGGATTTTAGCCGTTTCGGCACAGGTCAGGTACTGGTAGGTATTCCTGATGGATTCCGGCATGTCGATGTATTCAATATTCACCGGTTTCTCCATGGCGTTGAACACAGCACCTGCCAGGCGGTTCCAGCTGACGGTGCTACCACCCCCGACGTTAAAGAGCCCCCCGGCCTCAAGATTGTTTAAGAAATGGAGGGTCATGGCTGCGGCATCTTTGACGTAGATGAAGTCCCGCAGCTGCTCGCCATCGCCATATTCGGGGCGGTGGGAACGGAACAGCCGGAGTGTGCCGGTGGTGCCGATCTGCTCATAGGCCTTCAGTACCAGTGAACGCATGTCACCTTTGTGCTGCTCGTTGGGGCCATAGACGTTAAAATATTTGATGCCGACGATACGGTCCAGAAGTCCCTGCCGTAACGCCCAAAGATCGAAGAGTTGCTTAGAATAGCCGTACATATTCATCGGCCTGAGCAGGGGGATCCGGTTGTCGTCATCGACAAAACCATGTTCGCCATCACCGTAGGTGGCGGCACTAGAGGCGTAGATGAAGCGTGCTCCGGCAGCCAGAGCCGTCAGAGCCAGTTTGCGGCTGTATTCAAAATTGTTTTTAATCAGATAGGTGGCATCGGGTTCCGTCGTGGCCGAGCAGGCACCCAGATGGATCACCGCCGTCAGCCTGCAGCCGGACAGTCGGGCACCAAGGGTGCCATCGTCAAGGAGTCGCTCAAAAGCATCTTTCTCCAGGTAATCCATGAAGCGGAGCGGCACCAGATTGCGCCATTTATCGGTCGTCGCCAGATGATCCACGATGAGGATATCTTCTCGCCCCTCTCTGTTCAACTGCTGCACAACGGCGCTGCCGATCAGCCCCGCCCCTCCGGTAACAATTATCATGGTGTGTCCTCCCGTGTGGTCACAGCGGCAATGGCTGCTACCAGTTCATTTCTGGTGCGTGGCAGATATCCATTACCACGAAGATCAATGCCAAGCAAGGAGAGTGAATGGATTATTTCAGCTATTTGTGGAATGGTGCCGAGTGCGTTCCCCACTTCCGGGCGGAGCAATATGTCTTCAGGAGTGCCGTGGGCCAGTAAGCCGCCACTCTGCATGACGAGGGCCTGATCGGCCCAGCCATAGGCAAAGTCAAGGTCGTGGGTTGCAATAACAATGGTAATCCCCCCTGCGTGGAGCCTTTCGAGAACCGCCGTCAGCTCCTCCTGCATGGCGGCGTCGAGGCCTGCCATCGGCTCGTCCAGAATGATAACCTCCGGTTCCATGGCCAGCACACCGGCGATACAGACCCGTTTCTTCTGGCCGTAGCTGAGGTTGTGAACCGGTTTGTCAGCCAGACCGGCCATGGCAACTGCTCCCAGGGCCTCAGCGACGCGACGGCGTATGGTAGTTGTATCAAGACCAAGATTCATCGGGCCGAAAGAAACGTCTTCCTGTACACTGGCGGAAAAAAGCTGGCTGTCCGGGTTCTGAAACACCATGCCGACCTTGGAACGAAGCTTTCGCAGGCCGGTGCGGCTATACTCAAAGGGGATGTCATCCCGGAAGAGTCTGCCGGAAGAAGGCTGCAGAATACCGTTCAGGTGGAGGAACATGGTCGTTTTGCCGGCACCGTTGGCACCAAGGACGGCGGTGCGTTTGTTGCGGTTAATGGTCAGGGAACAGTCGGTGAGGGCAGCGGTGCCGTCGGGGTAGCGGTACGAGACATTCTCCAAACGGATAATAGCATCGCTCATGGGATCAGTACCGCCAGAAGTATCAGGGTGATCCCGGCACCCGAGGCTAGGGTGATGTGGCGTGCGGAGCGGGCAAAGGGATATTCCAGGAAGCGGAGGGCACCATCATTGTTACGTGCCAGAGCGGCGATGTGGAGTGCTTGGGAACGCTGCCAGACCTGGATGGTCAGGTTTGCTACCAGCCCCCCCAGGGAGCGGAGCGACTGGGTGACCGTGCTGTGGCCGAGGCGCGCCGATTGGGCGGTAAGCGTCTCGTGGATAGCCGCCGATAACACGAACAGGGTTCGGTAGCAAAGGGTCATCAGGTCGAGAAGGGTATCCGGCACCCTGCAGCGGCGGAGGAGCGAAATGATATCGGACAGGGGGGTGGTCAGTGTCAGCAGAAGCAGCGCGGCCAGACAGGCACAGGAACGTCCGCATATATGGACGATACGGGAGAGTTCGTCCGGGTTTGACTGTAGCGTCAGGGGACTTCCACCGGAGCCGAAGTTGAGCGTGACCAGCAGTGACAGGCAGCTGGCTCCCAGAAAGAGCATTGCCGGAGCTCCGACCCGTAGATAATGTGTTATGGGGATGCCGGCTCCGAAGATGGCGGTTGCCATAAGCAGGGTGATTACCAGCAGCGACGCCCGGGGAGAGGTCGCCGCACATGCCGCCACAAGGCCGCTGCAGGTAAAGATTCCCTTCGCCGTGGGGGATACCCAACGCCAGCGGTTGGTATAGGCAGACTGTTCGGTCAGCATTTTGCTCCCGTGTCAGTGGCGCGCATCATGCGGGCGCGGGTGGTGGATACCCCCAGATAGTAGCCGATAAAACCGCTCCCCAGGGCTGCCTGCAGGGCGAACAGCAGGGTTTCCACTTCACTGCTGGCAGGCTGCAGCAGCGGTGTCGCCCACGGCTTATAGTCGGGGGCAATGCTCTGTATCAGATCTCTCGCCTGGTCATCGGAACCGGCAAACAGGGAGGCTGGTGCGCCATGGGTGGTGGGCGGCTTCTTCACTATCCGGAGCGGCAGTGCCAGCAGGGCTGCAACGGCCAGCAGGAGCAGCAGGTTCTGATACCGTTTCACGCACGGACTCCGCTACGGGGGGTGACCTGCATCTCCTGCAACTCACGGGCGTTAAAGCGAACGAGGGCGTTCATCACCACCAAGGTAAGAAAACCTTCACAGATGGCCAGGGGGATTTGGGTGATGGCGAAGATGCCGACAAATTTGGCAAACGAAGCCGGAAAACCCCCCGTGGCATCGGGGAATGCCAGTGCCAGTTGGGCGGCGGTTGTCAGGTAGGTCATCAGGTCGGCCAGTGAAGCTGCAAGGAATACCGACATTCCAAAGGGGAGTCGCACTGCCGTGGCACTGCGAAAAATGGCGACGGCGGCAAAGGGTCCCACAATAGCCATGGAGAAAATATTGGCTCCCAGTGTGGTTATTCCGCCATGGGCCAGCAGGAGTGCCTGAAACAGCAGAACAACGCCGCCAATGGGAGCCAGTGCGGTCGGTCCGAACAGGATAGCCCCCAGGCCGGTACCGGTGGGGTGGGAGCTGCTGCCGGTGACGGAAGGCATTTTCAGGGCGGAGAGGACAAAGGTGAAGGCCGCGGCCACCCCCAACAGCATCCGCTGCTCCGGGTGCTCAGAAATTTTTTTATTTATGGAACGGAGCCCAAGGGCAATGAAGGGAGCCGAGGCAATGCTCCAGCCGATGGCGTGGGTTACCGGTAAAAAACCTTCCATGATATGCATGGCATCCAGCTCCTTTGGTAGAGGTGCTTCCGAACAATAAAAAAGTCCGCACCTGCCAGCGCAGTATGCGGACTTTACGTATTCAAAGTCACCATTACCAAGGTATACCACATCCCGGTCCCCCGGGAAAAGCTGTGGTGATGATCAGTGGCAGGTCTTCTGGCTCGCGATTCATCCTCCAGGCGCCTTCCCGGTTTCGTAACCAGTGACATTCATGCCCTTTGTCCTCGCTTACAGCGGCGGGTCCGCGGGGGAGTCATGCCATCGGCACTGCACCCCTCTTCCCTATCAAGCCCGTGAGGGCACCCTGATCGAATATTCAATTGAGTGTACAATAAAAATTAGTTTGAGTGAATAGCACGCCCTCCGGTTCCTGTCAAGGAGGATTATAATGCCACCGTTGTCCTATCCGGCTGTTTCCGCGACGTTTATGGCTGTCGTCTTCTTCTCCTGAGCAGAAAGGGGAGTATGCATGATATGAGCAGTATCACCGCACCTCCAGCCAGACCGGAGATACTTGTCGCTGTGCCATTTTTTTCCCCACGTTGCTGTACCGGTGTCGGTACTCTGAATGAATAGCCCGGCAGGATGGCACACGTATCCTGAAGGATAGCCAGCATGGTGTGGATGCCATGGTTCGGTGCCGCCGGTTCCTGACCACCGGTTACTTTAGCAATCGACCACTCCAGGCCGTCCGGTTGCCGGGAAGCAAATCGGGATAGCACGCCACCGGTCAGGATCGTTATCGTCAGCAGGATAAACAACAGGGGGCGCAGTGACCGCCCGGCTATTGTGCCGGTGCTGAGGTTGTCTTTGATAATTTCGGGCCTGGCCCGTGAAACAAAGGAGATAACCGAGGCGGTCACCACCCCCTCCACAATGCCGATGGCCAGATGAATGGGCTGCATGATAACGGCAAACGCTGAAAAAGGGATGGCTGTAATGCCCGATGCCACCGTCTCCACAACAACTGCGAAGGCACCCAACTGTAAACCGATCACAGCAGCAAACATTGAAACGGTCGTAATTCGTGCAGGTGTGGGGGGGGACCCGATACATTTCCGGTAAATCAGCGGGTATGCGACAAAGGCTGGAAAAAAACCAAGGTTGAATATATTGCAGCCAAGGGCAAGTAGCCCACCATCGGCAAAAAAGAAAGCCTGTATCACCAGCACTGAGGCGATGGTAAGAAAAGCGGCTTCCGGGCCGAGCAGGATGGCCAGGAGTAGTCCACCTCCCAGATGGCCGCTGGAACCGGTCACCGGGATAGTGAAGTTGATCATCTGGGCGGCAAAGATAAAAGCACCCAGTACCCCCATGAGGGGAGGCAGGGAGTCAGATGCTACCGCCCGTACTTTGCGGGAGCAGTAGGCAATGGTCAGTGCCGAAACAGTCCACATGGTGCCACCAACCGCCGGAGAAAGTAAGGCATCTGCCATGTGCATGGGCGTATCTCTTTTTGGGTAATAGTTTTCTCAATTTAGTAACACCACCAGATTACGATCAGATCATCATGGTGTCAAGTGTGATTCGGCAATGGTGTGAGAAGCGGTGCCCGTTTTCGGTATGTTCAGACCCCTGCGACAAAAAGAAGATACGGCTTAATCGTATAACTTGTTTAACAGCATAATATAGAAAGGTTGTCCCGGGAACGGGTGGTGGGGCAGTCATGTTCTGTCGCAGGTATCCAGAAAAGTCGGCAACAACTACGACGGTAACGCCCTCAAGTTCAACTATTTCAGTTGTGTTTAATAGCGGGGCAGACCAACATTGGGCAAGGTTACTCCAATAAGTGAACAACGTTCCGCCGCCATCCACTCTGGGAGCCTGTCGGACTGAGGAGGAGTCTGCGCTCGCCCAGCCGAATTTTCGCCACGATTCCCTAAGTCCGACAGACTCCTCCAGCCCCCAAACGGAGGCGCGGATGACCTCCACCGATTGTTATCTACTTGTCACGGAGCCGTTCAGGCGTTATAGTGTGAGGTGGTAACACGCTAATATTGATTGCAATTAATGGGGGGCATGATGAAACGGTGGATAGCTCTTGGTCTGGTCATGGTTATGGTGTCGGCGTTTTCTGCGTGGGGGGGGGCAAAGCCGGTCATTCTTGCTACCACCACCAGCACTCAGGATTCGGGGTTGCTTGACCTGCTGGTGCCGCAGTTTGAAAAGGAGAGTGGCTATCAGGTGAAAACCATTGCGGTTGGTTCGGGGCAGGCGATGAAAATGGGGGAACGGGGGGAGGCGGACGTGCTGCTGGTTCATTCTCCTGCCGCAGAGAAAAAATTCATGGCCGACCGTTTTGGCTCCCGGCGGCGTCTGGTGATGCACAACGATTTTGTACTGGTTGGCCCGGCGACGGACCCGGCGCGTATTAAGGGTACTTCAGCTCAAGAGGCCATGGGGCGCATCGCCCGGTCACAGGGACTGTTTCTTTCCCGGGGGGATAATTCCGGAACCCATGCTAAAGAGTTGGGGCTCTGGAAGGGAGCCGGTGTGGTACCGGAACGGGAAAAATGGTACCAGCAGACCGGTCTGGGCATGGGGCAGACCCTTGATGTTGCTGCCGAAAAGAGGGGGTATACCCTGACGGATCGGGCAACCTATCTGGCCCATAAAAAACGGCTCGGCCTGGTGATCCTCGTGGAGGGGGACAATGCTCTGCTCAATATTTACCAAGTCATTGAGCTTGCTGCCGGTAAAAATACCCGGATCAACAGTGCGGGGGGGCAGGCCTTCGCCGACTTTATGGTGGCACCCAAAACCCAGGAGCTGATCGGTCGTTTTGGGGTGGACAAATACGGTGCTCCCCTCTTTACCCCCGATGCCGGCAAAAATCCGGCATCTCTGGGGATCTGATGGAAGTGTTGTATGACGGCATAATTCAGGCGTTCAGCCTGATGATCTCCCTTGATGCCGAGGTGCTGGCGGTCACCCTGCTCTCCCTCAAGGTTTCCTGTGGAGCCACTCTGGTCAGCCTGATTCTGGGACTGCCGATCGGTACCCTGTTGGCACTTGCCCGCTTTCCGGGGAGGCGGCTGGTGGTTAGTATGGTCAACACCGGCATGGGGTTGCCGCCGGTAGTGGTGGGGTTGTTTGTGACTATTTTTCTCTGGCGTAACGGTCCCCTGGGCTTTTTGGAAATACTCTACACGCCGTCGGCAATGATCGTGGCACAGGCGGTTATCGCTATGCCGATTGTTGCCGGTATCACCATGGCCTCAATCCAGAATCTTCCCGCCACTATGAAACTGCAGGTGCTGGCATTGGGTGCCACCCGCGTTCAAATGGTATGGATTTTGGTGCGGGAGGCGCGCCTGCCACTGCTCGCTGCTGTGATGGCCGGTTTCGGAGGGGTGATCTCGGAGGTTGGAGCCTCGATTATGGTGGGGGGGAATATCAAGGGACAGACCAGGGTGTTGACCACCGCCACTGTGATGGAGACCGGTAAAGGGAATTTTGATGTGGCCATTGCCCTTTCCATTATCCTTTTGATGCTGGCGTTCGGAGTCAACTATCTCCTGACGGTAATCCAACAGCGGGAGCGTCCCCGATGACCCCATTGCTGGAGGTTCAACAGCTGAAAATAAGCCGGGGTGGGGTGGGGGTGCTGGATATCCCCTCGTTTGTCGTTTCCTGTGAGGAAAAGGTGGCGGTTATCGGCCCCAATGGTGCTGGTAAGTCCACCCTATTGCTGGGGCTGGCTTGCCTGCTCCCCCGGCAGAGCGGTGCTGTACTGTTTAAGGGGGAGATGATACCCCGAAAAGGGGAAACCGCCTATCGGCGGCGGATCGCCATGGTGTTTCAGGAACCGTTGCTGTTTGATACGACGGTCATTGATAATGTGGCTGAGGGGTTACGAATTCGGGGGGCAGGACGGCAAGAGGCCAGGGATGTGGCGCGGGATAGTCTGGAGCTGTTTAAGGTGGGACATCTGGCCGGTCGCTCGGCCCGGAAACTTTCGGGGGGGGAGGCGCAGCGGGTTAGTCTTGCCCGGGCTTTTGCGGTACGTCCCGAACTGCTGCTGCTGGATGAACCGTTTTCTAGCCTGGATCTTCCCACCAGAATTGTGCTTGCCGAAGATCTGGGGCGCATTCTCCATGAATCAGGAACCGGAGCCATTATTGCGACCCACGACCGGATTGAGGCGTTCCACGTCGTTGACCGGCTGGTTGTTTTGGAGGGAGGGGCAATTATTCAGGATGGTACGCCACCCCAGGTCATGGCCGAGCCGGCCAATGCTTTTGTCGCGGCATTCCGGAGAACCACCGGCCTGAAAGGAGAGAATACATGAGGCGTCTTGTCAGTTTTCTGTCTGCTTTGATGTTGCTGCTGCCGGCTTTTGCCTCGGCAGCTCTGTATCGCTACCAGGATGAACGTGGTAAGGCTTATTTCACCAATGATTATATGGCCATTCCGGAGGAGTATCATGCTTCGGTGTCGGTTCTGGCTGTTCAGGGGGTGGACACACGGGCTCCGTCATACCCCAGGGGGGGAGAGCCAGAACGAAAAAAGAGGTATACCCATTCACTCTCCTCCCCCCTGGGGTCAGTTAAAGAAACCGTGGAACAGGGGGGGGCGGTGTCGTCAGGGGATAAACCAGACCGGCTGGCACTCCACCGGTCTCAACTGGAAATTGTCGGTGCCATAGCTCTTGCCCTTGGTGGCTTTCTGCTGGTGGGGAAGCTTGCCTCTACCATGCCGCGTCAGTTGACACTCATTATCAAAGTTGCCCTGGTTGTCGCACTTGGTACCTACCTGCTCAAAGCTAACGCAGAGCGGTTTGCCTCGGTGATCGGACAGGTTAAGGAACAGAGTAATGTGACGCATAAAATGATTGATACGCGGAGCGAGGCGATCAAAAAACAAGCGGAATAATTGTGAGGTTACCGAAACGGGGAGTTGAGGTATGTTGCCGCCTCCCGCTCAAGGAGGCAACCGGTGCGCAGGTCAGTGTCCTCGGCGGCGTTGATGAGCCGCTTGGTTGCCGAGAGTGCCGAAAGGGGGTGCTGGGCGATCTGCTCTGCCGTGGCGACAACCTTCGGCCAGAACTCTTCCGATGGACAGACGCGATCTACCAGTCCCATTCGTAAGGCCTCCTCTGCACCGTAGGCATCGGAGGACATGAAAATTTCCCGGGCAAAATTTTTGCCGACGATCCGTGGCAGTTTGCGGGTTCCACAGAAGCCGGTGATGATGCCGAGACGGGCGCCCGGATGGGCAATCTGCAGGGTGTCCCGGGCGATGCGGAAGTCGCAGGACATGGCTAGGTCGCAGCCTCCCCCCATGGTGATACCGTTTAAAGCGCCGATCACCGGCTTGGAGCATGACTCAATCCGGTCAAAGAGGGACTGTCCCAGTTCGGCAAAATGGAGAGCTTCTGGGGAGGAAAAATTGACCATCTGGCCGATATCGGCACCGACGGCAAAGGACTCCCCCGGATAGCCACTCAGGACGACGGCACCGATGGAGTCGTCTGCGTCCAGCTGGGTAAAGGCTCGCTTCAGCTCCCGGATGGTTGTGATGGAGAGCTTGTTGAAACGGGCACCGGAGTCCAGAAGTACGTAGCCGACCCGGTTGGCAATTTCTATGCGGAGTTTTTTATAGGGCATTGTTCTCAGTGGCGAGGAACCGGCGGCACGGGATGGATCGGTGATGCCTCCCGGGCCGCCCGATTCATTACGCTCGTGGCTGCACGTTGCTTTTGACCCAGGCAACGATATCTTCTGTTGAGGTGCCGGGAGTAAATACTTCGCAGATTCCTGCGGCCTTCAGGCCGGGGATGTCGTCTTCCGGAATGACCCCGCCACCAAACACCATGATGTCGTCGGCACCTTTTTCCCGGAACAGCTGGGTCACTTTCGGCAGCAGGGTGTTGTGGGCACCGGAGAGAATCGAGAGCCCCACACAGTCAACATCTTCCTGGATTGCTGCGGAGACAATCTGTTCCGGTGTCTGATGGAGGCCGGTGTAGATTACTTCAAAGCCGGCATCGCGAAAGGCACGTGCGATAATCTTGGCACCACGGTCGTGGCCATCGAGCCCCGGTTTTCCCACAAGTATGCGTAAAGTTCTTTCTGCCATTTATTCGTTACCTCCCCTCTCGGATAATTACATTTCAATGCCGCTGCGTGCCGGAACCCCGGCCTGGTAATAGTGTTTGATCTCACACATTTCGGTCACCAGATCGGCCGCGTCGATGACCCGCTGGTCGGCGTTGCGGCCGGTGAGCACCAGTTCGCTTTTTTCCGGTCTGGCACTGATCAGTTCCAGTACCTGTTCCACATCAATAAGGCCAAAGCCGACGGCTCCGTTGATTTCGTCACAGATAAGAAGATCATATGTGCCACTTGTCAGCAGTTGCCGTGCCTGAACCAGTGCCTCCTGGGCTACCTTGCGATCTTCAGTGATGTCACTGGTATTGACCCATCCCGGTCTGCCGGTCTGGATAATGGTCATGAGGGGTGCCAATTTTTCGGCGGCCAGATGCTCGCCGTATTTCCCGCCCCCCTTGATAAACTGGAAAAAGCAGACGTTGAGACCACGTCCCACCGCCCGCAGAGCCAGACCCAGGGCTGCGGTCGTTTTGCCTTTACCGTTACCGGTATAAATCTGAGTACAACCTCTCTCCAATGGCATGTTATTCTCCCGTAAACTGCGGTGGACGTTTATCCAGAAAAGCCTGCATTCCCTCCCGCTGGTCAAAACGGGAGAAACAGAGGGCAAAGGCATCCCGCTCCAGCAGGCAGGCGGTCGCCAGATCAATGTCGTATCCGGCGTTAACAACTTCACCGCCGATACGGATGGCGCTGGGGCTGCGGGTACAGATGTGAAGCAGCAGTTCCTCTGCCCGGGGGAGAGCTTCTCCGGTGGGGTAGAGGCGGTTAACAAGGCCGATCCGGTAGGCTTCCTCTCCGTCAATGGTGTCGCCGGTAAACATGAGTTCTTTTGTTTTAGCCTTGCCGACCAGTCGGGACAGCCGTTGACTGCCACCGCAGAAGGGGATCAGGCCGGAGGCGATGGCGGGGAAGCCAAAGGAAGCTTCGTGGGCGGCAACGATGAAGTCGGAGGCTAACGCCAGCTCAAACCCCAGGTCGGTACAGCTCTGTTCAATAACGGTGATGCATGGTTTGCCCAGTTTTTCCAAGGCGAACATTACCTGCTGACCAAGGGAAGAGAGGCGTGCTGCTTCGTGGATGGTGCTGTTCTGAGCCGGTTGGCACCAGCAGAATCCCCGGGGGGTACCGGTGAGGAGTACCCCTTTGATCTGGTCGTCGTTGGCCAGTGTGGCAAGGCGACTCTGCAGTGACAGCAACAGTTCTCCCGCCGTAGTTCCGGTACTGCCGGCAACGAGCAGGACGGCGATGCCGTCAGTTTTTACGTGGATCGTACAAAGTTTATCTGGCACCGGTCTGTTCCTGTCAGGTGTGGTGAACGTATACAGTGGAGTGACTATAGCAATTCGTACCGGATACGGTCAAGAAAAGCTTTTGAGACGGAAAATATTGCCGTTTTCCAGATGACGTTATACTATGGTCATTGAGGTGAATTAATTGCAGGGGGTATGAATGTTATGCAGGTGACAAAGCTCGTGAGGCGCGCTGCCGACTCATTCCGGAAGAGTGCAGAAGAGAATGCCCTCTGGCTCGAACAGCAGATGAGTCCCTATTTTTTTCAAGCCATGGCCGACGATGAAGAGGCCGTGACCCTGCTGGCGCGGGAGATGGGACGGCTACGGAATAATTATCACCTGGTGCTGACCGATCAGGAAAAGCGGCTGGTCATCGCCTGCAACAATTGCCCCGGTTCCCTCTATGCCACTTTGGAAAGGGTGGGGGAACGGCATATTTCCTATGCGATGTTCTCCCACTCCCATACCACCATGCCGGGTAGTGACTGTGAGCTGGAGATTCAGCGTTTTGAATTTGACCGTCGGAGCAGTAGAGATATCGACCTGCAACGCCCGGTAGTTATTCCGGTTTCACTGACCCGTCGGATCGGCGCGGAGTTGCACACAAGCTTTCCCGGTTTTGACCGGATGCATCTGGCACGGCTCCTGAAAATACTCTGGCTCAATAACGAAAATTATGTGCGGATGTCGCCACCGGCCCGGGTTGCCTCTCTGGTCTGGCTCCTTGACCGGGGCAATGAAGCGGGGGGGCAGTTCCTCGACATCAGTCAGGTGGAACGTGACGGACGGAGTGAAACCAGGGTGTTGCTGGCCGTCGGTAATCCCCCCGAGGGGGCATTTCTTCTCCAGCTTCTGGAAGTATGTAACAGGCTTGATGTGGGGATCCGGCGGGCCTATTGTCAGACCATTTCCACCGGTGTCCACCCCTATTTCCTCGGCACTTTTTTTGTCATCAGCCGGAGTGGTGAGGATATTTCGCCGGAAAGCCCCCTGGCCCATCGTCTAAAGCGGGAACTCTGCACCACCCAGATACTGGCGACATCCTCTCCTGTCTATGGCCGGTACGTGGTAGCAGGGCGGCTCTCCGGTGAAGATGGAGCACTCGTCAATGCCTTCATCTCCTTTTGTCATACGACTCTGGCCCACGGCCTTCCGGAGCGGTTCGGTCTGGAGGATGTGCAGAGTGCATTTTACGATCACCCGGAAATGGCCATGCAACTGATCCGCCTGTTCCGGGTTCGTTTTGATCCGGAACAGGCGGGGCGGGAAGAGCTCTATTGCGCCACGTTGGTCGAAGTGCGGGGGGGCGTCGAGGGGTACAATACGGGGCACCGCTGGCTGGACGATATCCGGCGGGACATCTATGGCTGCTGTTTGCTCCTGGTAACCCACACCCTCAAAACCAATTTTTTTGTGGAGGAAAAACAGGCATTAGCCTTCCGGCTCGATCCGGCCTACCTTCGCTGCCTCGGCCCCGAATACCGGGCCGACCTGCCGGATACGCCGCCGTTTCGGGTGACCTTTTTCTTCAGTCGTTTCGGTGCCGGGTACCACGTCGGCTTCTCCGACATCGCCCGGGGGGGGTGGCGAACTGTTATCGCCCGCAGTGCCGACGACTTTATCACCTCTGTTACGACTATCTTTCGGGAGGTTTATGTTCTTGCCCATACCCAGCAGCTCAAAAACAAGGATATTTACGAAGGGGGCTCCAAACTTGCGGTGGTCCTCGATGCCTCGGATCTGGAACAGGCGGGGGGAGAGAGCGAGCTGTTTCGCCTCTACAAACTGCAATACGGCATTGCCAACGCCTTTCTTGATATCTTTATTACAGAAAACGGCAGAGCCCGTGATCGGCGCATTGTGGATTATTATGGCGACGATGAGCCGATTGAGATCGGCCCCGATGAAAATATGCATGATGGCATGATCGAAGCCATCGCCTCCCTCTCCAGAAAACGGGGCTACCTCCTTGGTGTCGGCATTATGTCCAGCAAAGATTTCGGCATTAACCACAAGGAATACGGAGTGACCTCGACCGGGGTGGTGGCGTTTGCCGAAATCACCATGGCGGAGGCGGCCGGTATTGATATGGCACGGGAGCGCTTCTCCCTTAAAATGACCGGTGGTCCCAACGGCGATGTGGCTGGCAACTGTCTCCGTATTCTGTTGGAACGGTGCCCCGGCATGGAGGTGCGGCTGATCCTTGACGGCACGGCGGCTCTCCATGATCCCACCGGCATTAACCATGATGAATTAGGGCGGTTGGTGCTTACCCACGATCTGGACGCTTTTAATGGTGAATATCTGGGTCTCGGGGGGAGCCTCATCTATCGGACCGGCAGGCGGATGGACGGGGTGAAGGAGTCCCATCGGCGGCTCACCCGGACACCGGAAGGTCTGGTCGAAGATTGGCTGGATATGGACGAGTTCAATCGCCTTTACAACAGTCTGGTCTTTACGGTGTCGGCCGATCTCTTTATTCCTGCCGGGGGACGCCCTGAAACCATTGACGGCCAGAACTGGCGTAGCTTCCTCACGGAAGAGGGGAAGGGGTCGTCCGGTATCATTATTGAGGGAGCCAACTCCTTTATCACTCCGGAGGCGCGGATTCACCTGCAACAAAGTGGGGTCGTGCTGATGCGGGATGCCTCTGCCAATAAATGCGGGGTCATCTCCTCCTCCTATGAAATTATTGCCAACCTGCTGTTGACGGAGCGTGAGTTCCACGAACATAAAGAACGATACGTGGGGGATGTGCTGGCAATTCTGGAAAAAAGAGCCGCTGACGAGGCCCGGTTGATTCTGGAGTGGCAGCGTGAATCGGGAGGAAGTCAGCTCTATAGCGAGATTTCCGAGCAGATTAGCCAGAACATCAACGGGCTCTACACCCGGCTCTTCGATTTCTTCTCAGTCCGTCCCGACCTTTGTTTGCAACGACCGTTCCGTGGGGCTATTCTGTCCCATCTGCCGCGCATGCTGCGGGAGGTTCCCGCCTATCGGCAGCGGGTTAAAAAACTGCCCCAGAAATATCTCTGCGCCATACTGGCAGCCGAGATCGGCTCGTCACTGGTCTACTGCGGAAGTCGGGACACGGACTTCGAAGAGATGATCCGTCGCCATCTGGCACGGGTACTGTAAAATTTACTTTTACTGGGTGGGGGGATGTGCTAGAAATGCACTCTCTTTACCTGTGAAATTTTGCACGCCACAATCGTTATAAAGGAGCTTGCCATGTCAACCAACAATGATAATGCTGCCGCCGCTGTAATCGCCTTTGTTTCCGGTGCCGTCATCGGTGCCGCTGCCGCCCTGCTTATGGCTCCCGCCGCCGGGATTGAAACCAGGGGACGGCTCACCGACCTGGGGGAAACCGCCGCAGAGCGGGTGCGGCGTCTTGCCCGTGAAGCCAAATTTCGGGTGACCCCCAAGAGCAAGGGCGTTGATTATGAATATGATGGCGGCGATGCCTGGATTTAACCGGTAGCGTGCCGATGGAACTGAAATACGGCTCCATTACCTGTCTGGTTGATCTTCCGCCGGAGCGCTGTGCGGCAGTTATCGCACCGCCTGCCGTGGTTGCTGAGGGGGCTCCTGACGAGATCATTGGAGCTGCGCTGGATGGCTGTGCCGCTGTCATTGCCTCGTTTCGACCGGGTGAAAAGGTTGTCATTGTCACTTCGGATATTACCCGCTATACCGGCAGTGAACTCTATCTGCCGCTTTTGGTGGAACGGCTGAATCGGGTCGGTATCGCCGATCATGATATTGAAATCCTGGTGGCTCTGGGTATTCACCGGCCACAGACCGAAGCGGAACACCGGCGTATCATCGGGTCGCTCTTCGGGCGAATCCGCGTCACCGATCATGACTGTGATGACCCGGAACAGCTCTGTTTTATCGGCACCACCTCGAACGGCATCGACGTCAGTATCAATCGGAAAGCGGTGGAGGCGGAGCGGCTTATTTTGACCGGCACCATCGGCTTCCACTATTTTGCCGGTTTTGGCGGTGGCCGCAAGAGTGTACTCCCTGGTATCGCCAGTCGGAGTGCCTGCATGGCGAGCCACTTTGCCGTGTTGAATCCGGGGGAGGGGCGCGGTAAAAACCGGTTGGCCGTCACCGGAAACCTTGAGGGGAACCCGGTACACCGGGCCATGGTTGAAGGGTGTGCCCTGGCTGAGCCGGACTTCATCCTCAACACCGTGTTGTCGGCTGACAAGAGAATTCTGGCCGCCTTTGCCGGTCACTGGCAGGAAGCCCATGAAGTCGGGTGCCGTTATTACCGGGAACATTTTTCCTGGCCTCTTGTGGAAAAGGTGGATCTGGTGGTGGCCTCCTGTGGCGGTTTTCCGAAAGATATTAATCTCATTCAGGCTCATAAGGCCATGGAGTACGCTGCCCAGGCTCTCAAGGAGGGAGGGGTGCTGATCCTTCTGGCGGAGTGCCGTGACGGATTTGGCAACGACACCTTCTTTAACTGGTTTCGCCATAAGGGGCTGCCGGAATTTGAGGCCGCACTGCGCAAACGCTACGAAATCAACGGTCAGACCGCCTATTCGCTCTTTCAGAAAGCTCAGCGGTTCCGCATTGTCCTTGTTTCCGGGTTTCCCCCTCACCAAGTGGAGGAGATGGGGATGTTGCCGGAGACGACCCTCTCGGGAGCGATTGCTCGGGCCATCCCCCTGCTTCCCGAAGGGTGGCGCTGGTACCTGATGCCGGAGGCGGGGGGGCTGCTGCCGGTTGCCGTTGCCTGAATCTGAACACTCATTACACACAAACAGTACAGAGGATTTGCTGCTATGGAACTCCACACAGAACTGAAGTTACTTGGCTCCGGTAGTACAAACTATTGCTACGACCGTCCGGACCCGGTGCTCCTCGAAGCCTTCCCGAGCCCCTTTGCCAGCGGGGAGTTGAATCCGGTTGGAGCGGTTGGCACCCTGCATATTGAATGCCCCGAATTTACCTGTCTCTGCCCCATGACCGGTCAGCCGGATTTTGGCACCATTATTATTGACTATCAACCGGGTGCCCTCTGTGTTGAAAGCAAAAGTCTTAAGATGTATCTGGGGTCGTTCCGGATGCATGGTGAATTTCACGAGGCGGGTGTTAATCGCATCTGTAACGATCTGGTCAAACTCCTTGACCCGCTCTGGTTGGCGGTGCGTGGCGAGTTTACCCCCCGTGGCGGCATTCCGTTCTGGCCCACGGCCGAGTATCGAAAAAAACCCTGAGCTTTCGCTCTTCATTTATTTACGTAAGGAGAATCCCCCGTTATGTTTTCAACATCCGATTTCAAGCGTGGCCTGGTCATCCAGTTGGATGGAGCCCCCTGCCTGATCACCGATGTCACCACCCAGTCCCCCACCGCCCGCGGTGCCAACACCATGGTCAAGACCCGGTACCGTAACCTGATCACCGGCCAGGTGCTCGATAAGACCTTTCGTTCCGGTGACAAGGTTGATGAAGCCGACTTTGAACGCCACAAGGGGCAGTTCCTCTATGCGGACGGCGGTAGCGGAGTCTTCATGGATCTCGAAAACTATGAGCAGTTTGAGATGCCGCCGGAAGAATTCGAATCACTCTCTCTCTATCTGCTGGACGGCACTGAAGTCGTTCTGGGGCTGTTTGAAGGGCGGATGGTCAATGTGGATTTGCCCCTTACGGTGGAGTTGACCGTTGTGGAGACTCCGCCAGTCATTAAAAATGCCACGGCAACCGCCGAAACAAAAGAGGCCATTCTGGAAACGGGGCTGAAAATCCGGGTTCCACCCTACCTGGAATCGGGTGAAAAAGTTAAGGTCGATACCCGGGACGGTCGATTTCTTTCGCGGGCATAACAGTGCTCCGTTGAAAAAACTGCTGTTAATCTCTTGACAGGGGGGGCGGCCTGTTCTATTATAAAAATCCCCCAAGGGCCTATAGCTCAGTTGGCTAGAGCCACCGGCTCATAACCGGTTGGTCCCAGGTTCGAGTCCTGGTGGGCCCACCATTTCATACAACGAGG
>CAIRBT010000047.1 GCA_903876875.1 uncultured Geobacteraceae bacterium
CGGGAGAGCGCTACCCTGACACGGTAGAGGTCGGCGGTTCGACACCGCCCGCGCCTACCATTATTAAGCAGAGTGAGGCGAGCAGGATGCAGGCATCGATGTTTCGATGCCTTTTCTGTTTGTCATCAAACGAGGTCTTTTTATGGCAACAATCTCAATTACGCTTCCCGATAACTCTACCCGTGAATTGAATCAGGGTGCTACCATCCGTGACCTGGCAGCATCTATTGGTGCCGGACTTGCCAAGGCGGCACTGGCCGGTAAAATCAACGGAGCGGTTGTTGATCTCTTCTCCCCGCTGAGTGATGGTGACAGGGTTGAAATAATCACGGAAAAAAGCCCGGAAGCACTTGAAATAGTACGTCACTCCACGTCGCACCTCATGGCGCAGGCGGTAAAAGAGCTGTTTCCCCAGGCCAAGGTTACCATCGGTCCGGCCATCGAAACCGGCTTCTATTACGATTTTGATGTGGAGAAGCCGTTTACGCCCGAGGATCTGGAGCGGATAGAAAAGAAGATGGCAGAGCTTGCCGCCGCCGATCAAAAGATTGAGCGGGAAGTATACGGCAGTGCCGAAGCAATTGCCCTGTTCGATGCCATGGGCGAGCCGTATAAAGCTGAACTGATCACCGACCTGGCCGTTGAAACGGTCTCGGTATACCGTCAGGGGAGCTTTGCCGATCTCTGCCGTGGTCCCCATCTCCCCTCAACCGGGCGAATCAAAGCATTCAAGCTGTTGTCCATCGCTGGTGCCTATTGGCGGGGTAATGAAAATAACCGGATGCTGCAACGGATCTACGGCACCGCGTTTACCGATAAAAAAGAGCTTGAAGCCTATTTGCACCGTCTCGAAGAGGCAAAACGGCGTGATCATCGCAAAATCGGCCGGGAACTTGATCTCTTCTCCTTTTCCGATGAAGTAGGAGCCGGTTTTCCGATCTGGCATCCCAAAGGGGCCATGCTCCGCACGGTTCTGGAAGATTTTGAGCGCAAAGAACATTTAAAGCGTGATTACGATATCGTGGTTGGTCCGCAGATTTTGAAGAGCGAGCTGTGGCAGCGTTCGGGACACTACGAGAATTATCGTGAAAATATGTATTTTACCGAAGTGGATGAGCAGGGGTATGGCATCAAGCCGATGAACTGCCTCTCCCACATGATGATCTACAAATCCCAGCTTCGCAGTTACCGTGACCTGCCGCTCCGTTTCTTTGAGCTGGGCACCGTTCACCGTCACGAGCGTGCCGGGGTTCTGCACGGTCTCATGCGGGTACGTTGCTTTACCCAGGATGATGCCCACATCCTCTGCACCCCGGAACAGCTGGATGCCGAGATTAAAGGGGTCATCTCCTTTGTCAACGATGTAATGGGAATTTTCGGCTTCGACTATGAGATGGAGCTGTCAACCAGGCCCGAAAAATCCATCGGTTCCGATGGCGATTGGGAGCAGGCAACCGCTGCATTGTTGTCGGCTTTGAAAGATTCGGGACGCCCCTTTGAGATAAATGAGGGGGATGGTGCCTTCTACGGTCCCAAGATTGATATAAAACTGCGTGATTGTCTTGACAGGAGATGGCAGTGTGCTACTATCCAGTGCGATTTCACCCTGCCGGAACGCTTTGATCTCACGTATGTCGGATCAGATGGGGAGAAAAAACGCCCCGTCATGGTTCACCGCGTAATTCTCGGTTCCATCGAACGTTTCATCGGCGTACTTATCGAGCATTTTGCCGGGAGCTTTCCGCTCTGGATTTCGCCGGTACAGGCCATTGTAGTGACGGTTACCGACAATCAGGTGCCGTTTGCCCAGGATGTCTATCGACAGTTGCGCAACGCCGGCATTCGTGTCGAACGGGATGTGCGGAACGAAAAACTAAGCTTCAAGATCCGTGAGGCCCAGTTGCAGAAAATACCGTATATGCTGGTGATCGGTGACAAGGAAGTTGAACAGGGCACCGTTACCCCCCGCTATCGGGATGGTAAAAACCTGTCGCCCATGACACCGGCTGAGTTTGTAGATTTTGTTACCCGGGAATGCAAAGAGTATAAATAAGTTTCATCCGTTATTTTTTTAAACTGCTGTCAGGAGGTGTCGCCATAGCAAAACCGACCGTTAACATTAATCAGGCCATCAGAGTTTCTGAAGTTCGTGTCATAGGAGCAACCGGAGAAGCACTGGGTGTGCTGCCGATTTCCCAGGCACTTGAGCTGGCCGAGCAGCAGCAGCTGGATCTCGTTGAGGTATCTCCCACGGCGGTTCCTCCTGTCTGTCGAATAATGGACTATGGCAAGTTCAAATATCAGCAGAGTAAAAAGCTGCAGGAAGCGAAGAAAAAACAGGTTCATGTTCTCTTGAAAGAGGTTAAACTCCGTCCGAAGACCGACAGCCATGACCTTGAATTCAAAATTAATAACGTAAAACGTTTCCTTGAAGAGGGGAACAAGGCAAAAATTACTCTGGTATTCCGTGGTCGCGAAATTACCCATATGGATGTGGGGCGTGCCGTCATTGAAAAGGTTGCCAAGGAATTGCAGGATGTCTGCGTTATTGAAAATCAGCCCCGTGTTGAGGGGCGTAACATGTACATGATCGTTGCACCAAAACCAAAAAAATAAAGACCATGAGCCCCACGGGCGAGTTCTTATAACCAGATAAGGAGTTTCATATGCCAAAGATTAAAACAAACCGTGGCGCAGCCAAGCGCTTTAAAAAATCAGCTTCCGGTCGTATCAAGCGGGGAAGTGCCTTCACCAGCCACATCCTGACCCCTAAAACCCGCAAGCGTAAGCGTAATCTGCGTGGTGGTTCCATGGTCGCAGCCGTTGACCAGAAAAACATTGCACGCCTGATTCCTTACAAGTAACCGGTTACCAGTATTGCCACCTTCCGGTGGTGCAGAAGTGCCATGAACCATGAGGAAACTGTCTCCCCTTATGGATCTGGCCAATTTAGCAGCAAAGGAGTAGTGACGTATGGCACGTGTAAAAAGAGGTTTTAAAGCGAGACGCAGACGTAACAAGGTATTAAAGCTTGCCAAAGGTTACCGGGGCGCACGGAGCAAACTTTTCCGGAGCGCAACAGAAGCGGTAGACCGGGCGTTAAATTATGCCTTCCGTGACCGTCGCGTCAAAAAACGTGATTTCCGCAGTCTCTGGATCATCCGGATCAACGCGGCATCCCGTCTGAGCGGTCTGTCTTACAGCAAGTTCATCTTCGGCCTGAAAAAGGCTGACATCCAGATCGACCGTAAAGTACTGGCCGATATCGCGGTGTCTGACCCGAACGGGTTTGCCCAGATAGCTGCTCTGGCACAGGCAGCGATTTAGCTCCTGGTACGAAAACGTACACAAAGGGAATGGGACTGGTTCCCATTCCCTTTTTTGTACGAAGCGTCTTTAAAATATAATTTAAATCTTCCCATGAAGGTATGCCATTATGCGGGAACAACTTGAACAATTGAGAAACGGTGCCGTCCAGGCCATAGCGGCCGCCACCACCGTGGAACAGCTCCAGGAAATCCGTATCACCCTGCTTGGCCGGAAAGGCGAATTAACCGCTCTCATGAAGGGGCTCGGTTCACTGAGTGCCGAAGAGCGGCCGGTGATCGGTCAACTGGTCAATTCGGTGCGTGACGAGATTGAAAGCGCTCTTGGTACGGCACTTGCCGCAGCGCAGGAAAATCTTATTGCCGAGCGGCTCAGTTCCGAGCGGATTGATATTTCGCTGCCGGGACGCCGTCCGCTACGGGGGACCAAGCATCCTATCTCTCTGGTTATCGAAGAGGTCAGTGCCATTTTTGCCGGACTTGGTTTTTCCGTCGCCGAAGGGCCGGAAATAGAGCATGACTGGTATAATTTTGAAGCACTCAATTTTCCCCCCGAACATCCGGCCCGTGATATGCAGGATACGTTCTTTGTGGAAAACAGTATGCTGCTGAGGACCCATACCTCGCCGGTACAGATTCGTACCATGCTCAAACAGAAACCACCGGTTCGCATTATCGCGCCCGGAACAGTGTACCGCTGTGACTCCGACGCGACCCACTCACCGATGTTTCACCAGATCGAAGGGCTTATGGTCGATACCGGGGTAACTTTTGGCGATCTGAAGGGGATTCTCACCGTCTTTACCAATCAGCTGTTTGGCCAGAAAACCGGTGTGCGTCTCCGTCCCAGCTATTTCCCCTTCACCGAGCCATCGGCGGAAGTTGATATCGCCTGTGTCATCTGTGGAGGCAAAGGGTGCCGGGTCTGCAAAAACAGCGGCTGGCTGGAGATCCTCGGTGCCGGAATGGTTGACCCGGAGGTGTATCGCCATGTGCAGTATGATGCGGAACAGATTTCCGGTTTTGCCTTTGGCATGGGAATCGAGCGGATTGCCATGCTGAAATATGGCATCTCTGACATGCGTCTCCTCTTCGAAAACGACGTCCGTTTTCTGCGACAGTTCTAATTTACCTCATATAATGGTGCATTGACATGAACGTTACCTATAACTGGCTCAAAGAATTTGTTGATTTTAGCGAAACGCCCGATGAACTTGCCGCGTTGCTAACCATGCTGGGGCTGGAAGTCGACTCCATGGTTAAGCTGGGTGAAGGGCTTGATGACGTAGTTGTGGCTCGGGTTGAAGAAAAGCGCCAGCATCCCAACGCTGATAAGCTCTCCCTGTGCAAAGTCAACAATGGTAAAGAAATCGTTGATGTGGTCTGTGGTGCACAGAACTTTACCCAGGGTGCTACGGTTGCACTGGCACAAATCGGCTCGGTACTTCCCGGCGATTTCAAAATCAAGCGTTCCAAAATTCGTGGCGAAGAGTCCTGCGGCATGCTCTGCTCTGATAAGGAGCTGGGGCTTGCCGACGAGAGTGCCGGAATTATGGTGCTTGACGCGGACATCGCTCCGCTCGGCACGCCGATTTTTACTGCTCTGGGGCTCAAAGATACGCTTTTAGAAATAGGCCTGACACCAAACCGCTCGGATTGTTTAAGTGTTATCGGTATCGCCCGTGATCTGGCAGCCAAGTTGGGTGTGCAGCTGAAGCCGCTGGCAACCACACTGCCTGAAGCGGGAGAGCCGGTTGGATCCTTCATCAAGGTAACCATCGACAATCCTGAGCTTTGCCCCCGCTATGCTGCCCGGTATATTTCCGGTTGTACCATCGCCCCGTCGCCGGAATGGCTGGTCAAGCGGCTCACCTCAATCGGAATTCGTTCCATTAATAATGTGGTGGACGTGACCAACCTGATTATGATGGAGTTGGGGCAGCCACTCCACGCCTTCGATTGTGACCGGTTGGCCGGTAAGCAGGTCGTTGTCCGAACCGCAGGGGAGGGGGAACTGTTCACCACCCTCGACAATCAGCAACGCACCTTGCAAGCCACCGATCTGGTTATCTGTGATGCCGAACGTCCGGTTGCTTTGGCCGGTGTCATGGGGGGGCTCAACTCGGAAATCGAGTTGACGACCACAGCCATTCTGCTGGAAAGTGCCTTCTTTAAACCGGCGGCAATTCGGAAAACAGCAAAACGTCTCGGCTTGCACACAGAATCATCCCACCGCTTTGAACGGGGTATTGATATTGATTCCGTTGGCCGTGCCCTTGACCGTGCCGCAGCTCTCATTGTCGAGCTGGCCGGTGGCACTGTCGCGCAGGGAGCCCTTGATGTGTACCCCGGCAACAGTGAGCGTACTCCCATCACCTTCCGGCCAGAACGGGCCAACGGGTTGATTGGTATTACACTGGAGCGAAGTGAAATCCTCGATATTCTGATTCGTTTACAATGCCGGATTGCCGAAAACAGTGATGGTTCGGTATCGGTTATTCCTCCCCACTATCGTCTTGATATTGAGCGGGAAATAGATTTAATTGAAGAGGTAGCCCGCTTAAACGGCTACGACAAAATTCCGGCCACCATGCCGATAGCACGGGTTGTCTCCGACCGTCCATCGCGGCATCAAGAAATTGAAAAACTGGTGCGGGAACTATTGGTTCAGAACAGTATGACGGAAATCATCAACTTCAGTTTCACGTCAGCCGATGCAGCCGGTAAATTGCTCCTATCCGATGACGACCCCCGCCGTGTTGCCATTAAACTGGCAAATCCGCTGGTTGATGAACACTCGGTTATGCGTACCACACTTTTGCCCGGTCTGCTGGAAACGACAGCCAAAAATATGAGCTTCCGTTCCCTTGATCTCAAACTGTTTGAGATGAGGCGGGTCTATTTTCCCGGTGAGGGTGACAATATGCCCCATGAGCCGCTCTGTGTTGTGGGAGCCATCAGTGGGTCACGGGACGGTGATGGGTGGAGTCGTCCCCAGGAGGCTGTTGATTTTTACGATGCCAAGGGAATTGTTGAGTCTCTTCTTGAGTCACTGGAAATTGGTGGCGTCTCCTGGAACAGTGAACAGGTGGAATCCTATTACCATCCGGGCAAGTCCTGTTCAATTTTCGCAGGCCGTGACTACATTGGTTCCGTGGGTGAACTGCATCCGACCGTCCAAAAAAACTTTGGCATTGAAAAAACGGTCTTCTGTTTTGAGCTTAATTTCGAAAAGCTGGTAAAACTTTCCCGTACGAAAAAAACCATCACGGCACCCTCCCGTTTTCCTGACAGTAGTCGCGATATCGCCATGCTGGTACCGGATGAGGTGCCCGCTTCAAAAATAATCGACTGTGTAAAAGCAGAAAAAGCCAAAGAAATCGAGCAGGTACAGATATTTGATGTCTACTGTGGCGCCGGTGTTCCCGCCGGTCAGAGAAGCATTGCCATTCGCATCAGGTATCGCTCCTTTGAACGTACTCTTGCCGAAGAGGAGATCGTGGCACTTCACAAGCGGGTGGTAACCAATCTGGTAAATAAATTACCGGTCACCGTGCGATAAATTTATTGCCAAATAATTTTGACTGTGCTATAAAAATTCTCCTTTTGATTCAGTGCATTAACCGATAAAGGTAGAGGTAATTATGACAAAAGCGGATATTGTTGAACGTATTCACCAAAAAATCGGTTTTTCAAAAAAAGAGTCGGCCGAGATGGTTGAGACTGTCTTTGGTCTTCTGAAACAGACGTTAGAAGCTGGTGAGAAAATTAAGATTGCCGGTTTCGGTAACTTTGTGGTAAAACAGAAAGCCGACCGTCGCGGGCGTAATCCCCAGACCGGTGAAACGATCACAATTGATGCACGCAGAATACTGACTTTCAAGCCGAGCCAGGTACTTAAGAACGCCATTAACACCGAAGTAAAGTAATATCGGTGCAGGAAGGCCACAATGCCTTCAAGTTTAACTGATAAGCTGTTTTATAAGATCGGTGAAGTGGCCGAGACAGCCGAAGTCAGAACATCGGTTCTGCGCTTTTGGGAGTCAGAATTTCCGTTTCTCAAGCCTCAAAAGAGCAATTCTGGTCAGAGGTTATACACAAAGCACGAGTTAGACCTCGTCATGCAGGTAAAGCATCTTCTCTACGATGAGAAATTCACCATTGAAGGTGTTAAACAGCGACTGAATACACGGGGTAAGTTAGTTGATTCACCAGAAATACTCAGCAACTGCCATGCAGATACCAGTGCTAAGCTTCTTAAAATAGTACGAGAAGAATTAAAAGTTTTACGAAATTTATTGTAGTATGGTTTTATCGGTGCGTAGCGCAGCCTGGTAGCGCACTAGACTGGGGGTCTAGTGGTCGCAAGTTCAAATCTTGTCGCACCGACCATAAATCAAGGGTTTGCGGGTTTTCCGTAAGCCCTTTTTTATTGGAAATTAGACGAAATTAGCCATTTTGTTTTAATATAGAAAATATCATCAATACCCAAGTTTGGAGCGAGGAAGTCGTGCAGCGTTCACTGATAGTCGTAATAGTGCTTATAGTGATAACTCTTGCTGTATTCTGGAGAACAGGGGAAAATGATTTTATCAACTATGATGATAGCGATTATGTATATGAGAATTCCCATGTTAAAACTGGACTAAACCTCGACAATATCCGCTGGGCTTTAACTACTACACATGCTGCTAATTGGCATCCAATTACCTGGCTTTCACACATGGCAGACTGCCAGATATATGGCTTGAACACAAAAGGGCATCATCTCACAAGCGTTACGTTACATATTTTAAATTCAGTTCTTCTCTTTTTAATCCTCAGGAGAATGACGGGAGCATTTTGGAATAGCGTCTTCGTTTCATTTCTCTTTGCTCTTCATCCTCTACACGTTGAATCAGTTGCTTGGATTGCAGAACGAAAGGATGTCCTGAGCACATTTTTTTTCATGCTGACGTTAATGGCATATAACAGATATGTCATGCAACCAGGTTTACGGCGATACCTACTGGTATTCATTACGTTCGCTATGGGACTTATGACCAAGCCAATGCTTGTTACTCTTCCATTCGTGTTGGTTCTTCTTGATTACTGGCCTCTTAGAAGAAACCTGAATAACAATTCAGTGTCAACCTCAGATAACACTTCTCATAAACTTTCTTCACTACGGTTGATAATTGAAAAAATTCCCTTTATGGTTCTGTCCATTGCCTCCTGCATTGTAACTCTTTATGTGCAGAACGCAGGTGATGCAGTTTCTGATTTGCAGAGCGTTCGATTTATTCTTCGAATTGAAAATGCCATATTGGCCTATTCATGGTACATAGAAAAAACCATAATACCATTAAATCTAACAGTATTTTATCCCTTTACTTCAAACATGGCTATGTGGAAGATTATTGTTGCTACATTATTATTGGGTGGAATATCTCTAATTGTCTATTTGAAGAAAAACTCCTCACCGTTTCTCGTGTTAGGTTGGCTCTGGTTTGTCTGTACACTTGTTCCAGTTATTGGTTTAGTAAAGGTGGGAAGCCAAGCCATGGCTGATCGCTACTCTTATATTCCTATTATCGGACTATTCATCATGATGACCTGGAGTATTTCACAAATTATCCTGCACTTCCGATGTAACAAAATAATCGTAACATGCACTGCTGTTGTAGTCCTAATGATTCTTTCAGTTTTATCTTGGCAGCAAACATGCTACTGGAAAAATAGTATTACCTTGTATGAGCATACTCTTAAGTATACTCACGATAATCATATTGCTCACAACAATATGGGAGCTGCTTTAGAAACGGAAGGAAAGCTGAAGGAAGCCACTAATCACTATGGAGAAGCTATACGTATTAAACCTTATATAACGAAATATCATGACAATCTTGGTTTTATACTCATGCGTCAAGGAAAGTTTGAAGAATCAGTCGTTCAATTTCTGGAAACTTTGAAACGGGAGCCTAATAATGCCATGGCTCATTATAATGTGGGACTTTCTCTGGCTAAACTTACTAGGTTAGATGAGGCAGAGAATCAGTATAATATGGCATTGAAGCTTGAACCAAACAACGATACGTTTCATGATAGCTTAGGGTTAGTTTTAGACCAGAAAGGAAAGAGCAATGAGGCTATCAGGCATTTCAAAGAAGCATTACTTATAAAACCCGATAATGCTAATGTACATTACAATTACGGAGTCGCACTTGCCAACCAGGCACGACTCCCTGAAGCTATTAGTCACTTTAGGGAAGCTTTACGAATTACACCTAATGATGCATCTGTGTACAATATTATGGGAGCCATTCTTGCTGATCAGGGAAAACTGGATGAAAGTGTAGGTTGATTTCGTGAAGCGTTGCGGTTAGATCCATCTCTGTCTGACGCTCGTATTGGACTTGAAAACGTAATGAACAAACAGAAAAAGTGATAGAAATTTTACAATGGTTCATACCACAACTGTATATTTATCAGTCAAATAACTCATCGATGCTTTGTGGTGAAAAAATGGCAATAAGTGCTGAAAATGCGAAAAACTCTTTCTAGGGCAAAAACGCTTCTGACTGATAGGAAGATATGGGATGAAAAGAGTTATTGATTTGTAGTTTGATTTTGGAAGCTAAAAAAAATCACACATGAAATATTGATAGAATTCGTTAATACAATAAGACATGTAAGGTCTTGTTAGTTTTCGAATATGGTAATTTTTAGAAGACATTATGTCAAAAATATTGCTTGTTTCTTCGAAAGTGTATACAGTGGCGAAAATAATTTTGTTGAAAAGAGTTGGTGGTCGGTATGATTATTAGACTTGATAGGGAAACTGAATATAAGGGAGATGTACGCATGAGAGACGTTTTCAGTAAGGTTCATTATCTGCTGATTGCCCTGTTGTTAGTTGGATTAACAGGGTGCGGGGCCAACGTAACACATCAATCGGAAGTTGCCGGGGCCACAGAACTCACCGCTAAATTGACCGGATTGTCGCTGGCTGCGGATGTCAGGCAAATCAATTTCCAGGTAGCCGGGCCAAATATTCCGACCGCACAGCGGACTTTTGTTAAAGGGGGTGATGGCTTGATTCATGTCGAGCCATTCAGTGTCTACCCGGGGGACAACCTTATCGTTATGGCGCGGGCGTACGATAGCAGTAACACCCTGATTTATGAAGGGATACAACCCGGTTTCACTATTCGAGCCGGTGTGCCGGCGTCAGTAACACTCACGATGATCAGCCCCAGTGAAAAAGCCGCTGATAAAGTATGTATCGGGTGCCATGAAGGTACTTTCGACGCAGCTGGGCAAAATCTGGTGTCTGATTTTAAACTGTCAGGGCACTATACTGATACTTCCTTTGGGTCGTGGACAAACGATTATGATAAGTACGGCATAAAAGGTACCGGTTGTGCCGGTTGCCATGGCCCGAGACATAATGACGTTTCACCGTCCACCAGTGGCAGATGTATCCAGTGCCATGACAATATGAGCGATAAACCCTGCATTCCCGGATTAATGTAACGAGGTTGGTGGTACAACTCCCATTGCATCATAAAGTTCCGCTTGTCGCTTTGTTACCTCACCCATACGTAGATCACGAC
>CAIRBT010000048.1 GCA_903876875.1 uncultured Geobacteraceae bacterium
GAATGGCGAACTATCTTTTTTTCGGACATGGCTTCCCCGAATCATTTTTTTAACACGGCTATAATGTATACAACATCTTTAAGCGTGTCAAACTATTGCATACAGTCCTTAATGCTTCATGCCACTGTATTTAAGTAACCCTTTCTTCAACTCCCGTTTTTTCATTAAGACAAAAATTACCGGCGTCATAATCAGCACATGAACCGCAGACGAGATCATGCCGCCGATCATCGGTGCCGCAATGGGCTTCATCACATCGGCACCGGTGCCGGTGGACCACATGATCGGAATCAGCCCCAGCAGAGCCACCGCCACGGTCATCAATTTGGGTCGCAAGCGGAGTACGGCCCCCTCAAAGGTGGCATCATAAATATCCTGTTCGCTGCAGGGTCCATCCTTCAGCTTTCGGTCAAGGGCTTCATGGAGATAGATAACCATAACCACCCCGGTTTCCACCGCAATGCCGTACAGCGCGATGAAACCGACCCACACCGCCACCGACAGATTATAGCCGAGGGCCGACACCAGATAGACCCCCCCCACCAGGGCAAAGGGGACCGACAGCATGACCATGCTGGCCTCCAGTGCCGAGTGAAAGGTGAAATAGAGCAGGATGAAGATAATCACCATGCCGAGGGGAATCAGCAGTTGCAGTCTCGCCTTGGCACGAATCTGGTTTTCCCACTGGCCGGACCAGGCCACATAGTAGCCGGGGGGGAGTTTGAGATTCTTTTCCAGCACCTGTTTGGCTTCGGTGACAAAACCGCCCATGTCCCGTCCCCGCACGTTCAGGAATACCAGTGAGCGGAGCAGTCCCCCCTCGCTGTTGATTTCCGGTGCGCCGGTGGATATTTTAATCTTGGTGACCAGAGAGAGCGGCACCTGGGCTCCCTCCATGGAACCGACCAGAATACGTCGGATAGCCGGAAGAGAATCCCGGTAATCACGCTGGTATCTAATCCGGATCGGAAAGCGGCTCCGCCCCTCCACCGCCGTACTCTGCATATCACCACCCAGTGCTGTTTCAATGACCGCCTGAATATCCCCCACGCCAACGCCGTAGCGTGCCGCCGCCTCCCGATCGATATCGATGTCCAGATAACTGCCGCCGGTCACCCGTTCGGCCACCACATCGGCGGCTCCGTTAATCGGCTTCAGCAACGCCTCGGCCTGTATGGCCAAATCCTTCAGTACATTGAGATCATTGCCGAATATTTTGACCCCCAGATCGGTGCGCACTCCGGTGGAAAGCATGTTGATACGGTTAATGATCGGCTGGGTCCAACCGTTGCGCACCCCGATCTGCTGCAGCTTGCCATCCAGCTCGGCAACGATATCCGCTTTTTTAAGACCGGGGCGCCACGCCTCCTTCGGCTTGAGGATGATGATACTCTCAAACATGGAGACCGGTGCCGGATCGGTGGAAGTTTCTGCTCTCCCCACCTTGCCCAGCACCTGTTCCACCTCGGGAACACTCTTGATGATGGTATCCTGCACCTGGATCAGCCGCTTCGCTTCGGTGATGGAAATGTTGGGGAGCGTCACCGGCATATAGAGCAGTGATCCCTCATCCAGGGGGGGCATAAACTCGGAGCCGAGCTTCATGAACATCGGCACCGCAATGGCGAAGGCCAGAATATTGAGGGCGATGGTGGTTTTCTTCCAGACCAGTACCCAGCGGATTACCGGCGAATAGAGCCGGATGAAAAATGTGGACACCGGATTGGCACTCTCCGGCGGCATCTTCCCCCGCATGAAGTAGTACATCAGCACCGGCACCAGAGTAATTGCGATAAGGGCAGAGCCCATCATGGAGAAGGTCTTGGTGAATGCCAGGGGGTGAAACAGCTTCCCCTCCTGCCCTTCCAGCATAAAGACCGGCACAAAGGAGAGCACAATGATCGCCAGGGAGAAGAAAATCGCCCGTCCCACCTGCTTTGCTGAGGCGATAATAATGTCCAGCCGTTTACCGCTCCGCTCTTCCGGCTCCATTTCCGAGAGATGACGATAACAGTTCTCCACCATGATAACCCCGGCATCCACCAGCACTCCGATGGCAATAGCGATCCCGCCGAGGGACATGATGTTGGAGGAGACCCCCATCAGTTTCATGGTAATGAAGGAGATCAGTACCGACACCGGCAGAGTCAGCACAATGACCAGGGCACTCTGGAAATGGAGCAGAAACACCAGAATAACCAGGGAGACGACAATTGATTCTTCCAGCAGATTTTTCTTCAGGGTGTCAACGGCCCGCATGATCAGATCGGAGCGATCATAGGCCACCTTGATCTTCACGCCGGGGGGGAGCCCCTTCTCCAGCTCAACGATCTTCCCCTTGACCCGGTCGATGACATCTTTGGCATTTTCACCATAGCGCATCACCACAATGCCGCCGACCGCCTCCCCTTCTCCGTTCATATCCAACAGGCCCCGCCGGATGGCACCACCGGTCTGCACCGTCCCCAGGTTCTTCACATAAATGGGGGTGCCCCGCATGTCGGCACCGACAACGATATTTTCCAGATCGGCGCGGGACTTCACATAGCCCCGCCCCCGGATCAGATATTCGGCATCGGCCTTCTCAATCAGCTTCCCCCCCACATCCCGGTTCGAAGCCTTGACCGCATCCATAACTTTGGCAATTTTAATGTTATAGGCAAGTAACCGGGCCGGATCCAGATCGATCTGATATTCCCGCACCAGTCCACCAATGGAGGCCACCTCGGCAACCCCCTGCACCGTGTTGAGCTGGTACCGGACAAACCAGTCCTGTAGGGTACGGAGTTGCTCCAGATCGTACCCCTTCCCCTCGATGGTGTACCAGAACACATGGCCCACTCCGGTACCATCAGGTCCCAGGGTCGGCACCACGCCGGGAGGGAGCAGGGAGGCCGCGTAGTTGAGCCGTTCCAGCACCCGTGTGCGAGCCCAGTAGATGTCGGCCTTATCTTCAAAAATCACATAGATCATTGAAAAGCCGAAGGCCGAGGAGGCACGTACCGCCCGCACCTGTGGCAACCCCTGAAGGTTGACCGCCAGGGGATAGGTCACCTGATCCTCCACCACCTGGGGAGAGCGCCCCGGATAGTCGGTGAAGACGATCACCTGATTGTCAGAGAGATCGGGGATGGCATCAATGGGGGTTTTGTAGACCGACCAGATTCCCCCGGCGATGATCAAGCCAAACAGCATCAGCACCACAACCCGGTTACGGGCAGAATATTCAATAATTTTTTCGATCATGGTTAATGGGTACCCGTGCCCGTCACATCACATCTTCATGTCGTCCATTTTAAGGGATTTCTTGGCAGCCGGTGCCGGTGACTGCGGTGCCGCCGCCGGTTGACCAGCCGCCTCCGGCCGGACTGCACCGGAATGATTCCGGTGTTCATCAGGTCCCCCACCCCGCAACTGGGCTTCGGAGTCAATCAGATAGCCACCGGACACCGCCACCTTGTCACCGCTTTTGAGACCGGAAAGGATCTGGATTTTATCTCCGTTCTGCTGTCCCACCTGCACATCACGGGGTTCAAAAATACCGGGAGCGCTTTCAACCCACGCCACCTGCCGTTTGCCGGTATCCATCACCGCCGTGGCCGGTACCACGAGGGATGATCCGAGCGGCACCTTGATGATGGCGTTGACAAACATATCCGGCTTCAGCTTCATGCCCGGATTCGGCATCTCCACCCGGGCCTTGACCGTTCTGGTTTTGGGATCCAGAAAGGGGTAGATGAACGAGATGCGACCGGAGAACGGTTTTCCAGGGTAGGACTGGGAACGGATCTCCACCTGCTGCCCCACATGAATGACCGAAAACTCGTTTTCATACACTTCAATCTCGACCCAGACGGTGGAGAGGTCGGCCACATTAAAGAGCGTTTCCCCCACATTGACATACTGCCCCTGCTGCACCATTTTTTCCACGACGATACCCGATTGAGCCGAGTGAATCGGCAACCTGATATTCGGTTTACCCGCCTTTTCCAGTTCGGCAATCTGGCTCTCCTTCACCCCGAACAGCATCAACCGCTGTTTGGCCGAAGCCACCAGCGTATCGCCGTTGCGGGAGATGGCCTGCACGGGGGAATCCTTCAACTGATCCCGGCTTCTCACCGCCAGCAGATATTCCTGCTGGGTGGCCAGCAGATCGGGTGAGTAGACCTCGGCCACCGCCTGATCCTTGGTTACCAGGGAGCCGACGGTAGTGACATGGAGCTGATCGATACGCCCGGCGATCCATGCCGTCACCTTGGTCTGCCGTGACTGATCGTACTGGACGATGCCGACGGCATTTATTTCCTTGGTAAAGGGAGCGGTTTTCACCGGAGTGGTCGCCACATTGGCCATCACCCGCTGGGTCGGTGACAGGGAAACCTGTCCGAGCATGCCGGCCTGCTGCTTCTGCGCCTCGCTCTGTACGGCTCCGTTTTGGGTTTCGGCCAGTTTTTTAATCAACTCCATGCCGCAGATAGGGCAGGTTCCCGGCTTGTCCTTAATGATAAACGGATGCATCGAACAGGTATAGAGCGGAGCAGCACTCTGTTCCTGATGGTTATGGCCATCATCCTTCGACAGTCCGGGGATTTTTGACAGCTTGCCGCTCTTGTAAAGCCAACTGAGGGCAACAACCGTCAGGGCAAGTATGGTAAGGGGAATGGTTATTTTTTTGTTCAATGCCATGGTAAAACCTCTCTGACTAGTGGGACAGAATGATCCGGTCTGCCGTTATGGTCCCTGCTACTTCACATTCCCGGCCAGTTCCCTGCCGACCGTTGCCTCAAGCCGGGCCAGTTGCATCATATAGTCGGCCTGGGACTCATAGAGCTCCCGTTCATAATTAAAAAGGCTCACTCTGCCGTCAAGGAGGGTAAGGAAATCGACCTTGTTCACCCGATAACTGATGAGTGCCGACTCCAGGGATTGCTCGGCCTGGGGTATGATCCCCCCCTGATACAACTCCACCAGCTTCCGGCGCCGCTCCATGCGGGACAGGGTATCACCGATGGCATAGGAAATACTGTTTTTGAGGGCATTCAGCTCTTCCACCGCCATGGTATTTTCCGAGGATGACTCGGCCAGCATGGCCTGTCGCCGCTCCGAATGAACCGGCAGGTTAAAGGTGACCCCCAGGGAAAACATATCGTTCCCCGGATCCCCCATGGCCTCACGGCGAAACATGTATTCGGCGGAGAGGGTAAAATCGGGGTAATATTCTTTCTGTGCCAGACGGTGGGCCGCCTCCCCCTTCCGGGCCAGACTGTCAAGGCTCTTGAGCTGGGGTCGTTCTTCAAGGGCATGCTCCCCCAGTTGTTCCCCACTGAAGGGAACAGTTGGCAGGGTAAAATCTGCAATGGTGCCAACCGGAGTGGTGCCAGGGCGGCAGAGCAGATAGTTAAGGTTGGCCTCCAGACTTCTCCGCTGCTGTTTCAGACTGATCTGCATGTCGAACAGTTTTGACTTCTCAAGGCCAGCCTTGAAGATATCCTGCTGCACCCCCTGCCCCACCGCATATTTGGACTCGGCAATTGCCACAAAATCACCAAGAATCCTGATATTTTTCTCAGTAACCCCGATATTTTTATCAACCGCCCAGAGTTGGTAATATACCTCCTTAACCATCCGGCTCAGTTCAAGTTTCCGCTCTTCGATGGTCCACCGGTAGGACTCCGCCTCGTGACGGGCCACCTCCTCCCTGATACCCCGCTTTCCCCAATAGGGAAGCTGTTGGGACAGGCCGATAACCTTGGCCGTCTGGCTGTCGGTGCCCCCCAGGGAAAACGGTTCCTTGACCAGCAGACTTTGCAGCTTGAACATGACCATCGGATCTTCCAGAGCCCCGGCCTGGCGGGATTTACCCACGTACATCTTCCAGCGGGCCTCGGAGGATTTCAGTTCCGGGTTACTGGCAAGTGCCTCCTGAATGAGTGTTGGCAGGGACTCCTGCCCCAGCGACTCCGCAGCACAGCTGACAGTGGCACGGATCGTCAGCAGAACCAGCAGTGACAGTAGCCAGCCACGGCGGGAGAAAAAGAGGAAAGCCATTATCTTCATTGCAGCACCATCCCGTCTTTCAAGGTAATTGTCCGGTCCGCATAGACGCCATTTTCCGGATTGTGGGTCACCATGACCACCGTCTGGCCGCCGTCGTTCAGTTCCCGAAACAGTGCCATAACATCATCACTGGTCTTGGAATCCAGATTACCCGTCGGTTCATCGGCCAGCAGGATGTGTGGATTATTGACAATGGCACGGGCAATGGCAACCCGTTCCTGTTCACCGCCGGAAAGCTGGTTGGGCAGTCGCTCCGGCTTGGAGCCGAGACCGACCCGTTCCAGAGCCTGCAGGGCAAGCTGCCGTTTTGCCGCAGATGGCATGGAAACGATTGCCAGCGGCAGCATAACGTTTTCAAGGGCGGTCAGGTAGGCAATCAGGTGAAAGGACTGGAAGACAAAACCAAGATTGCCGGCCCGGAAGTCGGCAAGTTTTTCACCGGGCAACTGGTACAGTTTGATACCGGCCATCTCCACTTCGCCGCTGGTCGGGTGGTTCATCCCCCCCAAAACCGACAAGAGCGTACTTTTACCGGAACCGGACTGGCCCATGATGGTGATGAACTCCCCCGCTTCGATGGTAATATCAACACCCCGCAGCGCTTCCACGGTGTCATCCCCCACCCGGTACTGTTTCCGGACATTTCGCATTTCGATAAGTGACATGGTTATTCCTCTTTTAAAGTGCGCGCAACGCTTCGGTCGGATCCATTCTGCTGGCGTGCAGTGCGGGATAAATACTGGCCAGAAGACCAAGTACCACTGCCAGCCCGATGGAACCGCCCGCCACCCAACCATCCCACACCAGAGTAACCTTGGCACCTTCGGCCATGAACGGCAGAGCCAGTTTCGCCCCCCCCATACCGGCAGCGTACCCGAGAATACCGGCCAGCAGACTCACCAGAGCCGCCTCCAGCAGGATAATCCGCATGATATGACTTTTCCGGAATCCGATGGCGCGGAACACCCCGATCTCCAGGGTTCGTTCATTGACGCTCCCCATCATGGTGACAAAGACAATCAGTGAGCCGATGAACACGACCACACCGGCCATGACATAGGTAAAATGTTTAAACTGATCCAGTGCCTTCAAGCGCCCCTCCACCACCTGCTGAATGGCGGCAACCTTGGCATCGGGCAGTATTTCGGCAATCTGGTTGACCATGTCCCCGATGGGACAGCCGGAACAGAGGGCAGCCACTTCCGCCAGGGTTATCTTCCCCTCCTTGCCAAGAATTTTCTGGGCACGGGAGAGACTGGCAAAGACCAGAGCATCATCCTGTGAACCGGTCTGATCGATCACCCCGGCCACCCGGAAGGTTTCTCCCTTGATTGCCACCGAATCCCCCCCACCGACATTCAGCACCTTGGCGGCATCACTGCCAAGCAGCAGATCATTCGGAGCCGTGGGGGTGTCACCAAAAATCTTCCACCACTGCTTCATTTTCAATTCACTCTCAAAATTGACCCCCACCAACAGTACTTCATGGTTGGCAATGCTCACTCCCCCCAGCACCTTGGGGGCGATGGCCGAGACATTCTGGTGATTCTGAATGGTCTTGATTTTCGCCAGATCTGCCTCACGGATCTCCCGCTGATCGAAGGTTACCCCCCCCAGGCTGATGCCGCCATAGCTCATGGAGAGGCCGCTACTCCGGGGGGTAATGAGGATATTGGCTCCAAATTCATCCATCTTCCGTTCAATGTCATGGGACATGGAACGGGTCAGGGTCACCAGGGTAACAATGGTTGCGATACCAACCATCAGACCGATGGTCAGAAAAGCCATCTTTGCCTTGCGACGCTTCAAATTATTGAGAGAAATGGTGTGAAGTTTCATCAGAAATATCTCGCCCCGCCCTTAAGATCGTCGGCTTTAATGACAATGGACGTGCCGTTTGGCCGATTGGGCAGATAGCCCGGATTGCACCCGCCGGTGGCGTTGGGGCCCAGGCGATTAATGGCGAACTTCTGATTACAATTTTTGCAGTTCATCTTATCCCCCTGCTGTTCATACCCTTTCTTGGCACGGTAGCAGGAATCGCAGGCATCAAAGGCGGTTTTTATACTGCCATCGGCAGCTTTTACCGCAAAAAAAGTGATGGTTTTCCCCCCATCTTCCAATGAATAAAAATGTGCCTTGCCGTCGGCCAGCTTGGCCGTCGGCAGAGTCACCGTTCCTCCCGCAACCGTTACCTTTTCATATTTGCCGAAGGAAAAGGCACCGGCATCGATCGTACCGATCAGAAGCACCATTACCGCACATCCTGCCACCAGCCACTGCATCACTCTGTTCCGTTCCATGTTATATCCTCCCCTCTGCTGTTTTTTTCTGTTGTGTCATGCCGCATTTCCCCATGCCGCAGCAGCCATCTGCCGAAGCGGCGGTTCTGCCAATATCTTTCCCGGACAACTGCCGGTACTCTATAGGTGACATGACCCGGGAAACGCTACTCGCGTACCCGGCCCCGCTCACCGTCCGGGCAAGCAGCTCGGGTGTAACCGCTCTGGTCTCGTACCCAACGACGACCCATCCCCCCGCAATCTCAACCTCAGTAGCCACCACACCTTCCACTTTCTTGAGTGCGGAGACGATAGAGTCGGCACAGCTGCTACAGGTCATACCGGTTGTCTTGAGCAGTGCCACCGAATCCGCCGTGGCTCCGACCCGCACATGGAACGACAGCACCAGTAGCAGTGCCATGACTCCGGCAACCAACAGATAGCTTATGGCAGTGACCCTCAGTTTCATTTCATACCCTTGGCCGGATACCAGAATTTAGCCTGACGAACCTTGCCATCCTTCAATTGAAATTTACACATAACCCCATAACTCCCCCCCTTTGCCATGTCAAAATCAGCACCGAAATGGCCATGCATCCCCATCAGTTCTTTGGTTTGGGTGGTTTTATCCGGGTTCTGCACCTTGATGGTCACACTCCCTTCGGTCACGGCCCCCCCCCCCTTGACCTGGGTAAAACTCACCGAAATATGGTGGGTTTCCTTAACCCCCTTCGGCATCTCCATCCCCATCTCTTTCATGGCGTCGGCCATAGTCTGGACGTTAAAGGTAGCCTTCACCCCATCCACCACCTCTTCGTGGGCCGAAGTCATTTTATGCTCCATGCCATGACCGGCATGATCCATGGCATACGCGGCAAACGGGGCGGCAAGGGCAAGAATGGCAGCTGTTACGGTAATGATTTTTTTCATTGGTTTATATCTCCCTGTGTGATTTTGATATGTTGATGTCTCATACAAAGCAGATAACGTGCCAATTTGTAACAGCCTGTTATTGCATGTATTTTAAAAACAGGCAGTTATAGAGTGCAGAATATTCTTCAATTGCCGCAGGATATTCTACACAAGTTAGGACCACGGAGAAACATCACGTAGGAGCGGTTCACAAGGGGAAATAACAGGGCGACCACATGGGGTCGCCCCTACGATAATGTGTGGGTGCGTTCAATTTTTTCAAGGCATCACCATTTGCCATAACGCGAGGACATGATCAATGTGGCGGTGGGGGGGCGGAGGAGGCGGGATTCCAGATCAACAACTGTTTTTCATAATCAATGGTAAAATTAAAATATCGGAGGAAGGTATTGCCGAGCAGGCCGTCAATACCCATAGTGCTCATGGTCGGCATAACCATAACCTCCGCATTGGCAAGCACCTTGTCATCAACTTCGATATAATCGACCTTGGTGAGCAGGGTATCGGTCACCGAACCGTTGGCACTGAGACTTGACCCCCGACTTAGTCGGTTTTTTTTCAGATTGAGCCGGGACGCCACCGATCCGTAGATGGTGGTAACCGAGGCACCGGTATCCAGAATCATCCGGGCTCGTACCCGCTTCCCCTTATTCCTGAAGACAACCGTCACCAGAATCTGGTTGTTCTTGATAGAAATGGGGGTGGAACTTTGGATTAGTGCCACTGTCGGCGGTACCTCCTTAGGCGGGGGAGTACCATCCCCTGCCACGGCATCCGACGGGGTGCGATACTCTTCCGGTATGCTCTCCGGGTTATCCACCCAGAAGGTAACCCCGTTCCGATCAATGTATTTATGCTGTTGGCGTACCGAGGGGGGCAGCGCACTCTTATCCTCAAGCCAATGGACAACGCCGTTGGGATCAACATATCTGAACTGTTCTCCCCCCCCTGCCCCGCCGATGATCATCAGGTTCAACACAAGGGCACACAGCAATCCCCGACACCAACCTCCCCACCGGTTCTGCAGCAACAGACTATTTTTCAGGGGATTGAATCCCATATTTTTCCATCCGATACACCAGAATATGCCGTGGAATACGTAAAAAACGGGCGGCTGCAGTCTGATTCCACCCCTTCCGTTCCAGGGACTCCATGACCACCTCCCGCTCCAGCTGTTCCAGTGAGTACCCCTCATCAGGAAGGTTAACAACCTTGGCACCCCCCCCCCTCTGAATCGGCACTACCAGATCACCCCGCACCTTGGCCGGCAAATCCCCCACCGTGATGACCTTCCCGTTACCCATAATCAGCAGACGCTCCACCAGATTTTCCAGTTCCCGCACATTGCCGGGCCAGTGGTAGGAGGAGAGTGCTGTCATGGCCGCCGGTTCATAGGCGACAGCAGCGGCACCATGCTTGGTACAAAAATAGCGGAGCAGCAGAGGAATATCATCTCGCCGTTCCCGCAGGGAGGGAAGTTGGAGCGGAATAACCGCCAGCCGGTAGTAGAGATCTTCCCGAAAGGAGCCCTCGACCAAGGCTCCCTCGATATCCCTGTTGGTGGCACCGACCACCCGCACATCGAGCTTCAGGGACTTTGTCCCCCCCACCGGATCAATCACCCGCTCCTGGAGTGCCCGCAGCAACTTGGGTTGCAGCTCCACCGGCAATTCGCCAACCTCATCCAGAAAGAGCGTCCCCCCTTCGGCCAATGCAAACTTACCCGGCTTATCCTTGATGGCACCGGTAAACGCCCCCTTCACATGGCCGAAAAGTTCACTTTCCAGTAGTTCACGGGGGATGGCAGCACAGTTAATCGGCACGAACGGCCCATCCCGACGGGAGCTGTGCTTATGGAGTAAGCGAGCCACCAATTCTTTTCCAGTGCCGGACTCACCGGTAATCAGCACGGAAGCGTCCGTATCGGCAACCTTGCGTACCACATGAAAAACCCGCTCCATTTCGGGGGAGGCTCCCACCAGGGAGCGAAAATCGGCTTGATCTGCCAGTTCGGATTTGAGCCGTCTGTTTTCAGCAGCAAGACCGGTAAAATCCAGTGCCTTGGCCACTGACATCCGCAACTCATCACGGTTGAACGGCTTGGTGATATAATCATGGGCTCCGGCCTTCATGGCATCCACAGCCACATCTACGGCACCGAAGGCGGTAATAATAATAACCAGGGTGTGGGGAGACCGCTCCTTGAGCTGCGCCAATACCTGCATGCCATCCATACCGGGCATCTTCATGTCGGTGATGACCAGATCGAACGCCTGCTCCCCAAACAGTCGAAGACCCTCCTCACCATCGGCAGCCGACACCACCTGATAACCGGCCTCTTGCAGATTGTATTCAAGTACCCGTCGCAGTGAGGTATCATCATCAATAATGAGAATGTGTGCTTTCATGGCATGTTCCCTTTGCTGGTAATGGGCAGCCGGATCGTTACCGTCGTCCCGACGCCTTTGACACTCTCCACCCCCAGGGAGCCGCCAAAACCATCTATTATTTTCCGGGTAATGGCAAGCCCCAGACCGGAACCGTCCGGCTTGGTGGTGTAAAACGGTTCAAAAATACGGGAGATTATTTCCGGCGAAATTCCTTCACCACTGTCACGGAACGTCACTTCACACCAGCGTCCCGGATCGGTAACGGCACGGGCAATGGTAAGATTCCCCCCGACGGACAAGGCCTGGAGTGCATTAAGCATGATATTAAGAAAAGCCTGTCGGAGCTTTTCACCATTGCATGAGACAATGATTTCCGCAGCCATCGGCTCCAGAACCAGGGCAACGCCCCGGTGCCGGGCCTCCCGTGCCACCAGCAGCAGGACATTTTGCAACTCCATTTCCAGGGGACACAGCTCCAATTCGACCGGCAGTGGCCGGGCCATGCGGAGAAAATCTTCGACAACCCGATTGAGTCGCTCGGTTTCCTTGATTTGAATATCGATGAATTCGTACTTGGCATCGCCCGGACGATAATCATCTTTGAGTATTTCTGCGGTACCCCGGATCGAACCAAGGGGATTACGGATTTCGTGGGCAAGCATGGCAGCCATTTCACCGATGGTAGACAGTTTTTCCGCCCGCCGCAGGCTGTTCTCAATGGCAATCAACTGTTCCGACTGTTCCTGAAGCTTTTTATAGGAAAGCTCCAACCCTTCGGCGGTTTTCTGCAGTTCCACACTCCGCTCCTGCTCACGCTGGGCCAGCAGACCGGTCACTCCACCTACGACGTTGTAGAGAATAATCTCAAGATATTTTTCAAGCTCAAGGGTAAAAGTCCCCCCCCACTGAAACAGGATATGGGGGGCATACACAATACTAACCACCAGCGAACAGGCGAGTCCCCCCCGAATACCGAACCAGATGGCGGCAAGAATGACCGGAAGATAATAGAGTCGCTGAAAAATGTCGTGGAGATAGTGAAAATGCAGGGGGGTCAAATAGTGGAACATGCTGATGGCCACAATAAACTGGGTAAGCAACAGGATGCGTATGGCCGGTAATTTCTTCATGGCTTGAGAGTTTATAGCTCGTTTGAGCCATTTACAAGCAAAATGGTTCCGCGAAGAACAAACAGTGTATACAGTATCGAAGGAGCGACCATAAGAATTTCCTAAACAACCACTTGATTTTTTTATGGACGCTTGGTATATTTTAGCAGTCACGCACTATGAATGCTAAATGTATCTGCTGAAGAGGTGAGCCATGACAGCTACGCATTTTCCGGTTGTAACCGACAGTCTGCGTCTCTACATGAATGAAATTCGTAAGTTCCCGCTCCTGAGCGAAGAAGAAGAACATCGCAATGCGGTGTCATTTTACGAAAACAAGGATATCTCTGCCGCCCATACCCTTATTACGTCAAATCTACGGTTTGTTGTCAAAATAGCCTACGAATTTCGTCATTACGGCCTGAAAATGATCGATATCATACAGGAAGGAAATATCGGTCTCATGATGGCGGTAAAGAAATTCAACCCCTACAAAGGGGTTCGCCTCATCTCCTATGCGGTCTGGTGGATTAAGGCATACATCCAGAATCACGTTATTTCCTCATGGAGCCTACTCAAGATAGGCACCACCCAAGCACAACGCAAACTGTTCTTTAAACTTCGCCAAGCAAAAAACGCTCTTTCCGGCACAGACAACTTAGATGATAGCTCAATGACCGCCGCCGAATCGCTTCACGTAACTGAGCAAGAGTTTTCCGAAATGGAACAGCGGATGCAGGGTGATTTTTCGCTGGATGCAGAAATACCGGGTAGTGACGGTGCCACCCCGCTGGAATCATTGGCGGATGAGCGTTTAAATCAGGAAGAACAACTGGTTGATTTCCAGGAGAGCCAGAACCTCCACCGCACAGTAGCCAATGTGGTCGGACAGCTCAACGAAAAAGAGCGGTTTATCATTGAGAAGCGGGTCACCGCCGACGAACCGATGACGTTACAGGAAATTGCCAGTCATTTCTCCATCTCCCGTGAGCGGGTTCGCCAAATAGAAGAAGGAGCTCTGAGAAAGGCTCGTTTGGCTCTAATTCCTCTTTTGGCCTGAGCATCAGAGTGAATTCCAAGAAAAAAACAGTTACCGTAAAATTTTTCTTGACTTTCAATCAGCTTTTCTATAAAAATTCAAATTCCGTTGCAGGTATTCGGGAACGACGCCCCGTTAGCTCATACTGGTAGAGCAGCTGACTTGTAATCAGCAGGTGATCCGTTCGATTCGGATACGGGGCTCCATAGAAAATAGTACATTGAAACCGATCATCCCTGGAGGGATTCCCGAGCGGCCAAAGGGAACAGACTGTAAATCTGTCGTCAGCGACTTCGGAGGTTCGAATCCTCCTCCCTCCACCATAC
>CAIRBT010000049.1 GCA_903876875.1 uncultured Geobacteraceae bacterium
GAACAGGGGGGGCACCGAAGACAACATTCGACACGTGTACAAGGTTACGTGGCGCTATTTAGTTTTCGTCCGGAGTTTCCGGACAGAAACTAGTGAACCACAGGAGGTTGTGTTTTCCAAACAAACGTCACGACTTTTTTTGCAGACGACTTGATCGGTACGTGTCAGTGCGGCAGACCAATACCGATCAACAAATCAACAACGTTCCCGAAGATATCCGGAAATATCCCCGGCTGACCGAGGGCGGCTGAACAGATAGCCTTGAATGACATCGCACTGCTGATCCCGTAAAAAGCTCAACTGTCCCTCCGTCTCAACCCCCTCGGCAACCACCTCTTTACCCAGTTTATGGGCCAGGGCAATGGTTGCCGCTGCAATGGCGGCATCGTCCAGATCCGTTTCAAGATCTTTGACAAAGGAACGATCAATCTTCAAGCGATTAACCGGAAATAGCTTCAGATAACTGAGAGAAGAATAGCCGGTACCAAAATCGTCAATCGCCAACTCAACTCCCATGTCCCGGAGTTTGCGCAGATGGCGAATGGTGGCTTCCGGATCAGCCATGGCTGCACTCTCGGTAATCTCCAACTCAAGCAGATGGGGAGCCAAACCGGTTTTGACAATAATTTTCCGCACCGTATCCGGAAGAGTTTCCTGCTCGAATTGCTTTGCCGACAGGTTGACGGCCATGCGCAGGGGGGGGATTCCCTCCGCTATCCAGGCGAGCATCTGCCTGCAGGCGGTTTCCAACACCCAATCGCCAATGGGGAGAATCAAACCGGTCACTTCGGCAAGAGGAATGAAAGTGTCCGGAGGTATCAGACCCCGTTCCGGGTGTTGCCAGCGTAATAACGCTTCAACGCCGATGACCCGACCGGTTGTAATGTCAATCTGGGGCTGATAATGGAGGAGAAATTCTTCCTGCTCAAGGGCGATTCGCATATTCCTTTCCAGCAGAAACCGCTCCTGCGCAACCACGTTCATCTCCCGCTTGAAAAACTGGCAGTTATTTCTGCCGGTGGCTTTGGCATGATGCATGGCAATATCGGCATGTTTCATCAGCTCTTCTGCCGTTTCACCGTCGTGGGGAAATACGCTGATACCGATACTTGCGGTAATCACCACCTCACGATTTTCCAGATGGAATGTGCGGGAAAGGTCTTCCCGTATTTTCCCGGCAATGGGTGCCGAGGCGGTGCCCGAGGTAATCTGAGGCAAGACAACGGCATATTCATCGCCGCCTAACCGGGCGACAATATCAAAATTCCGCACCCCCTCTGCAAGGCGTGACGCAACATCGGATAACAGCTTATCCCCCATGTGATGGCCGAGGGAGTCGTTTATGCACTTAAAGTGGTCAAGATCTATGGAGAGGATGGCCAAATGGCTGTCGTTCTGTTTCGCCATTTCCAGTGCCGTGGCAAGCTTTTCTTTCAGACTGATACGGTTCGGCAGACGTGTCAGGACGTCATGGTGTGCCAAATAATCTATTTTCTGGGCCGCCTGTTTTAACTCGCTGATATCGGTGAAGTTCCCGATATAGTTTACGATACGCCCCTGAGAGTCACGTACCACGGAAAGTGACAGCAGCTTGGGAAAGATGTCCCCTTGCTTCCGCCTGCCGTATAATTCACCCTGCCAATAATTGTTTGTAAGCAATGTTTCCCACATTGATTCATAAAAGCTCCCGGCCTCTCTGCCGGATTTTAGGATGCGCGGCTCCTGCCCCAGCACCTCTTCCTGATGATAGCCGGTAATACGGGTAAAGGAAGCATTGGTTGCCAATATCCGGTTCGATGAATCGGTTATCACAATGGCTTCGCCGCTGTGCTCAAATACTTTTGCCATCAACCCCATCCGCTCTTCTGCCTGTACCCGTCGGGCATTTTCCTGCTGCAGTAGTGCAACGGTATGTGACAATTCGAGGGTTCGTTCAGCAACCCGCTGCTCAAGAAGTTCGTGGGACTCTTGAAGCTCGAGGGCCATGCGCTTTGCATCGGTAATCGCGTTCACATACGCTGTGATCGTTGATAATAGCTTGGCTTGATCAATCGGCTTCAGTAGATAGCTGTTGATGCCGAGGTCAATGGCGGCAACCAGGTTGTGGGCATCACTGCACGCGGTCAGGGCAATAATGACAGTTTCAGGTACTCGTTTTTTAATCTCCGCCGACATGGCAATGCCATCAAGCACCGGCATACTCAGATCAGTAAGGACAATGTCAGGGCGGAACTGTTCAAAGAGCTCCAATCCCTCCTGACCATTTTCCGCCGTCAGAATGGAGAGCTCCGGATATGACAGTTCAAGAGTCAGAGTAAGTAAGGAGCGAACCTCATGCTCATCTTCAACATAGAGCAGAGAAATGTGCGGGGTATCATACGTCCGGGGCATCACGTAATCCCTTTCGAATTAAGAAAATCACTCTAGCGTTTATCGACCTTCAAAATATGTAACATTAACCAGTCGCTCAGCAGATTCATGATACTTGCGGGGGAAACCGTGTGGTTTTTCAGACCTTCGATGGATTCTGTCACTTTACGCATAAAGGTGTCATGGATCTGTTTATGCTCTTTGAACTGTGGATATCCCTGTTGCTCCAGAATATGCTCCTCTTTGGTAAAATGCTCCTGACAATAGGTAGAGAGTGAGGTGAGAATACCCACAATAACCTTTTCACCCCGGCCGTTATTCATAGCATCGTTCAACTGACCGATCAAGTCGATTAATTGTTTATGGGCATCGTCGCAGTAGGCGACCGCCACCGTCATCTAGGAGCCTGTCGGACTTAGGAGGAATCTGCTGCAAATCCGTCTGAACGGATCATATTTCACCGCTTTTTCGGTCAATAGAACGACTATTGACCTTCAAAATCGTCGAAATCTGCTCTCGCCCAGCCGAATTTTCGC
>CAIRBT010000050.1 GCA_903876875.1 uncultured Geobacteraceae bacterium
AACCAAGGAAATGTTTATCAGTCTGCATCTGGATGGAAAGAACCGTATTGTCTGTATGGATATTGTCAGTATTGGTAGCCTCAATCAAAGTATTGTAGCACCCAGAGAAGTGTTCAAAACAGCTTGCCTATCGAGTGCAGCAGCAATTATCTGCATACATAATCACCCTACCGGAGACCCTACGCCAAGCTCAGAGGATATTGCTATAACCAGAAGGTTGAAAGAAGCCGGTGAGATAATGGGTATCAAGATACTTGACCACATTATCGTTGGGGATGGTGAGTATTGCAGCTTTGTTGAAAAATGTCTGCTGTAGTGAATGTATTTTCTGAAAAGTTACCTGATCATAATATTACTGTAACAGAAGAATGGTACAGTACAGAAAAACGCAAAGAGAGGAGATTATTATGGATGACAGAACGTCTGTTACCAACCGGTTAGTATGTGCAGCAATAGATTCCCTGAAGGAAGCATATCAAGAGAGTACCAGTATCCAGGTCAAACAATCCATAGCATCGGCTTTTACTGCAATCTCGCTGTTGGATTATGTGTCTGGTAAAATTGATGCATTCGTTATGGATGATAGCTGTGATCCGAGTGAATATTGTGCTGCCATATAGATTTCCAGTAGCAGCTTGAAAGGGTATGGGGCCAAGCACCTCATACCCTTTTTTATTGTAACCAAGTCCATTCAAACACCCTACCAGTAACAGCAATCCATACAAACAAAATAACCATATCCAGATACAAGGGCCATTGAGCCCTTTTTTTGTGTCTAAATTTCAAGGAGGCTTTCTATGTCAGTTTACAAAAGAGGTTCTAAGGGTACGTTTTATATGAATTTTACTATTGATGGTGTCAGGGTATTCAGATCCACTGGTTGCTTTACCAAGAAAGAAGCCAAACAGGTTGAGGCAGAAGAACGCAGGAAAATGATTAAGGCCACTAAGAAGCCAGCAGTACAGGTAATCAAATTGTCAGATGCAGTTGAACAGGTTTTTGAGAACAGATGGATGCATAATAAGGATGGTGCCGGTAGTTACCAGAGAGCTACCAGACTGATCACATTTTTAGGGGACATTCCCATTACCGATATAACAGAACCAACAGTCCAGCAGCTTCAGAAGAAATTGGATACCATCAAACTGTCAGTAGCAACAGTCAACAGATATCTGGCAACATTAAAAACCGTACTTAAATTCCATCACCTTCAGACACATTTTATCAGACTCCGAAAAGAGAGAAACTCCAGAATCAGAGTTATCTCAAAAGCTGAAGAGCAGCAGATAGGTATGTTACTGAGGGAACAGGGTAATTATTTCCCAGAGGTAGCAGATTTGATTGAATTGCTTTTGGATACCGGGATGAGGTTGTCAGAAGCAATCAACCTTGAGAGCAAAGATGTTAGCTTCGGTAATAATTTGATCAGTATATGGGTGAACAAGGGGGACAAACCAAGATCAATTCCGATGACCAAAAGGGTTAGGCAGTTTTTGCAGGCTGTAGAGGGTCAGCAGAAACCCTTCTCAATATCGGTTAACCAGGCTGAGTATGCTTGGAATTGGGTACGGAAAGCAATGGAGCTGGAGAAGGACAAAGAATTCGTAATCCACTCCACCAGACATACAACTGCATCAAGGATGGTATCTGCTGGAGTTGACCTGTACGTGGTAAAAGAGATCCTGGGACACTCAAGCATAAAAGTAACGGAGCGGTATAGTCACCTTTCCCCAGGTAAATTGGTACATGCTATTGGGGTATTGGATGATCCAAGCTGAGTATCTATGGGCATTTAGAGGTTGATATTTAGTATTCTTTTTAGTATACCTTGAGGTAGATATATACATGAACTAGAGGCAGATGGCGCAGGCAGGTATATTAGCTAACATATTGATATGTAAGTGTTAGCTAAGCGAGTATACTGGGAAACCGGTATCCAGGGTTCGAATCCCTGTCTCTCCGCCACTTTTTTTATCAAGTTTACTCTCCTTACTGTTGTCAACAACTGTCATTTTATAATCAGATAAATCTACCTGCATTCGTTACTACAACTACATACGTTCTTTTATTGTTATTGACACACCCGCAAAGGTGTTTTATTTTACATTTGTTAGTTTTATAATTCAATTTTTCATTAATACCTGCTGTCATTAAACTGTAGGTCGGGAGTTGACCATGAAGAAAAAGCTGGTAGCATCAAGTATCGCAGTAGCGTTGATTGGTGGTGCGGCATCTCAGTCTTTCGGGTCTGGATTTAAAGTTTCGGAACAGGGTGCCAAGGCAATGGGTATGGCCAACTCCTTTGCCGCTCAGGCTGACGATCCCTCGGCACTGGCCTACAACCCTGCCGGCATTGCTTTCCAGAAAGGGTCTCAGGTGCAAGTCGGGGATACCAGTATTCTGGTTCCCCAAACTGAATTTGAGGGGAACACTCGGTTGAGCTTGGGATCACAGGTGTCCGAAAAGGCTAATCGGGATATTTTTATCGTACCAACCTTATATGCCACTACCTCGCTCAAAAGTATACCACTCTCCTTTGGTTTGGGGGTCAATTCCTTTAACCCTTTGGCAAAACGATGGGATGCCGGGAGTAGTTTTCGTGACAGCATTCAATCACTGACTATCAAGACGGTCAACTTTCAACCGACGGTTGCCTATCGTTTTGATGATCTTAACCTATCAATTGCGTATGGCGTTGATGTGACGTACGCTCAAGTTTCACAGCAAAAGCTTGCCTATGCTGATGTACCAAGAGTTTCTGCATATAGTTCATTAGCAGGTACCTACCAGGAACTTGGCGTACTTGGCTCAGATACGACAGCAACTGGTTATGGTCATACTTTTGGTGCAAAGTGGATTCCATCAAAAGAACTCTCTTTTGGAGCGTCGTACCGGACGGAGGTAAAACTTGGCCTTAACGGTGATGCTACTTTTGTGCGTACTGGTTCCAATGCAACTGCGCTTGGCTTTACGCTGCCGACGGTAAAGACATCTGCTTCTACGGACATCACTTTGCCTGCTTCAATGATTTTGGGTGTCGCTTGGAAACCCATTGATGCTTTGACGTTGGAGTTTGATGCCGAGAAAACCTGGTGGCACAGCTTTAATAAATTGGAGTATAATTACGGGGCACCTTTGGATTCATTGAACGGTATGCCTGATGCTAAAAACTGGCAGGATGTTTGGGCCTATCGTTTTGGTGTTCAGTATGCGCTTAACAAAAATATCGATCTCCGGGCCGGTTATGCCTACGATACTTCACCGGTACCCAATTCAACGCTCGGTCCCGAACTCCCCGATGCTGATCGTCATAATTTTTCAGTTGGTACAGGTTTTCATAATGATTATGGTTCCATTGATCTGGCTTACCTGTGGGTTCATTGGGTAGATCGTACTGTTTCTGACTATTCTAATTTGAGAGAAGCCGGAACATTCAAAAGCGATGCCCAGATCATGGCGGCTTCAGTTACCTTGAAGTTTTAATTGTTGAACGTACCGGCGTGACACGAATGTAGATTGCTGTTTGCAACTCAGTAAGAGGTCTTCTACTCGTGTTCAAGTCTGTTTTACCGCAGTAAGAACATTGATATCGTATCAAATGCTGTATGGCTGATGCCAAGGCTGACGGCTGCGATTCATTGAGTTATTCTGTGATAGGTTTGTATGCAGCTCGGAGAATTTAATGAAAAATAGTCCCAAAGTTGTTTTTAACTGGGTGATTATAGCCTTTTTTTTAATAGCTGGCTGTGGCGAAAAAGTTGGCGTTGAGATGTCTAACGCCATCCCGACAGCACACGTTAGTTCCGTTCAGAGAACCGTTATTGGCAGTGCAGTCATTTTAGATGGCAGTGGAAGTAGCGATGCTAATCATGATTCTCTTACCTACCATTGGACGATTGTTTCCAAGCCATACGGAAGCAATGTCACGTTGTCAAGCTCTTCTGACGTTCGTCCCCATATTACCCCGGATCTCGCCGGACTGTACGTATTCAATCTTGTGGTGAACGACGGGAAGATGAACAGCAGTACGGCGACGTTTACGGTAACGGCGTCTCTCACCAATACCGCTCCGGTGGCACAGGCAGGGGGGGCTCAAAGTTCCGTAGTGGGTGCGTTAGTTACTCTTGACGGAAGCGGCAGTAGTGATGCCAATCATGATGTACTCTCCTATGTATGGACTTTAACAGACAAACCGGTCGGCAGTTCGTCAGAACTTGCCGGACGCACTACCGTTCAACCGACGTTTAAGCCTGATGTGGCTGGCACCTATACCTGCTCACTTGCTGTTGCTGATGGAATTGCAACCAGCACTCCTGCCACGGTTACGGTAACGGTGGTTGCACTCAATATTGCGCCGGTTGCCAATGCGGGAGGAAATCAAAATGTGGTTGCCGGTACATCCACCCTCGTAACACTTGAGGGTAGTGGCAGCAGTGATACCAATGGTGACACTTTGACCTATCACTGGTCATTTGTTTCAAAACCAACCGGCAGTATAGCATCATTATCCGATCCGACTGCGGTAAATCCGACGTTCATTGCCTATGATTATGGTACCTATGTCATCAGTCTTGTCGTAAACGATGGCACGCTAGACAGTGCTTCATCAACCGTAACGGTGGCGGCAAGCAAGCCGGATACCATCGTATCAATGGTGACCAATTACGGCACCATTAAGATATCGCTTAATAATAATCTTGCACCAATTTCTGTTAATAACTTTATCAGCTATGTCAACAGTGGTTTTTATAACAATACGCTGTTCCATCGTGTCATTCCGGGTTTCATGATACAAGGGGGAGGCTATGCTGCGGGGAGTTTTACGGAGAAAACAACGAATGCTGCAATCAAGAACGAAGCGACAAATGGTTTAAAAAATCTCCGTGGCACCATTGCCATGGCCCGTACAACAGAAGTTGACTCAGCTACGGCACAGTTTTTCATAAATGTAGTTGACAACGCTTTCCTGGATCATACGGATACCACCTACGGTTATGCTGTCTTTGGACGGGTAATCGCGGGTCTGGAGGATGTGGTTGATGCCATTGCTCAGGTGACTACTACAACCAGCAATGGTTTGCAGGATGTGCCGGTTACTCAGGTTGTCATTACCTCTGTGGTGGTAGTGCCGTAGTCAGTTTTATTTCAGGTTTTTATCGAAAACTCGACGTTACCAGACCGCTCTCAAGGGCAAATTTTGTCAGACCCGGTCCGTTATGGATATCAAGTTTTTGCATGATACGCATGCGATGGGTATCAACAGTCCGGGGACTGATGCAGAGCTTATCAGCGACCTGCTTGCTCGTCAGCCCCATTCCGACACATTTTAAAATGTCAAGCTCTCTCTTGGAAAGCGCATCCAGGCTGGTCTGGGTGTAACTGTCACCGGCCTTCTGTACCATTCCTGAATAAATTCGTCCTGAAGAGACAAATTCAATTGCATTGGCAATGTCGGCATAGGCTGACTCTTTATGTACGACCCCTTTGGCTCCGGCATCAATTGATCGTCGGGCAGAGGTGGCATCATTGGCCATGGTGAGAATGATACTACTAGTGGCAAGACGCTCAGCGTTCAGTTGTGCTGTTATCTCAATGCCACTCAGACCCGTCTTGGAAAGATCCAGTACCACCACGTCCGGTTTATGGAGATGGATGAGGGCGAGGGCTTCGTCACCATCTTTTGCTTCACCTACCAGGGTGAACCGCTCGTCGTCGTGGAGCAACATCGAGAGTCCGTACCGATAAATGTCGTGATCATCTGCCAAGACTACAGAAATCATTTTCGTCTCCACGTGTGATAGATTATCTACTGGAATACATAACATTGTCTGTGTTCGATTGGCAACCTGAATGTAGAAAATCTTTAAAAAACATACGTAAATTTACGTAAAATACGCGAAATCTGCTCCGTTTGCTCGATTTTGCCGTAATTTCAGTAATTCTACGTATTGATACTTTGACAATCTCTGTGATAGAAACAGTCATCTTTCGGGATGAAAATATTTTTAAAGGAGTTTTATTATGTTCAAATCAGTCGTTCCAATTACTATCGAAAAACATGGCAAAAGCAAAGTAAAGACCATACAGAATTTTGACTATGCAAAGAATGTTAACATGGCATCAATCATGGTTCACGAATTTTCACGTGCCGCCTCCATTTACCCAATCGTCTTTGTGGAGGACAAAAGCAAGGATCAGTTCAAGCCGGTAGTACTCCTTGGGCTTGAAGAGGGTGAAAACCTCTTTGTTCATGATGAAAAATGGGAAGCTTCCTATATTCCGGCTATCATTCGTCGCTACCCCTTTGCCCTCGCCAAAACAGATGAAGAGGGCCGTTTCATGGTTTGTATAGATGAAGGGAGTGATCTTGTCAGCCAGGAAGAAGGGCAGGAGCTTTTTCAGGAAAATGGTGAGCCGGGTGAACTGATGGAAAGAGTTAAGCGCTATCTTGCTGAGCTTCAGCAGATGGACAAATTCTCCGAAGACTTCTGCAGCTATCTTGCAGAAAAAAATATGTTTACACCGCTTAACATGAAAGTACGTCTCGGCAATGAAATGAGAAATATCACCGGTGCATACATCATCAACGAAGAGCGTCTCAATTCACTGTCAGACGAGACCTTTCTGGAAATGCATGCTAAACGGTACATTCCGGTAGTGTATTCACACCTGAGTTCTATTTCGCAAATTTAGCGTCTTTTGAATTTCAAAGAGAAAAAAGTCATTAGCGCAAATGAACTGGGCGACCAATTTGGCGAGGCAAGCGGAGTTGATTCGAAAACGGCTAAGGTAAAAAAGTAACTATCATTTTTTGTTGATTTAGGTTCATGTAAAGTTTCTGTTAACTCACTTCGTAAGCATACGTAAGATGTGGTGACCAGTTTCTTTGCATGAACCTTTTTCGTATAAATCCCATCTCTATTTTTCCCTCTTGAATCTTCTTTTACTACACTCTGTAGTAACCTTTCTTTTGATTTCTTATTCACCACTGGCAATTTTATTTTTTTTTCACAGCGTCAATATACCTGCATGTAATTATGGCAATTTTTTGTAGCATGAACGGATTATGAATAAATAAGTAGAAAGCATTCATAAAAAAACTCATAAAATAGTAGAATAATTTCATAATTCTGTTACAATTAAAGAGATGTGTAGTATTAAATTATATATAAATGTAGTACAAATTGTAAAATATCATGTTGTTAGTGTTATGTGCGGTTCTGCGTTGACTCAAGGTTCCCTATAAGAGAGGTGCTCGATGAATAGAAAGTTATCCGATGTGATCAAATTATCTCTTGCTTGTGTTTTTTTAGCCGGTATGTTCGCCTGTGGCCGTAGCGGAAACACCGGTACTCCTGGTATACTGATTTCTAATGAGACTCTCTCTCGTGTTTTGAAAGGGACTTATGTGAGTCAAGATCAAACTTTTCCCGGTCTGGCAGCTTATATTGACACCCGTGTGGCCTATAGTGCCGCCGATGTCTTTTGTGGACTTCCCTTATCCGCAGAGGCAAAGCAGGTAATTTCAGAAAACTATAATCGTTTTTTGAAAGTACCCGACTCTGTCGGATTAACTTTCTATCAGGGGGACACCCAAGCGAGCGGACTGGTTACCGATGCAACCTTACATAAACTTACCGCTACTACTGATCTTATATCTGGTGGCGTACCGGTTGGCACAACCACGGTTACCTGGACCTTCTCCGATGGTGTGGTGCAGCGCACCAGTCTGAAACATTATACCTCAGGTGAACTCGCAACTTCGTCGTATCAATCAACGGTTCGTTATTCTTATAACATTATTACCGGAGTGACTTCGGCACTTTTCTCTGAATCAGATACCGAAATCACAACTGTTGCGAACAGCCAGACCCATGCATTAAATGCCCAGTATAGCGGCACCGTTAATTTTGCACGTAGTAATGTTTCAACCGATGGTTCACTGATTGCCATCAGTAATTCAACCTTTACACAGATACATTCAGAGCGCGATTTTGTTGCCGGTTCCTCACAGATTCTGAACGGTACTGCGACAATGACCAACGAGAGTGGCAATTCCGGTGCATTATCATTTATTGGGAAATATTCCTTTGATCTTCCCGTCTACAATACTGTTGCCGGTTCAATTTCGCTCTCTGCCGGTAGCTATGGTAAATCCTATGTTCCTGCCATGTACACGTATAGTAATTCCAATAGTGTAACGACAGCTTCCATTACACTCTTATCCGGTACTGATTATCTATCATATCCAAGTGTCGTAAATTCTCCTGCACTCGTGGGTACTTGGTCAGGGACGTTCACCGATAGTTGTAGTAACGACGTTTCGGGCAACATGATACTCACGATCGATCCGACCATTGGGTTATGGAGTGGTATTTCGGCGGATCTGGGCAGGATTTATGGCGTTGATGCCGTTACAGACGGTTCTGGTATCCATTTGACCAACAACAGGCAGTCGTGGGGTAACACCAGTCAGATTACCGCCACAGATGCTAATGGATCCTGGAATTATAATGGTTGCAGCGGGTCATTTCATATCCAAAAGGTACAGTAGGCTTTGAAATAGGTTGGGAAAACGTGCGGTACAAAGGTAATTCGGGAGATATTGTATGAGCAAATCAAGAACAGTAACCAATATACAGTCGGGTAGAGTCGATAACAAGTATCGGAGAATGTGGAACAGAGGGAATCTCTTTAAACTTGAGAATCTCGAACCGCGTGTCCTCTTGTCTGCTGACCCGCTTTTGGGAACATCACTTCAGGAAATTCTCCAGACCACCATGCAGGATTCCTCTGGTCAGGATCAGCATCCGGTTATTCAGGAGATGCTTCAGGACCGCTCTACGTTCTGGCAGAAAGATAACTCGATCGTTGCCAAAAGTGTGGCCTCAACGGTCCCCTCAACGGCTAATGTCATAGATATTTCCAATCTGTCAGCCCTTAGTGCCGTGAACCCGGTGTATACCGTGGACAACAATACGGTGTTGAAGGGGAGCGCGTTAACGGACCTGAATCTGATAAACGATGGAGTGGTTTCTCCCGGCCACTCCCCCGGTATACAGACGGTTTCCACCTATTCCCAAAGTGCCGCCGGTACCCTTGAAATTGAACTGGCCGGACTTGGTGTCGCGGGAGCTTCTGACGGTTTCGACCAATTGAATGTCACTGATGCTGCCAACTTTGGCGGAACCCTGAAAGTATCACTTCTGAATGGCTTTAAACCGAAAGTCGGAGATACCTTCGATATTATCAATTATGGTAGTGAAACCGGTATCTTTACCAACCTAACCGGAACCTATGGTTTCAATTCTGATTACTATTTTGAATTAGTGCAGAGCCCTCACAAGATACAGTTGGTAACCCGGGAAATTATTCAGGGCAATGACTTCTCTTTTGTGACCGACGCACTCGGCTCCGCCCAGAACGATACCCTGGGGATGCTGCTGAATACCGAATATCTGACCAGCAGTGCGCCTACGTCAGTGACGCTGTCAGGAACTATTGACCTCGGGAATTCATTTAAGATAGGCGGCACCTTCTCGTTTGTAGAAGATACCATTCCAAAAAATCTTACCCTGAGTAATTCATCGACAGTCAGTACTACTAACATTACCGTTACGGGGCGTGACCTCAATATTCTGTTTGGTAGTCCGACAGACGGTTCGGGCATTTCTGTCAGTGATGTGGATTTCGGTCTGGCACTGTTTACACCGGTCGATCAGCTTGACACGCGAAGCTGGCTGTTGACATCCGGTTCCATCGGGGTGGATGGTGCCGCATCGTTCATCAATCTAGGCCCACTTTCCGTGAGTTCCGGTACGGTGACGTTCGATATCAGTCAGGGGCTCGGAACGGGGAATACAACCGCTGCCAACCTGTCAGGATCACCAATTACCTTGTCAGACAGTACGGGGACTCTGGCCACGTTTACCAGTGATGGCAGCCGGGGAGAATATCTGGACTTCACCGCGACGGCCCTTGATGTTTCTCTGGCTTCAACCGTTGCGGTAAAGGGCGATTTCATGTTCTCATCGGACGGCACCCGTCTTGAGATGGTGGGTACCCACGTTGATGCTTCCTTTGGCACTGCCGAAATGAATGTCTCTATTGCTGATGGTAACATCGGCTTTATCAGCAGCAAAACCGATGGCACCGCCCTGCAGGTTTCCGGTGCTCTTTCTGCACAGCTGGGAAGTGATATATCTCTCTCCGCTGCCAGTTCGTCCATCCTCTGGAAGGACAATGCTGCCAGTCTCACTGCGGCCAACCAGACGCTGTCCATCGGTACGGTCAGTTACCGGTTCAGTGATGATCTGGTCAGTTCCAACGGAATTCAGGAAGTGCGGGCTACCGGTGCGGCCATTAATGTCGGCGACTTCTTCAATGCATCCGGTAGTATAGCACTGCATAAATCAACGGTTACTTTAAAAGATTCCACCGGTGCCTCTGTTCAGGCGGCCGTGCTTACCGTTGGTGCCACAAACATGAGTACCTTTGCCGGTGTGGATTATGGCAGTGGTGATGACATGGGGCTGGCACTGAGTGGTACCAACTTTGCCGTGGCGATTATCGAAGATACGGTTCACACAGGGAGACGCTGGACCGCCGTGAAAGGGGATGCTGCGTCGGTTGCCGTTGTGGGTCTTGATGATCTCACCTTGTCGGGAACAAGTCTGACCGTTGCCCTGAATATAAAGAGTTCCGACGGTTCAACCATTAATTTCAGTGCCACTGACGGGGTAAAGCTCTCGGTGCCTACCGGAGTTGCCACGAACATTGATCTTGACTTCAGTGGTGAACTGCTCCAGGCGGGTGGAACCTTCAACGTTGGTCTGGCCGGATTCTTCTCCGTCAGCGGCTCACTGGCTTTCAAGAAAAGTACCGCCACCGTTACCCTCAACACCGGTGCCCAGGTTGATTCCAAGCTTCTGACCGTGGGTGGTACCGGTTTGTCGGCATTTGCCGGTGTTGGGGGCGGCAGTTCCCAGGCTATTGGTCTGGCAATGACTGACGTTAATTTTGGCTTGGTGCTTGCCAAAGATTCACTGAACAAAAAGCGGAAATGGTCCACACTTCAGGCGACAGCTGGTAGTATTGCACTGCAAGGAATCGACGGCATCACCGCTTCTGCCTCTGACCTCACGGTAGAAATAAATCTCAAAAGTTCATTCGATAGCTCCGTAATCAATTATCTGAGTTCGTCACTAACGGTACCAACCGGATCTTCTACCTCCATTACCCTGACCATCGATGGTTCCAGTGGCCAGTTGCTTCGTGCCAGCGGCAATCTGACCCTCAATGTTTTTAACTTCTTTGCCACTAACGGAGCTTTCTCTTTTGAAAAGAAAAGCGACACGGTAACAGTACAGGACAGTGCCGGTGCAGATACAACTGTACAGGTTGATATGTTGACCGTCGGTGCCGCCGGTGTGGACGGTTTTGCCGGGTTATACGGTGGCACATCTGAAGAAATGGGAATGAAGCTCACCAATGCAAACTTTGCATTACTCATAGCCCAGGATAAAATCAACAAGGCCCGGTCATGGACATCATTGAAGGCGGGTGCCGATTATGCCGCCTTTGTCGGTCTGGAGGGAGTAACGGTATCGGGCACCAATCTCAATGTTGAGATAAACCGTGCAGCTGTTAGCGACGGTTCTCTTCTGGATTATGGCACGGTACCCCGTTCTCTGCCTGTTGGTCCGGGACAAACCGTACTGCTCGATTTTAGTGCTGATAATGGTCAGTTATTGAGGGCCAGTGGCAATCTTGACATCAATCTGTATGACTTTTTCACTGTTAAGGGCGGGTTTGCTCTGGAGAAAAAGACCGATAGCGTCAAAGTTCACAGTATGACCGCCGGTACCGAGAGCGATGTCACCGTTGACATGCTGACTCTGGGTGGACAGCACATCACCGCATTTGCAGGATTAAACGGCGGCAGTGACGATGCACTTGGTTTGAATTTGGGCGATCTGAGCTTTGCACTGGCCCTCATGTCAGACACGAGTAACAAGTTGCGTAAATGGAGCACCATGCGTGCCGATGCGGCGAGTGCCGCATTTTCCGGCATAGATGGGCTTACCATTGAAGCCGACAGTATGGCGGTCATCATCAATCGGGCAGCCATCGATCAGTCGATGGTCAACTATGCAACCAAACATCTGGATGTACCGGTTACTACCGGCAAAACCATCACCCTTGACATCGACGGCTCCAGAGGTGAACTGCTGGAAGCCTCCGGTAACCTGAACATCAACATCTTCAACTTCTTCAGCTTAAACGGCAGCTTCGCCTTCCGTAAGAGCAGTGACACGGTAACCCTCAGTGACGGCAGCCAGGTA
>CAIRBT010000051.1 GCA_903876875.1 uncultured Geobacteraceae bacterium
ATGGGAGCCTGTCAGATTTAGGGGAAATCTGCTGCAAATCCGTCTGAACGGATCATATTTCAACACTTTTTCGGTCAATAAACGACTATTGACCTTCAAATCGTCGAAATCTGCTCTCGCCAGTCGAATTCTCGCGACAATTTCCTAAGACCGACAGACTCCTCGCGCTCGTTGAATATATCTTTAACTGAAAGGAAAACCGCTTCTGAGCAGCATATCGTGTAATTAATCATTCTTGCGAGACAGCCCTCAGGCTTTTTTCCGTTCACCCTCCCTGCTCGACCTCTCCCGACCTCCGTCGGGGCACTTCCGCTCGTCCTGTACGTGAAAGATTTTCCATGCCCAAGCGATCCCTGCGTACGCAGTTGCTGGAGCAGCGACGACATCTCAACCACGATGTTCGCATTGCCGCCGACCGGGAGGCACAGCTCAAACTGCTCTCCCTCAACGAGTTTGGACAGGCCGCTGTGGTTGCACTCTATGCGCCGATCCATAACGAGATCGGTACCGGCATGATTATGGAGAGCTGCTTCGCTGCCCACAAGGTGGTGCTGTTGCCGACGGTGTCCGGCCGCCATCTCTTTTTTCGCCGGGTGTCTGGTGCGGATCAACTGCGGAAAGGGCCCTTTGGTATTGCTGAACCGGTTCCTGATGCGCCGCTCTACGGGATTGAACGCATTGACCTGATGGTGGTGCCGGGGGTCGGCTTTGACGTTTCCGGCCATCGTATCGGCTACGGCAAGGGGTACTATGATTGTTTTCTCCACCAGGGGGGGAATGCCATGCCTTTTTTGGTGGGGCTCTGCCATGATTTTCAGCTGACCCATGGGGGTGTGGTGCATGAATCCCATGACATTCCGATGGATATCATCGTATCGGAAAAACGTGTTGTACGGATACCGAAAAAGAAGTAACCGGTGCCCGACCAGGGTTCCGGATTTTATATAGAGGAGGTATTAACATGGAACAGGTTGTAATGATTGTCATCACACTGGTCGTTGCTGCCGGTGCGTATATTGTCGGCAACAAGGTCAACAAAAAGGATTCCGGTTCGATTCTTAAACAGGCAGAAGATCTGGCCAGCAAGGTGCTTGACGATGCCCGCCGGGAAGCGGACACTATCACCAAGGAAGCCCAGCTGAAAGCCAAGGATGCTGCTATCCAGGCCAAGGAAGAGTACGAACGGAAGACCAATGAAAAAAACAAGGATTTGCAGGCGCTGGAGAAAAGGCTGACCCAAAAAGAAGAAAATCTTGATAAAAAAGCCGGACTGATTGACCAGAAAGAGATGGACGTCCTCAAAAAAGAGCAGAATCTCTCCCAGAAAGAGCAGGTTCTTGATGCACGGGATGGGGAACTGAAAAAAGCGGTTGATATTCAGAATGCTCGTTTGGAGCAGATCTCCGGCATGTCTGCCGGGGAAGCAAAAAAAGAGCTGATGAACGCCATGGAGAGCGAAGCCAAGCATGATGCCGCCAAAATCATCCGCATGATCGAGGAGGAGGCGCGCGAAACCGGTGACAAGAAGGCTAAGGAGATCATGGCACTTGCCATTCAACGCTATGCGGGCGAGTACGTTGCCGAACGCACCGTATCCGTGGTACCGCTCCCCTCCGATGAGATGAAGGGGCGTATCATTGGCCGAGAAGGGCGTAATATTCGGGCACTGGAAGCGGCCACCGGTATCGACCTGATTATTGATGATACCCCGGAAGCGGTAATCCTCTCCGGCTTCAATCCGGTTCGCCGTGAAGTAGCCCGTCTCTCCCTGGAAAAACTGCTGGCCGATGGCCGGATCCATCCGGGACGTATTGAAGAGGTGGTGGCAAAGTCAACGGAAGAGGTGGAACTGTCCATCAAAGAAGCCGGAGAACAGGCCGCCTTTGACCTGGGGGTGCATGGTATTCACCCGGAAATACTTAAACTGATCGGTCGTCTGAAATACCGCACCTCCTATACCCAGAATGTCTATCTCCACTCACTGGAAGTGGCCTTTCTCTGCGGCATTATGGCTGCCGAGCTGGGCATCAACGTCAAACAGGCCAAGCGTGCCGGTCTGCTCCACGACCTGGGCAAGGCGGTTGACCATGAGGTGGAAGGTTCCCATGCGGTTATCGGTGCCGAACTGGCGCGGAAATATGGGGAAACTGCGAAGATTGTCCACGCCATCATGGCGCACCATGAGGATGAAAAACCGAACTCCGTGCTGGCAATACTGGTGCAGGCGGCCGATGCCCTTTCCGGTGCCCGCCCCGGTGCCCGCCGCGAAATGATGGAAACCTATGTAAAACGTCTTGGTGATCTGGAACGCATTGCCACCTCGTTTAGCGGCGTCCAATCTTCCTTTGCCATTCAGGCAGGGCGGGAGATCAGGGTCATGGTGTCCAGCGATCAGGTAAACGATGACCAGTCGGTGGTTATGGCCCGTGAAATAGCCAAGAAAATTGAGGCGGAAATGACCTATCCGGGACAGATCAAAGTGAATGTCATCCGTGAAACGCGCTCCGTTGAGTATGCCCGTTAAGATTCTTTTCATTGGAGATATCGTCGGCAAACCGGGACGGCAGGCGCTGTCCCGGGAATTGCACCGTCTGGTGGATCGCCATGTCATTGATGTCATTATTGCCAATGGCGAAAATGCCGCCGGAGGCTTCGGACTGACTGAAGAGGTGGCACGGGAACTGTTCGGTCATGGCATCCATCTGTTGACCGGCGGTAACCATATCTGGGATAAAAAAGAACAGTTGCCGCTGATTTTCCGGGATCGGCGCATCCTCCGTCCGGCCAACTATCCGGCCGGTGCTCCCGGCATGGGGAGCAGTATTCTGACCACGCCGGGGGGAACCAAGGTGGGGGTGCTCAACCTTGAGGGGCGCGTGTTCATGAAAACCCTTGAATGCCCGTTTCTGGTGGCCGACCGTGAAATAGAGCGGCTCCGTCAGGAAACGAACATCATCTTTGTGGATTTTCACGCCGAAGCAACCTCGGAAAAATCGGCCCTTGGTTGGTACCTTGACGGTCGTATCTCCGCACTGGTCGGTACCCATACCCACGTGCAGACTGCCGACGAGCGGATTTTGACCAACGGCACCGCCTTTTTAACCGATGCCGGCATGACCGGCAGCTTTGACTCGGTCATCGGTATGGGCAAGGAAGAAACCATTCACCGTTTTCTGACCCAGTTACCGGCCAAGTTTGAAGTGGCAAAGAAGGATATCCGTCTGAACGCCGTTGTGATCGGTGTTGATGAGACCAGCGGTCTGGCGGTCAGTATCGAACGTATCAACATTTCCTGTTAAGGAGTACACGCAGTATGTCCGTATCCGAACAGATGGCCGTTATCAAACGCGGCACCGTAGAAGTCCTGGTTGAAAGTGAACTGCAGACCAAATTGGAAAAGTCCCTTGCCACTGGCGTACCGCTGGTCATTAAGGCCGGATTTGATCCGACCGCTCCCGATCTTCATCTGGGGCACACGGTACTAATTCAGAAACTCCGTCAGTTCCAGCAACTGGGGCATGAAGTCAATTTCCTGATCGGTGATTTTACCGGCATGATCGGTGACCCGACCGGCAAGTCGGAAACCCGCAAGGTGTTGACCCGTGAAGATGTGCTGCGCAACGCGGAAACCTATAAGGAACAGGTCTTTAAAATCCTTGATCCGGCAAAAACCAAAGTAGTCTTCAATTCCAGTTGGCTCAATGAACTGGGGTGCGGCGGCATGATTGCACTCGCCTCCAAATACACCGTGGCACGCATGCTGGAACGGGATGATTTTCATAAACGGTACACCACCCAACAGCCCATCGCCATCCACGAGTTTCTCTATCCACTTATTCAGGGGTACGACTCGGTGGCCATGAAAGCCGATGTGGAACTGGGGGGCACCGATCAGAAATTTAACCTGCTCATGGGACGGGAGTTGCAACGGGAATGGGGGCAGTCTCCTCAGTGTGTGCTAACCATGCCGCTGCTCGAAGGCTTGGACGGCGTCAACAAAATGTCAAAATCTCTTGGTAATTATATCGGTATTAATGAACCGGCCGACGAGATATTCGGCAAGGTAATGTCCATCTCCGATGAGCTGATGCTCCGCTATTATGAGCTGCTCTCCGACATGACTCTGGCAGAAATCGAGCAGTTGAAGCGTGATATTAAGGATCATTCACTGCACCCCATGGCGGCAAAAAAACGGCTCGGTCGTGAAATCGTCAGCCGCTTCCATGGTGCCGGTGCGGGGGACGTTGCCGAGGAAAACTTCGTTAAACGGTTCAAGGAAAATGAAATACCGGAAGATATGCCCCAGGTAACCTGTTGCCTGTCCAACGGGCCGGTGCTACTGGCGCGAGCCATGACCGAGGCTGCTCTTACCAAGTCAAATGGGGAAGGGCGCCGCTCAATTGATGGGGGCGGGGTCAAGCTGAACGGCGAAAAAGTCAGCGACACCAATCTGGAACTGACCGTTGCCGGTGAATACATCGTGCAGATCGGGAAGCGGAGATTTGCCCGGATTGTGGTTGGATAAGAAATCCCCCTCAGTCCCCCTTTTGTAAAGGGGGGCAGGGGGGATTTCTACATCTCCAAAATAACCGGTAAAATAACCGGCCGCCGTTCGATGGTCTTTTTGCAGAACCTGCGCAGAGCCTGTCGGACGGCGGTTTTTACTTCATCTGCGTCACAGCGCATTTCCACATTAATCTCTTCCAGAGCCACCGCCACCACCCTGCGGGCGTCCTCCAGATATTCCTGACTTTCATCCTCAAACACAAAGCCCCGCGATACGATGTCCGGGCCGTAAATAACTGCTCCGGTCATCATGTTAAGGCCAATGATAACGACGATCATGCCATCTTCCGACAGATGCTTACGGTCACGCAGCACCATCCTCCCCACATCGCCGACCCCTTTGCCATCGACGAAGACCCTGCCCGACTCGATCTGCTCCACGATGGCCGCCGTGTTGGAATAAAAGGAAACCACTTCACCGTTGGTGGCCAGGATGCACCGTTCTGCCGGAATGCCTACCTTATGGGCCAACTGGATATGCTTGACCAGATGACGGTATTCGCCATGGATCGGAATGAAGAAACGGGGACGCACGGTGTTGAGCATCAATTTCAACTCTTCCTGACTGGCGTGACCCGACACATGGACTTCGGAAACCTTTTCGTGGAAAACTTCGGCTCCCCGGCGATAGAGATGGTTGATCAACTCGGAAATGGTGCGTTCATTGCCCGGAATGACCCGTGAGGAGAGAATGACCGTGTCCCCCCGCTCCAGTTTGATCTGTTTGTGATCATCCATGGCGATGCGGGTGAGGGCACTCATCGGTTCCCCCTGGCTGCCGGTGGAGATGATGCAGACCTGTTCCGGCGGCAGGTGGGGGAGTGCCTTCAGATCCATGATATGCTCGTCGCCAATGGTTAAATAGCCCAGTTCCCGGGCAATCTGAACGTTTTTCAGCATGGAACGGCCATTAAGCAAAATCTTTCGACCAGTGCGGATGGCGTTATCCGCCACCTGCTGCACCCGGTGAATACTGCTGGAAAAGGTGGCAACGATGATCCGTCCGGAACATTTGGGGAACATATCGGCAAAAGCCTCACCCACATATTTTTCCGAAAGGGTATACCCCTCCCGTTCCACATTGGTGGAGTCGGAGAGCAGGGCAAGCACGCCCGCTTCGCCATAGCGGGAAAGACTGGCAAGGTCGGTGAGCTGGCCATCCACCGGTGTATGGTCGATCTTGAAATCGCCGGTGTGGATAATAACCCCTTCAGGGGTGGTGATGGCCAGGGCACAACCATCGACGATTGAATGGGCAACCCGCAGGAACTCGATCTGAAAACAGCCGACCGAGATGGTCTGGCGGGGTTGCACCGTGACCATCTCCACCATGCCGTCAATTTTGTACTCTTCCAGCTTTGTGCGCACCAGACCAAGGGTGAGTGCTGTCCCGTACACCGGAACATTCAGCTCCTGCAGGACAAAGGGGAGGGCACCGATGTGATCTTCGTGGCCATGGGTCAGGCAGATCGCCCGCACCTGTGCGGTCCGTTCCCGGAGCCAGCTGATGTCGGGGATGACATAGTCAATGCCGAGCATGTCCGGAGAGGGAAACATCAAGCCGCAATCGACGATGAGGATATCCTCACCATGCTGATAGGCCATCATGTTCATACCGATTTCGCCCAGGCCACCGAGGGCAACTATCTGAAGTGCCGAATGTTGTACCGAATCTTCCATGGTGATTATCTTTCGTGTTGCAGAGGTACCAGCGCAGCGATCTTTGTGTCACATTTTTCAAGCCACGGTTTGCCGGGTGTTACCAGCCAATGATCGGCGTAGAACGAACTTCTGAGGGCTCGATAGGCACAGAGTGCCCGGTCAATATCACCGACCCGTTCGTTTGCTTCACCTATCTGCCAGAGGCGTTCCGCCGCTTTGCCGATGAGTGGACTCAAGGGAAGGTACATATGGAGAGCCGATTCATAACCGGCGACGGCACCAGCGTAATCTCCCCGCCGCAGGGCACCCTCGCCAACGGCAAACTGAGTGTTCAGTCGCCACCAGGTTCCGGCGACCAGCAGGAGAATACTGAGGAAAAAAATGATCATGCCGTTAACTACCATACGTTGAATCGTTACATTCATTGTGGTTACCTGAAAAAGTGCGGAATAAACAGCAGAAGAACTCCCAAAGCAAAGAGAACCACTCCGCAGAGTACGGCAAAGGCTGCCGCAGCATCAAGCGGGGATCTGAGGCGGTGGGCAGCGGGAACACCCCAGGCCATTCCTGCCAGTCCCGCCATAATCAGCAGAATATATTGAAAACCAATAGTCATTTAATGCTCCAGCACGGATTCAATCTCTTCACGGACATTATTCATCATCCAGCTTTCGGCATCACTCCGTTTCAACTCTCCCGGTACGGCAACCGGTGGATGAATGGTGATACTGATGGAGCCGGGGTAGAGCAGGATCTGGCTGGCCGGATTAATCTTGCCACTACCGTTGATGGTGACCGGTATGACCGGCACACCGGCCTTGCGAGCCAGGATAAAGCCCCCCCGTTTAAAGGGGAGCAGGTCACAGTCCGGGCTGCGGGTGCCCTCGGGAAAAAGCACCACACTTTTCCCCTGCTGGATAGCCGCCGCAGCTTCATCCATACTCTGCAGTGCCTTACGGCCGTTACCCCGGTCAAGGGGTATATAGCCACCGCGCCGCATGGCCGGGCCAAATACCGGAATTGCGAACAGTTCTTTTTTGGCGATCCAGTAAATCCGTCGCGGGATCAGGGAAAGGAGGGCAAGAATGTCGAAATTGCTCTGGTGGTTACTCATGAAGATAACCGGTCCCTCGGGAAGGTGTTCGACCCCGGACAGGGTTACCGATACCTGATTCAGTGCCAGAGCCAGTCTGCCCCAGAGTCGGGCGTGCCAGGCAAAGCACCGGTCACTGGCAATAAAGAACGATGAGACGATGGCACTTACGGAAAAAATACAGGTTAATGGAATGAAAACCGCAAGATAGAGGTACGCGCGAACCATTGAAATCTCCCAAAATAAACTTCAGTAAATTACAGTTATATGGCGCGTGAGTCAAACGAAATCTGGTAGCGCGGAGCTACTCCGATATTGTGCGGAGCTGCTTTCTTGCCGAACGGAGTCGTTTGTCGGATAACCGGCTCTCCTTTGAACGGCGGGGAACCTGGGTGGCACGGCGTTTTTTGACAATTCTCTCACGACGCTCCAGGGCGGCCTGCAATCTTTTCATGGCCAGCTCCCGATTCTGGAGCTGTGAGCGATGTTCCGATGCCTGCGCCACGATGCCGGTCGGCAGGTGGCGGATACGCACCGCTGAATCGGTGGTGTTGCGATGCTGTCCCCCGGGCCCGGAGGCGCGGTAAAAATCTATTTTGATGTCCTGGTCAGGGATGTCCATGGCTCATGTCCTCCGTTTTTTGTCTGCTACAGGGGGAGGGCAATCGGATTTTACGCCGATGGCATACTTAAGGTAGCGTCCTTCGGGAAAGGTAAGCGGATAAGGGAAATCTTCCCCCTGACCACGGAGGGAGATAATCCGGAGGTCTGCCCCCCCCAACAGGGCCCCCCGGCGCAGCTCCTTGAGGTAGTCGGCGGTATCCACCTTCTGGTGGTTTGACGACGCAATAAGCAGGCCATGAGCGGACAACAGCGGCAGAGCTGCCGCCACCAGGTCGGCGGTGCCGCCACGGGTGGTAAAGCGGTTCTGGGCGGTGGTGGAAAAAGAGGGGGGATCCATCAGAATAATATCAAAAGGGGCGGAACGCTGAGTGAGGGTGCCCAGTTCGGTCAGGCAATCCCCCGTAATAAAGCCATGGTTCCGCAGATCCAGGCCATTGGCGGAAAAGTTTTCACGTGCCATCTCGTTGTAACGGCCCGAGGCATCAATACTGGTGACATGGCGTGCCCCCCCGGCGGCGGCAGCCACCGAAAAGGCACCGGTATAGGAAAAGAGATTAAGAACCCGTTTGCCCGCTACCCGCTGCATGAGGTCGCGCCGGTTACTGCGCTGGTCAAGAAACAGGCCGGTATGGAGCCCCTGTTCCAGCTGGACCAGAAAAGTAAGGCCGTTCTCCTTGACTGCCAACGATTGGGGTGCCGCTTTGCCGGTCAGCAGGGTGCCGTATTTTTTCGTGTCCGCGTTGGCGGCCAGTTGCCGGGTGTTCTGGGGGCGGTGCTTCTCATAGATGCCACGGGGTGACAGCAGTTCCTGCAAAACGTCGGTCAGCAGTTTCAGGTGGGGCTGCCACGCCTTACTGTAGAGCTGCACCAGCAGATAGTCACCGTAGCGATCCACCGTGACACCGGGCAGGAAATCCCCCTCCGCATTAATGAGACGATATGCGGTGGAGTCGGTCAGAGCCAGCTGTTGCCGGAGCCGGATGGCGGATTGGCATCTCTGCAAAAGCCACGCTTTGGTGATCTGGATGGGGGCGTGATCCAGCACCCGCGCCACAACCCGTTCCGTGGGATCAAGCAGTGCGGTGGCGAGAAAGCGTTTTTGTGGGTCATGGAGGTGTACCACCTCGCCGCAACCGCCGGTCGGCCACTTCTTGGTAAAGCTGTCAGCCACCACCCACGGGTGCCCCAGTTCCAATATACGTACCGTTTCCGGCCCGACAACACGATATACCTGCGGATTTTTCACGGAACTCCCTGCTGCTGGTGGAATGAAAAAATTAAAAAACTATTTAACCACAGATGTTGTCCGGTTAGAAAATTGCGTAGGGGCGTATGGCAATACGCCCTTTCCCGATACGTGTAAAAATCGGACGTATCGCCACGCCCCACCGAACTCATGGCATCCCCATCTATTATTATCGGTCAAACTTCCCGCCACAGTCACTCTGGTCGCCACGGATTTTTGCAATGGCGTGGGGGAGTGTCGGCCAGACCGCTTCGAGATTTTCTACGGCGCCACGGGGACTGCCCGGCAGGTTGATGATTAATGTCCGGTGGCGGATGCCGGCGACGGCACGGGAGAGGGAGGCCATGGGAGTTTTCTCCAGACTTTTGAGCCGCATCAACTCCCCCAGGCCGGGGATCAACCGATCTACCACCTGGGTTGTTGCTTCCGGCGTCACATCCCGGGGGGAAACACCGGTGCCGCCAGTGGTGAGTATGAGGTCGGCAGAGTCGGCGTCAGACCAGGTGACCAGCATCTCTGCAATCTGTGCCAACTCATCGGCAATAACTGCGGCCGCAACGATATGTGCGCTCCGCTCCGTCAGCCAGGCCGACAGCGCGGGGCCGCTTTCATCAACCCGTTCTCCCCGTGAACCTTTGTCGCTGAGCGTGAGTATGGCAACTCTCATGGATTTTTCTCCAATAAAATGTCACTGTGCCGATAGGGATAATATGCCTATTGTGAGTGCATGTTTTTCATGGTATATTTTACAGTATAGTGAAGGAGCGTCACTGTTGTCAATAAACCGTAAATCGAGGAGATTTCCACGAGGAAAATCGGCGTTGGTTTTCCTGTCATTGCGCCATCTTGACAGAAAATGAAAAAGGTGTGGGAGGAGTTCGCTAGGTAAATTGCTGATTGATTGTTAATGATATTTCACCGATACTGATGCTGCTACCTTGAATCTATAGCTTGACATATTGATAAAAAAAGAAGAAAAGAGTTGTATACAGTATGCTGTAATAGCTGGGGTATCTTTGTGCATTGTCAGAGTAATTACTGCTATGGGTACTGTTGCGTTAACTTAACAATGCTAATTTTCACATATAAATGGCTCTTGAGAGCGGATCTTCCGGAAAGGGGGAAATATTTTGAAACGTAACCACACGAAGAAAAACAGCTGTACCGGCATGCTGGTCCTTGGTGCAGGAACGGCACTGCTTGCTTCGACGCTGTTGTGGACAGCTCCGCTGATGGCCTACGATTATTCATTTTCTGGAGAGTCCACCACGCTGCTTCGGATGCGGACGACGGTTGACAAGAAAAGCCTGCTGCCGCTCTATGATTACCTTCGGCTCACCATGACAGACATTCGGAGCGATGGTTCATCGGTAGATTTTTACCTTGGTGCCTGGGGTCGTACCGATCTGGTGGACAAGATCGGAGACAAAACTGCCGATGGTGACCTTCAGTACGCCTACCTCACCTATCGGGCACCAAAAAACAACAGCACCGTTTCCGTTGGTCGGCAGTTCATTACGGAGGGGGTGGCAACGGAACGCATTGACGGCCTCTATCTCCGGAACGATTTTGCCTATGGCATCGGTGCTTCGGCATACGTCGGCAACACGGTGCTCACTCAGCCACTTGCAACCGGTACCTCGTCTTCCTATCAGGCTGGAACGGTTGTCTACGGTGGCCGTATTTCCCAGGAAAACAAAAAATATTACACTGTCGGTCTGAGTGCTCTGAAAAGTAAATATGATGGCGGTGACGTGTTTCGTGAAGAAACCGGCATTGACCTTTGGGTACACCCCGTTGAAAAGGTTGATCTGGGGGGGCACTCGAATTACAACTACCTTACCAAAGGGTGGATGGAACATAGCTATTACCTCAGCTATGCACCGGTATCGACCGTTCGTCTCGGCACAGAATACGCCAATGTCAATCTCAAAGATTATCTGGCCAATGTTACAACGTCAGCTTTAACCTATCTGAACCCGGTGTTAAAAGCCAACAAATCCCAAGATGTGATTGGTGCAACGGCTGCCTATACCGGCATCAAAAATGTGACGCTGACTGCTGACCTCAAACGGTATAATTACGATCAGTCGGGGCAGGCATTTTCGTATGGCGGAAAGGCCGTCTATAGTCTGCCGGACGACTACTCGGTCGGTTGCACGCTTCACCGCATGGATGGCGGCGCTGATCTGCTTCGCTACATGGAGTACCGGGCATTTGCCACCAAAAAAATCGGTCACTATGATGTGACCATTGATGCGACAGATGTTACCTATGATAAACAACAAATTGGTATTACTGATAGCTTTGCCGTAACGGGAGCCGTCGGGTATGAAGTCAACCACAAGCTGAAGCTGGCTGCTGATGTGGAATATTCCCAAAGCCCGGAATTTAGCAATGAATATCGCGGGCTGGTGAAGGCAACCTACACCTTTGACACAAAGCATGTTGCTGAGGGGGGGACAAAGAGTGAGAAATAAACTGGCTATTGTTTTGACGCTTCTGCTGATGGTGGTACTCTATTCCTGTGCCAATACCAACAGCATTCCCCGTGTTCATCCGGAAAATGTTGGTCACGCAATCCCTGACTGTACCGAGTGTCACACCAACTCGTGGGGAGCACTGAACCACCGGGCACCCGATTTCATGGGTAAGCATCGCTTCTACGCAGGAACCGCCCGTCAGACCTGCCGCTCCTGTCATCAGGAGGATTTCTGCACCGAATGCCATACCCGTAAAGATGAATTCAAACCGAGCGAAAAGCTTTCCGATGAACCGCTCCGCACCCTGCCCCATCGGGGAGATTACCTGAGCCAGCACAAGATAGACGGCAGAATAAATCCGGTCTCCTGTGTCAAATGTCACGGCCGTCAGAACAATGAGAGGTGCGCACTATGTCATCATTAAGAACCTCTCTCCCGCTGGTGCTTATCTCGGCACTGCTCCTTGGGGGGTGTGCTGATAAAAACTCCGGTGTAGTATTCTCTCCGGATACCGGACATGGGGCCAACTGGAAGATCGACCACAACGTCGCTGCCCGTAACGACATCGAACAGTGCAAGGAATGTCACGGTAGTGATTTGAAAGGGGGGATCTCAACCGTAAACTGCCTGAGTTGCCATACCAATTCCCCCGAAGCCCAGTCAACCGGCTGTGCTTCGTGCCATGGTGATGGCAATGCTGCCAACTCGGGGCCAACCGGCTTCCTTCGCCCGGACATGGCAGGAACCCATGCCAAGCATGTTCTCATACCGGGGGTGGATTGCTCAACGTGTCATTTTGGTGCCGGCAGTGGTACAGCAAATCATGCTAACGGCACGATTAATGTGTTGTTCCTTAACGTCACTACCTTAAAAGGCAGGTTCCTCAATATTACTTCCATTGATGTGGCATCGCAAGCACGCCGGGCACTGTCAAAGCTGCCCCCCTATGTGACGGGCGGTGCCACAGCCACCACCACTCCTGCCACCAACTGTTTTAATGTGGCGTGTCATGGAGGGAATAAAACTCCGTCGTGGTATGGTGGGGCGATTAGTGGTGACTGCACACTGTGCCATGAGTTGGGGAGTGACAAAGGTGTTCCCCAGCTAAATAGCTATTATTCGGGTGGACATAAACTCCATCTTGCCTTGAAAAATGCAAACATAACCTGTGTGGACTGTCATAATGCAGAACTCAAGAAACAGAGCCAACATTTCAGCGGCATATTTACCCGTTCATTTTCACAACCGTCAAACACTGCGGGCGGCGGAACTACGAAATTTTCGAGCTACCAGTCAAGCGGTATAAATAGCACCTGTCTTGGTATTAGTTGTCACGTAAACGCGTCAATGCTCCCCAATGCAAAGTGGTTTGACCACGACTGGCTAGAAGCCTACACCCGTGATAAAAATGACGGAAAAATAAAATAAATAGCTGGTGGAAGAGTGTGGTGTGTACGTTGGTTCGGGTTGGCAGTTAAACAGTTTTACTCGCGAGGCGAATTATGAAACATAATTACTTGCTCAAATATGGTGTGGTGCTGGCACTCATGATGGTACTAACGCTAGCCCAGACTGGCTGCGGTGGCGGGGGGAGCACAAGTCCCGTCTCTACCACAACCACACTGTCAGGAATCGTTTCGTTCCCTAAGGTATTGACGAAGCCTGTTGCCTCGGAAAAAACAGTGGCTACCCTGCCGACGATAAGCCTTGCTGTTTATGAATTGAGCGGGGCATGGGTGAAAGATGTCTCGGTGAACCAAGCCACCGGGCGTTATGAGGTCACCGTTTCTAAAAACAATAATTACGTTCTTAAGGCAACCTCTTCGGGTGTCGCGGAGCTTCGGTCGTTGGTTGATCAGGCAACGCTGGTGACGGCAAACCCGACGGTACCGGTTAATTACGTGACGGCTGCCGCTATTATCGCCATTGAAACGGCAACCGGAATTACCCCCGGCTCCCTCGGTAAGAGCTGGGTATCGACCGCAGAAGCGTTAACCAAAATTGCTGCAACGCCCCCTGCGACAGAAGCGGCGGCAATAACAAGTGCAGAGACAGCTGTGACCACGCCGGCTACGGCTACGGCTACCCATGCCAAGCTTGCAACGCTTGCGAGTATTGTCAAGCAAGCGGTAATCCAGAATGTCGAACCAGCCGGACTTTTTGCAGGAACGAACACGACTGATACACTTACAGCAGTGACGACGTACACCATCAACAATGGGACTGTTGCCGCCAATTCTGTGACTATCAATGCCGATTCGGCACAGGCAGCAGCAACCGCACTGCTTCCCTTTACGATTACCGGGAAAGTTACCTTACATGGAACGACTAATGGTGTGCCGGGCATTGCAGTGTATCTGAAGCCAGTGCAGGCAACGGTAAGTACTATCGATAGCATCATATATAACAGCTTGACGGCACTGAATACGCCAAGTACGCTTACGGCCACGACAGCAGATGATGGAACATATACGTTTACCGGGATCGCTGCGGGCAACTACACCATCGCATCCCCGAGCGACTACGGTTTTCTCATATCGAACCCGGGATGGAAAAGTCCATCCGATCTTGGGGCGGTATCAATTCAGTTCGCACTTAAACTTACCGATGCTGAGGTGTTTTTGTATAGTAGGGGCGAGAGTCCTAACTCTATGACGCCAGACAATCTATTCGTCTATAATGCCGAATATATTTTTTCAAAGATCAGCCATACGATAACACTTGATATTGATGCAACAAAAAAAGCGGGTAGTTTGGATGGCAATATCTAGTTAAGTAACAGTCTGTTGTAACAGATGAACGTCTAGCTAATTTATACAATCCTTAAGGGGGAATCCTGTATGCGGATCAACGTGAAGTTGCTCACGATCGGGGCCATATTGCTTGCATCACTTTCACTGCTGCTCCAAGGGTGTGGTTCATACACACCCGGTACGAGCAGTGAACAGTTAACAAGAAGGCAAACTGGAAAGGTCATGGACCCGACCACAGGGTCACCGATTGCTGGTGCTTATGTTACCGCATACAAGATCGTAAACGGGGTCAAACTCCCTGAGCCGAAACTGTGTGAGACGACGCAAACAAGATCCGATGGCGTCTATTCACTTCAGATACCGATCTCGTATACCGGCGCGTATCTGATAGAGGCTGAAATAATTCATCCGCTGTCAAAGGTGGTAAGCAAAGTTCTCAAAACGGTGCTTGATGTGACTTCCGGCACCGGATCAACCATCATAAGAGCCATCGTACCTGAAGTGAAATCCGGACAAACCTCACTGCCGCCGGTGAATATCAGTTTTGCCTCGGAAGCGGTTGTTACCTTTATTGAGGAGAATGTTGTTAAGGCGGCTGCTGCGAACGTGCCGGACAACATGAACCAGGCTGCCGGTTTTAGTAGTGACAACATTAAAAAATCAACCATAATGCTGGAAACACTATTTGGTGCCGGTTTTACTGAAACGATTGCCGCTGATAATACTGACGCTACCGCAGCTACCACTACCTCGAAGTCTCAGCAGGATCTCCTGGTGTCCATACGGGCGGTTCAGGCGGTTCTGAGTAACCCGGATCCTGGTAATGCGGACGCCCCGAAGACCATGCAGGATCTTGTGAAGCAGCTTGTGCGTACAGACGGACTTGGCGAGACCGCCAACACCATTAAGACCGCCATTGCTACGGTTACCGATACGCTGATCACAGAAGGTACCCTTCCTACTACCTACACACCGAGCAATGCTGTTATCGCGGCAATATCAAATGCGCAGTCTGCTCCGGTGGCGACTCCCGATCTTGCTCAGGATACAACCCCACCGTCCATACCAGCTTCGTTGGTTGCTACGGCAGTTAATGCGAAAACAGTTGCACTTACTTGGAGTGCCTCCACCGATGATACCGGTGTGGAAGGCTATCAGATACATCGAGCCGACTCCAATGGTAATTACTCTCTTATCGATCAGGTTATGAGTTCCGCATCCGGTACGTTCTCCTATTCCGATCCAACCGTACTCCCGGGCAGTACCTATACCTATAAAATATTAGCCTTTGATGTCGCACGAAATTACTCTAATGCCAGCACGATAGCATCGGTAGCAACTCCTGCTATTGCTGTCGTTGCGGATGTTATTAAGCCTGATAAACCGCAAGGTCTGGTTGTGAACTGGTTTACCGATAGTCAGGCCTATTTGACCTGGCAACAAGCTACCAAAGTAGACAGTAAGGGGGTTGTCCATACGGCGACCGGTTACAACCTGTATCGGAATGATCAGATGATCGCCACCTTAACAGACAACGCTTACACCGACGCGGCGGTGACCCCCTCCACCCGCTATACCTACTATGTAAAGGCGTTTGATGGTAATGCGAACGTATCAGATGCATCGACGCCGATTACAGTGGTGACGGCAAAACCGGCGGTGGTGGTTAAGCCCCCTCCAACAGCTCCAACGGCACTGACGGCCAGTGGCAACAATATCGGTAAGGTGACGTTGACCTGGAGTAATCCAAATGCGACTGCTGTTACGTACAATGTCTATCGTGGTTCCGCTCTACTGGTATCCGGTATTTCAACATTAAAATATACTGACAGTACTGTGCCTCTCAACTCAGAAATAGTGACGTATACCTACAGAGTAACGGCGGTAAATGACGATGGTGAATCGACTGAAGCAACGGTGACCGCCGTTGTAGAAGCAACAGTAGTCCAGCAGACTCCCCCATCCATTCCCAAAAATCTCGGGTTGGTGACGGCAACCAGTAGTTCTGCCGTACTTACCTGGGCTGCCTCGACAAAAACGGACGATGACTATAAAGTTTCGGGGTATGATATACTGCGTGCCAGCGATGGCTCTGAGCAGTACGTGGTGATTACGTCGGTTACTACCCCCGGATACACGGACAGTACGCTTGCCGAATCGTCAACCTATAAATACAAAATTAAATCGTACAGCTCCAAAGGGGTTCGCTCCGATGCGAGTGCCGTGCTTACGGTTGCCACCTCAGCTAAAATAGTTGAAATAACTGATAAAACACCGCCTACAGTGCCCACAGGGCTTGCCTTGAAAACCGCACCCACCAGCAGTACCGTCAGCCTGACCTGGACAGCCTCAACGGATAACGAAGTGAAGGCAAGTGGCCTTGCCGGTTATCGTGTCTATCGGGATGGGGTACAGATCGCCTCTGTGAATGATACCAAGTATACTGATAGCAGTGCCACGGCAAGTACCACCTATGTCTATTCCGTAAAAGCCTACGACAATATCGGTAACGTATCAGCAGGCAGTACCCCCCTTACGGTAACCACTGATATTCCGCCTGAATCAACGTTCTCTGTTTCCGGCCGTGTTACCTTTAACGGCATTGGCATACCGGCAGTGCTTGTGTCGCTGAGTGGCACTACTCTCACGGGAAGTACCGTGACTGGAGCAGTTGGTACGGATGCTAATGGCTATTATACCATTACCGGGTTATTGCGCGGTGTCTATACCTTAACCCCCTCCTCACAGGCAGCAATAACGTTTACCCCGAATTACGTGCAGACGGTAATAGCACTATCAAACAGTATCGGGCTCAATTTTGTTGCTTCCGGTGGACAGGTCACCGGTAGTACGACGACTCCGTCCAATTCAATAACCGGTGGCCTTGGTTATCCGGCTGGAACCATCATCGGCGGTATAAGCTATCCGAAAACCACCGTCATCGGAGGGATTACCTATACCACCGCAACCATCATTGGTGGAGTAACGTATAATACTGGCACGGTTATCGGTGGCATCACCTACGTCAATGGTGTGGTCGTGGGGGGGATTGCTTATCCGAAGGGAACCGTCATCGGCGGTGTTGCCCTGCCACCGGGAACGGTCATTACTCAGTCAATGTATCCGACCGGTACCGTGAGCACGTCAACGGCAACCTATCCGGCAGGCACCGTTATCGGTGGTATTACCGTTCCGGCAGGGTCGGTGCCCGGTAATGTCTACACACCAACCTATACGGTCATTGCTGGTGTCTCCTATGTCAATTCCAACATAGCGGCAGGTATCACAACCGCTACTGCAACATTGGTGAACGGTGTCACGTATTCAACGGGAACCGTCACCGGTGGCATCACCTATCCGAACGGGGTTGTCATAGGGAACGTATTCTATCCTCCCGGTACGGTGGTTGGCGGAGTCGCCTATCCTTCGGGAACTGTCACCGCCAATGTCACCTCCTATCCCAGTGGTACGGTGGTTGGTGGTATAACTTATCCTAACTCCACCGTTGTTTCAGGCGTTACCTATACAACTTCTACGGTTATCGGCGGGATAGTAGTTCCAACCGGTACGGTTGTCGGCGGGGTATCCTATCCAAGTGGTGTGGTCATCGGTGGTGTCCAGTATCCGGCAGGCACTGTGGTCGGTGGGGTTGCCTATCCTCCATCGGCGGTTTCCGGGGTGGCATCCTATCCCACTGGTACGCTCTTTGGTGGTATTACCATACCGGAGCAAACAGTCTCTGGTGGGGTAACCTATCCCACCGCGACGATCATTGATGGAGTGAAATATCCTTCAGGTACCGTTGTTGGTGGCCAAACCTATCCGAATGGGGTTACCATTGCTGGTGTTACCTATCCCGCCGGTACGGTCGTTGGTGGTGTGGCATTCCCTCCCGGTTCCGTTGTCGCCAGCACTTTCTATCCAAGCGGCACAGTCACCAGTACGGACCCCGTCTACCCCTCCGGTGTGCTTATTGCCGGACACCTCTACCCGACCGGTCTGGTCTCCGCCGGTGCCGTGTACCCGGCATCAACGGTTGTTAGCGGCGTTACCTATCCTGTTGGTGCCATCAGTGGCGGTATCACCTATCCCAAAACACAGGTAATCGACGGAGTCACCTATGCCACCGAAACCGTTTCCGGTTCTTCTGTTTATCCAACTGGTGGCGTTATCGGCGGAGTGAGGTATTCTGATTCGGTTGTTATTGGTGGTGTCACCTATCCGGCCGGGACGGTCGTTGGTGGTGTGGCTTTCCCTCCCGGTTCATTGACTGCTGAGCTGGTCTATCCTACTGCTTCAGTATCTGGCAATACGGTCTATCCAACCGGTGTACTCATTTCAGGTGCCATCTATCCCATTGGCATGGTAATTAATGGCCAGATTTATCCGACAGGAACCGTGAACAGCGGGACGACGACCCCCGGAGCCACGGTGGCAATCGACAAAAACTTATACCCCTCAGGAACTATTATTGGTGGTATAACCTATGCATCAGTGACGGTTATTGGCGGCGTAACCTACGCAACATCGACGGTTCTGGGAGGTAATATCTACCCAACCGGTGCAGTTGTGGGGGGGGTAACCTATCCGCAGGGCGTTATTATTGCAGGCATCTACTATCCGCCGGGGCCATAGTCGGTGGTGTGGCATTTCCTCCCGGTTCGGTAACCAGTAATTATGTCTACCCCACCGGTGTGGTTGCCTCCGGTCATATCTATCCGAATGGCGTAGTCATCGCAGGTCAGATTTACCCCGCAGGGACGACAACGGCCAGCACCGGATATCCCACTGCGGCAATTAACGATACAACGTCCTATCCTAATGGTACCATCATTGGTGGCATTTCCTATACGTATACTACGATTAGTGGCGGGGTGACCTATACGACAGCAACTGTTCTGGGTGGTACTACCTATGCGACCGGTGCCGTAATCGGAGGCGTCACATACGCGAATGGCGTCACCATCGGTGGTGTAAACTATCCAGCGGGAACCATTGTCGGTGGTGTAGCACTGCCGCCGGGCTCTATTGCAGCAAACATGGGTTATACGTCCGGTGCAGTATCAGGGCTTCTGGTATATGCGCTCGATTCGTCCGTGACAGCAGGCACGACGTATGGGACGGGCAGTGCGTCTGCCGCCACCTCTACTCCTGGTGCTACTGTTAATGGTTCCACTGCATATACTACCGGAGGAGTAACCTTCGCCGCGGAATATGGTTCTAGTATTACTTCAG
>CAIRBT010000052.1 GCA_903876875.1 uncultured Geobacteraceae bacterium
CCCCCCTGCCGTACGGAGATCAGTCACGTTGTTTACCGCCATGAGGGTTCCCTTGACAACAATACCAACCCTGTCGCAGACCCTTTCCACATCTTCCGTGATATGAGTGCTGAAAAAAACGGTTTTACCCTTGCTTTTCAACTCTACAATAATATTTTTCACAAGAGAACGACCAAGGGGATCAAGGCCACTCATCGGTTCATCAAGAATGTAGATATCTGGATCATGAACTAAGACCTGGGCAAGACCGACACGCTGCACCATACCTTTACTGTAACTGCGAATCTGGCGATTACGCGCATCCCATAAATCAAGTATTTTTAAGGTTTCCGAAATGTTACGTATCGCTACTTCCGGTGGAACCGAGAAAGCACGGGCTACGGCGGTAAGATACTCTTCTGCCGTGAGATAGTCATAAAACGAAGGATTTTCTGGGAGATAGCCAACATGCTGCCGTGTTGCACCAGATGACACCGGCTTGCCATGGATGAGAACACTTCCTGACGTGGGGGCAATCAGCCCAACAAGTGTCTTGATGGTCGTGCTTTTTCCGGCACCGTTCGGTCCAAGGAAGCCAAAGACCTCGCCACGCATAACGTCCAGTGACAACTGGTTGAGGGCACTTACGGAATGCCCTTTTTTCCCACTATATGTTTTAACCAGATTCTGAATCTCAATTACCTTCATGGAGTGGCTCCGCCTTGCTGTTCTTTACCGGTCATTTTTTTGAAAGAGAATTTGCTGGTTGTCCCGACTTTTCCATCGGATTGCAGAAAGAATGTTCCCCCATAGGGATCGGTAGGAACTGTCTCAAGGAACCCGAGACGAACCAATTCGTCGAGAGAAACAGCTACCCGGGAATATTTTGTCGTGAAACGTTCCGTGGCTTTCTCAATGAGCCTGACCTGTTTAAAGGCGGCCAATCGGGTTTCATAATTCTTTTGAGCGAGCGGATTTCTCGCTCCCTTCGCCATCAAGGTAAGGTAGGCAATTGCATGATCAGTCTGTCCCGACTCCTGCATAAATCTGCCGGCAAGACTGATATGCAGTTCCTGACCCGATAATTCAGCCGCTTTCTGGTAGTAAAATGCGGCACTTTTAAAATCATGTTTAAAATAGCTATTATTAAATGCCACAAAAAACGGTAGATACCAATCCCAGGTGCGGTAACGCATCCCTTCAATTAACAGGCTGTTGGCCACATCTACCTGACCCACCTCCCAGGGAAGAAATGACTGGGCGAAATAATAGGAATCAATGTTGTAGGGATCCAGCTTGACAGCAGCATGAATAGTACGGGACATCATCAGGAAATCAGGTGAAACATCAATGTTATTCTTTGACATTTCAACAACACCGCCAAAGTAGGTGATTACCCGCATCACGAGCGAAGAACCGATAAGCAGTTTCTGATCAGCAGAGATGAATTTTAATGTCGCAATAGTCGGCAATGCACCAAGCTTTTCGGCAGAGGGCTTACTGCCCATAACAGTGCTCAAGGGGCCGATGATAAGTGCGTACAGCAGGCAACAGAAGCATAAAACTGCAGTATGTCGTTTCGTATTCCCCCCCATATTACTGTATTTCTCTTTTTTCAAATAAAAGGGCTGCCAGAGCAATGACAATGGAGAGATACGTCACGAAATAGGCACTTGTCAGCATAATGCCGATACCATGAACAGGAATGTGGTAGACCGCGTTTACTTTCAAGTCAAAGGCACTGAAATTAGGCAGCAGATAATACACAAAGGTGGCCGCAGTTCGGGTCACTGATGAGATACCCACCGTGGCCGGTGACTGGACATAGTCATACACCTGCTGGGAGGCATTTCCGACAAAATAGATACAGATCGTACCAAAAATTGGCAGGAAAAATGATGTTGCGACGGATGAAAAAAGAAAAGCAAAGGCAACCAGCAAGATGTATTTACAGGCATCAAGAATAATTGCCAGAAAAAAAACATCCCAAACCACCGGTCGCTCAGGCGGATATAATCCTGAAGTTATAAGTACCGTAAGGGAGGCCACTATTCCCAGTAACAGAGCTACAGAGAAGATAAAAACAGCTGTTCCGGTAAATTTTCCGACGAGAAATACAGAACGACTCGTTGGCCAGGAGAGCACCGAGTAGGTATAGCGCCTTTCAATATCACGCCAGAGATGGGTTCCCCCCAGAAAAAGTGATAACAGTAACAGGACGAAGGAGATCAGAGAAAGTGATAGTGTCATGGCAAGTTCAGTTACTTGCCGCATAGAGAGGGAAGCAACCGACGGTATGAGCAGGAATATAAGTGCAGAAAAAATTATGCCGTGAAATATACGATCACGGATAATACTTTTCAGGGTAATAGCAAAATGATTCAGCATGAATGTTACTCCTGTGGTACTGAATGCCCTTTTGATGTGGCTGCCGGTGCTGTTTTAAGAGCCATTTTTTTAGCAAAGTTCTTGAACATTGATGTAGTCGGTGCTTTTTCTGCAACAGTTTCAAATAGTACATGGGCATGCTTATTGTCATGTGCAATAAATGCCAACTGTGCGGCCCGATATAAATGGTCTGTGTCACCACTCTTTTTATAGTAAAATTCATGGAGTGTGGCAAGTTTTGAATAAATTTTCAAGAGTCTCCGGGGATCCTTACAGTAGACACTTTCCAGTTCCATCAGCTTGAGATATGCTTTGACAACTTCGATATGAGCAGTATCAATAGATCCTGGTGCGTAAGAAGATTCCAGCACCGTATAGGCTTCGAGGAATTTACGATCACTTGCTAACATGAGCGCCTGATTCACACACAAGAGCGGCATATTGCCGCCATTTGGAGCTTTTTTACCCAACTCAATCTGCTGAGTCGCCTCTGATAATTGATTATTATCAATGAGAGCAACCGCAAGCTCATTATTAATACTGGCAAAATCAGGAGATTTCTTATGGGTATCCTGGTAAAGGGTCAGATTGTTTTGCCAGATAAGGGCGCGGTTTGTAGAAATACCTGCCATACAGGACAAGAGCGTGAAAAACAGGAAAGTCGCGATACGTGGTGACACGATACGGGAACCGAGTGAAAAAAAATCGACCACACCTATGGCTAAAAAGAGTGAGGGCAGATACATATATCGTTCCGCATAGGGTGTCCATGCTATCTGGGCGCGAGAGATCAGAAATGCGGAGACCATGACGATCAGCGATGCCCCTAACATTTGAACCGCAATGTTCCGTCGCCACTTCACCGACAGATAACAAGTGAGTAAAACCACACCAATCCCCACGACACCGTAAATACTGCTGACGTGCGTAATTGCGAAGTTGAGCGGTAGAGGAAATATAAACTTTTTGACATAAAAACCGACTGTGGTGAAAAATGAGTAGATGACCGTGAACGGGGATAAGGAAGCGCCCACCGCAGCTTTTTGAACGGTGGGAGGGGAAATCAGCTGGGACATAAACAGCACCGTTTTTATTCGCAGGGCGACATATAACAGCCCAATTGTCAGGAAAGGCACCACGAGCAGTAGGAACCGCCTGACTACCGCTGTTTTTACCGACAGTTTACTGACGGTACTGAGCAGCATATCATTCATACAGACCAGGAGAAAGAACGCAGGAAGGGCGAATAGAGCTGTTTCCTTGGCAAGAGACCCAAGCAGGCAACAGAGTGATGCAAGCCAGAGGTAAGCAGTTTTCTCCGATTTCATGAAAAGCGCGATGCAAGAGAGCCCAGCAAGTACAAACAGTGCGGCAAGGGGATCGGTTCTCCCGGATATCCAGGCCACTGATTCGACATTCAACGGGTGTAACGCAAAAACAGCGGCGGAGAGAAAAGCCAGCTCCACACGTTTCTCACGAAGTCTGAAGAGCAGAAGTGCCGAATAGAAAAGTAACAACGTGTTAACCAGGTGAATAAGCACGTTCTCAAGGTGCATTGCCTGTGGACTAAAGCCGAGCATGACGGTGTCAATATAGTACGAGAATATGGTGAGTGGCCGATAATAACCAATTGAATGCAGGGGGTTGAACAGGGATACCAGGTTAAATGTTTCTGCCGTCGGTAAATCATCCAGCATCCGGAGATCATCAAGAGAGTTAATTTCTGCGAAAACGACCGGGTAGTAAACACCTAAAACAAAAAAAATCAGCGCAAAAAGAGCAGTTGTCCTTTTCATAGTATCTTTCACAAACCCCACAGTAACCGTTTAAATTGCCGTAAAAAGGGCACCGTAATTAGCCGTTGCCGTACCGGTGGGGGGAGTAGTTGGAATTTGAGCCGCCGTGCCGCCTGCCCGATAGCTTCTTGAATCACCGGAACTAGATGAATAAGTGAGATTTCCCAAGGCATGATACGTTGCCAGTACATATCCCGAACCATTGGGGTCATACACATAGGTTACGTAGACATGATTAGAGCCATATATGGTCAAAGGTTTGTTTTCGGCCTGACCAAGAATTATGCCGGTTGTTGCATCGGAGTAGATATTCTGACCAGCTACCGCAGAACCGGTAATCAGGAGCAAAATGAGCAATAAAATGACTTTAACCAGGTTCATAGACACCTCCAACGTATCAGTGTAACGTATGCTATTCCTCACCAGTATCCAGACCATACTTTGCAAGACGGTAACGAAATGTACGAAAAGACATGCCGAGTAGCTGTCCGGCCTTCTTTTTAGCACCACCGGTTTTTTCAAGTGCCTTGAGTAAAAATTTTTTTTCCAACTCCTCAAGCAGCGGCTCAAGCATCATTCCATTGTCCGGTATATCACAATCAGCAGTGATTCCAGAACATTTTTTTTCACGAATCTGATACGGAAGGTTTTCTTCAGCTATACAACCTGAGTTCATGATCAAACTTCGTTCAATACAATTTTCGAGTTCGCGAATATTACCGGGGAAATGGTAATTCATGAGCAATTTTATGGCTCCCGGCGTTACCACGGTGGCATTTACCTGATCAACGGGACGGTATTTTCGGCAAAAGTACTCGATTAAGAGCGGAATATCCTCAATGCGCTCCCTCAGTGGCGGTAACACAAGCTGAATAACATTCAGACGATAGAACAGATCCTCGCGGAATGCCCCCATAGTAACCTGACTTTCAAGGTTTCTATTTGAGGCACTGACAATCCTGATATCGGCCTTACGGGTAACAGAATCACCCACCCGTTTAAATTCCCGCTCCTGAATTACCCGCAACAGCTTGGTCTGCATGAGGAGCGGCAGTTCTCCTATTTCATCAAGAAACAGAGTTCCCCCTTCAGCTAACTCAAACAGACCGGGTCGATCACCGATGGCACCGGTAAATGAACCCTTTTTATGGCCAAAAAGTTCACTTTCTATGAGGTTTTCCGGAATAGCACCACAGTTAACCGCAATAAACGGTTTATTCTTGCGCGGACTACAGGTATGAATTGAGCGGGCTACCAACTCCTTACCGGTGCCGCTTTCCCCAAGCACCAGCACGCTGCTCTGACTTGCAGCTACCTTCAGAATCAAGTCGAACAGCTGTCTCATGTGAAGATTTTTACCGATAATGCCACAAAAGCTGTCCTGCTCCACCGCCCCCCTGCGCAACTGAATATTTTCCCTCTGTAACCCCTGTTTTTCAAGGGCATTTACGATCAGTTGCAGTAATTCATCATTGCGAAATGGCTTACAGATGTAATCATAGGCACCAAGTTTCATGGCCTCAACCGCATGCTCAGCGCTGGAAAAAGCCGTAATCATAAGCACAGCCGTGTCAGGGGAACGCTCTTTAATACGAGCCAACAGCTCAATTCCGGTGAGTCCGGGCATATTGACATCGGACAGAACCAGATCAACCAGACCGGTTTCAATAAGACAAAGAGCCGCTTCTGCAGAAGCAGCTGTCTGGACATCATAGCCTTCCCGCTCCAGTAATATTGACATGAACTCGCGCATGCTCAATTCATCATCTACTACGAGAATTTTTACTTTCAAGAGCCCTCCCCTACCCGATACGTCGGAGCCCATCGGCTATTTTTATGCGTACTGCTCTCCATGTGGGAAAAACGGCGGCAATAATACCGACAATACCGCAAAAAACAATATCAGCAGTGAGTGTGGCACGTTCTACCTGAAAAACGGGAAAAAAAGTGCCCATAATTTCACCGAATTTTGCAGCCACCGGAAAGGTGAGTAGAATACCGATGGTTCCCCCCGTGAGGGTGATAAACAACGACTCACCAAACACCATACCTGCAATGTGATACCCGGTGAAGCCAAGTGCCTTGAAAATGGCATACTCACCGATTCTCTCCCGTGCGGTCATGGCCATCGTATTGGCAACCACCACCATGATGATGATAATAACCACGAAGGAAACGATCCTGATTGCCACCACAATAGCTTCTGTCATGGAGACAAAACTCAATTGAAAGGCTTTTTCCGTTTCAGTTAACGTCTCCGCGAGCGAGTTTCGAAACGTTGCGTCAACCGCAAGTGCTATTTCGGGTGCTGACTGGGGATTTTTGAGGCCAATGACATAGACTCCAACCTGGTCAGCACGGCGTGCAATGGTCTTTTTTAAGGTTTCATTCAGATAGTCCCAATGAAAAAAGAATTGAGATTCATCGGTTGACTTATCCGCACCGCCGTAGATCCCCCGTACCACAAATTCCCAGGTGCCGGGGTAGATAGTACCCTTCAGTGAGACCGTATCACCCACTTTCCAGCCAAAACGCTCGGCCAGTTTTTTTCCCGCCACACACCCTTTGCGATCCAACAGGAAAGCGCGTTTTTGCTCTGGTGGCAGAACAAACTCCGGATAAATAGTAAAGTAACTTTTAGCATCAACGGCAAAATTGGGGAAAAAATTTTTCTCCGTGATATAGACACCGCCAAACCAGTTTTCATAGGTCAGACCGGTGACTCCTTCCAAGTGTCTGATCCGTTCCTGATAGGCAAGCGGAAGAGAAAAAACCAGAGAAACCGCATTACGGCTGATTAAGCGGGTTGAAGAAGAACCGTTAACTCCGGCGTACCAGGCGGTCACCACCGTCTGCAATAAGCCATAGGCCAGTATTGCCACCGTAATGCCAAGGATGGTAAGCAGTGTACGTAGACGGTGACGAAACGCGTTCCGTATCAGTAACTTAACCAGGAACATCGGTCAAAAGTCCCTTTTCCAGGTGATGGATAATGTGGGCCTTCTCTGCAGCACGGGGGTCGTGGGTTACCATAATGATGGTTTTATGCTGCTCACTGTTAAGACGTGTCATCAGCGCAAGAATTTCCTCGGCGGAAACCCTGTCAAGGTCTCCGGTCGGTTCATCGGCGACCAGAATTGCCGGATCGGTAACAATGGCACGGGCAATGGCAACCCGCTGTTGCTGCCCCCCCGAAAGCTGTGAGGGGGTATGTTCAAGCCGATCCAGCAAACCGACAACTTCGAGTGCCGCCTCGACGTGATCCCGTCGCTCTCGTTTCGTAAGAGAGGTAAGCATCAACGGCAACTCAACATTTTCAAAAGCGGTCAGTACCGGAATAAGATTGTAAAACTGGAATATGAAACCAACATTAGCCGCTCGCCAACGGGCAAGCTCAGCTTCTTTCAATGTGGCAATATCAACACCGTCAATGACAATTGAGCCACTGTCAACCGTATCAATCCCGGCAATTAAATTAAGCAGCGTCGATTTACCGGACCCCGAGGGGCCCATCAAGGCGAGAAATTCACCCCGGATAATGTCAAAAGAGATGCTTTCCAAGACTAAAACCGGCTGATTACCCCGCTGATACGCCTTGGAAACGGCGTTAAGAGACACCATAATCTGGGGCTGTAAGGGTAATGCCATGCTATTTTTTCTCCGGGGCAGAGATTCTACTGCTATCAACCAGTGACGCAAGAGGTTTGACAACGACCTTATCGCCAGATTTAACACCGGTAACCTCGATAAGATCACCTAACTTGCCCCCCACCGTTACCGGAACAAAGCGAACTTTCGAGCCGTCAACCAGAAAAAGACCGCTTATACCATTGCGAGTTGTCACAGCGGTTGGCGTAACCACAAGGCGTGCGACGGTATCACCGGTATGAGCCTCATGCTGCAGAAAAGCCACCTTGGCACTCATTTCTGGAAAAATACGAGGTTCCTTGTCCATAAAACGCACTTTAACCATTACAGAAGCCTTGCTCCGATCTGCGGTCGGGACAATGGTTTGTAAGATACCGCGCAATCTGGTGCCGGGAAGTGAATCAAGGGTGATTTCGCACGGCTGTCCCTGGGTAATCTGTGACAGATTGGACTCAGAAACATCGGCCTCAATCTCCAGAGAAGCGGGGTCGGCAATTGTCACGACAGCGGCCTTGGCATTGGCAGCGGCACCAAGTGGCGTGATGATATCCCCGACATCGGCATTTTTAGTGAGCACCACCGCATCAAACGGAGCACGAATCAAACTGTAATCATTAGAAACATTCCCCCCTTGAAGAGCGGCAGTGGCAACAGCAATGCCGGCTTCAGCACTATTGGCTGCAGCAATAGCCCGTTTCAATCTGGCATCGGCACTGTCAAAATCGGCCTGGGAAATAATACCGGAGGCAAGGAGCTGTTTCTGCCGTTGAAAGGATTTCTCCGCTTCAATACTCTCCGCACGAGCCTGTTCACGCAAGGCACGTGAATTGGTGACCACTGCTTCAAGCTGCTTGACAGCCGCCTCAAGATCCTTGTTTTCCAAACGGGCAATAACCTGCCCTGCCGTAACCCGACTCCCCTCGGTTACTCCGAGCCACTCCAGTCTGCCGGTGATTTTGGATGATACGGACGCCTTACGCTGGGCAACCACATAACCACTGGCGTTCAGAAGTGTAAATGACTGCGTGGGGTAAAAAAGTGAAACAGTCGCGGTATCGACAGTAACTGCCCGATTACAGGAGAGAAAAACGGCTCCGATGACTGCTACGGCAACGAGAACCGCAGCAATTCCACGACGTTTCCAGGAAGAACCTGAACTACGCGTCACAGTAGTGTGGGTTTTATCAATGGCGAGCCGGTTAAGAATATCCGATGACATTAGATGGCCTTTAGGATGAATTGTACGCTCTTTTGACACTGGTCATAGCACGTTTCCATTTCATTTAAAAGCGGTTGCTGAATAATCCCCGTAAAACTATCAAGAATGCCATTGCTCAAGCTGTTTTTTTTATAAATTTGTGGTATACATACAAACGCAACTGGGAGGAAAATGCCCAGCTCAACACATATTCCACGCAAGGGGGCTGCAGATGAGTGAGATTATTGATGTCTATGGCAGAGAAATACTGGATTCCCGTGGGAATCCGACATTGGAAGTTGAAGTATTTCTTCAATCAGGTGCTTTCGGGCGGGCTGCCGTTCCATCTGGTGCTTCAACGGGTGAACGTGAAGCGATGGAGCTTCGTGATGGTGACAAGTCGCGCTACCTTGGTAAAGGGGTTCTGAAGGCCGTTGATAACGTAAACAACATCATTGCTGAAGAGATCATCGGTATGGAAGCGGATGATCAGGTTGGTATTGATATGAAAATGCTCGAACTTGACGGTACGGCTTTCAAAACCAACCTGGGTGCCAACGCCATTCTCGGTGTTTCTCTCGCCGTAGCCAAAGCTGCTGCAGAGGAAGCCGGTCAGTCCCTCTACAAATATATCGGTGGAGCAAATGCCCGTGAGTTGCCGTTGCCGATGATGAATATCATCAACGGCGGTGCCCACGCTGATAACAATGTTGATATTCAGGAATTTATGATTATGCCCGCCGGAGCCACCTCTTTCAAAGAAGCCCTCAGAATGGGAGCAGAAATATTCCATGCACTGAAAGCTGTCTTGAAGAGCAAGGGGTATAACACGGCTGTTGGTGATGAAGGCGGCTTTGCCCCTAACCTCACCTCTAATGAAGAAGCTCTTGAAGTTATCATGGAAGCAATCGTTAAAGCTGGCTACAAACCAGGCGAAGACGTCCTGCTCGCCCTTGACGTGGCTTCGTCGGAACTGTTCAAAGATGGCGTCTACACATTGGAAAATGAAGCACAAAAAATCAAAACCCCTGCTGAACTGGTCGATTTCTACGAGAACCTTGTTAATAAATATCCCATCATTTCCATCGAAGACGGCATGGCTGAAAATGATTGGGATGGTTGGAAACTTCTCACTGATCGTCTCGGCAAACGGATTCAGATTGTTGGTGATGACCTGTTTGTAACTAATCCGGCTATCCTTAAAGAAGGAATTCAGAAAGGCATCGCCAACTCGATTCTAATCAAACTAAATCAGATCGGTACCCTGACGGAAACACTCGAAGCGATCGAAATGGCCAAACGTGCCGGGTATACCACCGTTATTTCCCACCGTTCGGGTGAAACGGAAGACACCACACTGGCCGATTTGGCGGTTGCGGTTAACTCCGGACAGATCAAAACCGGCTCTCTCTGCCGTACTGACCGGGTTGCCAAGTACAACCAGTTGCTCCGTATTGAGGATGAACTGGACAGCACCGCACTCTTTAAAGGACACGACGTTTTCTATAACATTAAAAAATAGAGCAGCTGTGAAGGAAGTGACGAAAGGCGGGGAATTCTCCGCCTTTCGTATATCCGAGACCGGAGGAACTATGGAAAAAGATACCGCATTGTGGAACCGCTATCAGAAATATCTTTGTCACTGCCCCGAAATAAACCTGACCCTGGACATGAGCCGAATGAAGTTTGCTGACTCCTTTTTTAAAGAAATGGAACCGGCCATGCATGAAGCACTACTGGAAATGAGCGGCCTGGAGGGTGGTTCCATTGCCAACCTGGACGAAAACCGTATGGTGGGACACTACTGGTTGCGGGATCCCGCATTGGCACCTTCGCGCATACTCAGAGATGAAATTGAAAGTACCATCGATACTATCCACATTTTTTGTAACAAAATTCATTCCGGTGCTCTTAAATCAGAACGTGAAACCCTCTTCACCAATTTCCTCATAATCGGCATCGGTGGTTCGGCTCTTGGGCCCCAATTTGTAGCCGATGCGCTGGCCACCGGCAGTGACAAAATGAAGGCATACTTCCTTGACAATACGGATCCGGACGGTATTGATAAAGTATTTGCCCTGTTGGGAGATGAGATCTCACACACTTTAGCCGTAGTCATTTCTAAAAGCGGCTCCACCAAGGAGACCCGGAATGGCATGTTGGAGGCTCGGGCGGCCTATGAGCGAGCCGGACTTACCTTTTCCCGCCATGCCGTTGCCGTAACCGGTAACGACAGTGAACTGGACCTGTTGGCACGTAAAGAAGAGTGGCTTGAGCGCTTCCCGATGTGGGATTGGGTTGGTGGACGTACTTCCGTGACTTCGGCGGTAGGGCTTTTACCAGCGGCACTCCAGGGCATTTCAATTACCGATCTGCTCGATGGAGCCAGAAACTGCGATATCGCCACCAGTAGTACGACAACACTGAAAAATCCAGCAGCCTGTATGGCACTCATGTGGTACTACGCCACCGATGCCTGTGGCAGCAAGGACATGGTAATGCTCCCCTACCGGGATCGTTTACTGCTATTTTCCCGCTACCTGCAACAGTTAATCATGGAATCCATCGGTAAAGAGCTTGACCGGGATGGCAAGCGGGTCAATCAGGGGTTGACGGTCTATGGTAACAAAGGTTCCACCGATCAACACGCCTATGTTCAGCAGTTACGTGAAGGGGTGGCAAATTTCTTTGTGACGTTTATTGAGGTACTTCATGATCGTGAAGGCACTTCAATGCAGGTGGAAGAAGGAGTTACCAGTGGAGATTTCCTCTTCGGTTTTCTCCAGGGAACCCGCAGTGCCTTATACGAAAAAGGCAGAGAGTCAATGACCATCACCATAGACCGGGTGGATGCCTATTCGGTGGGGGTACTGATCGCCCTGTTCGAGCGGACAGTCGGTTTTTATGCCAGTTTGCTAAACATCAACGCCTACCACCAGCCCGGCGTGGAAGCGGGCAAGAAAGCCGCAGAAACGGTTATCACATTGCAAAAGTCTCTTGTTAAATTACTGAAACAGCAGGACAAGGCTCTGACCGCCGAGGCCATAGCCACCAAGCTCGGTAAACCGCAAGAGACGGAAATGATTTTCTCCATCTTACGCCACCTGGCGGCCAATCAGGACAGAGGCATTACGCAATCGGGAACCGGTAAAATAAAGGACATTACGTTTCGAATGTAGGGGCAGCAGTCCCCTCGTGGGGATAAAAACAGGTACGGGCACCCTTATAGGGGGTGCCCGTACCTGTCAAACACGAACTTACAATCAACAATTAAAATGAGCGAGATGGGTCGCCAACTAATCTTATCATTTTACTACTTTCTCCATTATACAAAAGTTGTTCAGTAAAACCATCAACCGGAACCCGAATCTGTCCAGACGATGCAACAAGCCCCGTATTTATATCAATCACCCTTGCGTTAACAATAACATGGTTACCGGTAATAGAATAAGTACCAGTTACAATACCGCCCACTTTATAGGTGTCCTTGATCTTTTTGATATCTCTACTTAACGAGAACTCACCTGTTTCATTTATCATTACATCTCTGTTTAGCCTTACCTCAAAAACATTCCATTTACGTACCTGCAACTCGTGGATGATATTTTCTGCGATCAATCGACCAAATTGAGTTGTTTCGGTGAGATTGTTCAAGTTGGTAAAGCTGGTGACAATATAGGTATTATCAAGACTTTTTCTTTCTGCGTTTCTGTCAATCTGATCAGCAAGAAAAATCAACTGCGAGTTAAATCTTCCGACTACACTCCGGCTCTGTTGCAGCTCAATGGGCTCGTCAACAAGGTAGCTCTGACGTGGATGAAGGGTAACAACGTTTGATTCCAAAGTACATCCGAAAAGAGAGACTGTTGTAGTGACCAATATGAATATCTTATAAATATTTTTCATTTGTTATTTCCTCCATATTGGTCAGCAACAGAAAGTTTACGATAAGTAACATATTCAGCTTTACCTGACTGAAATACCGACTGTTTTGATCTATAAGAAACGGGATAATCTGAAATATTCTGGTCACATAAATTATCCCACGTGACATTATAGGTATCAATACCGCATATTTCTCTATTTGAGCACGGGGTGAATATCCTCATCGCCGTACTATTGTCATAAATGACGTTACTGGGTATGCATCCTGAAAGTAACCAAGCCATCAAGCCAGACATGAGTAATCGCTTCATATATACCCTCCATTTTTCTTATGTTTGATCTTTCTATCGGTTATTACGAAAAATATCTTGAGACATTATTTCATGGCACAACCAACAGGGAAGAACAATGCCAGCTATACATTCGGATACTGCAGGGTGGTAGCGAACATAGTTAAACGGTTGCGGTTGGGCTGATTTGCCGGGTGGTATGGAACGGGCGGGATTGAACCCGCCCCTATCGGTTGTATGGGTGAGTAGAATTATTATCTGTTTCTTGACAAAAATTGTGAAGCAAATCTGTCAATCTTTTTAATGTGGAATTTTTGTTCTGAATTGAGTGTTTCCATGACTTTTTTTACGTCTTCAGAATCGGATTCAAAATGCTGAAAAACATTTCTTTCCCAGAGTCCTTTTTCAAGTTGTGTCGCTTTGAGAGCGGCGTGTTCAATGGGATAGCCTTTGTCTTTTTTAAACTCGGCAATAAATTTATCAATAAATTCTATACTTGAATTAAGATATTCAGAGCGGAGTTCCCCTTGTGTAAAAATGACGGCTTCACTATCAATCATTCGATGAATGAGCACCGAATGCTGATACTCTTCTTTTGCCATTTTATTCCAAAAGTCCTTGTAGGCCGGATATCTTTCGGCAAAGAGTTGGTATAATTTTTCAATAAGAAGTTCCTGTTTGACAAATAAATCAATGATATTTTTCTGATCTTCCGTTAAGTCCATACAATACCTTCCTCTTCGCAAATATGTTAAAATTATGTAATAACAACAAACACATCGTGTCTTCAGTTATTACTACTATCACATCAGTAATGTTCAATCCAACCAATTTTTTATTCAAACAGTGGCACTACTCCTCCCCCCTACCCCTTCGGCTTAAGACGACGGGTTGGCACGGCACTCCAGGGATCCTCGGGCCAGGGGTGCTTTGGGTAACGCCCCTTCAACTCCTTCTTCACCTGAGTGTACGCCCCATCCCAAAAGCCCCGCAGATCCCGGGTTACCTGAATCGGCCGACCGGCCGGTGACAGCAGGTGAAGGAGCAGTGGTACTCTACCGTTACAGACTGTTGGCCCGAGTGCCAGGCCAAATAATTCCTGAAGCTTTACCGCCAATACCGGCACCTCTTCACCATAGTCAATCCTGATGCGGGAACCGCTCGGCACAGCCACTGCTGCCGGTGCCAATTCATCCAGTAACCGTTTCTGTTGATAACTGAGATTACTCATAAGCACCTCAGCCATGGATAACTGGGCAAGCTTTCTGGCAGAATTGGTAGCCGCTGACAAAGAGGGCATGAGCCACAGTTCGAGGCTCTCCAAAAGGGCAGAGTCCGACACATCGAGCCACTCCTGTTCGGGAAATGAGCGATGAAGTAGCTGTAACCGCCCCTGAAGCTGTCGAAAGGCATCATCAAGGGTCAACAGCTGCAACCGTGAAGCTCGCACCGCCCCGATCAGGGCAGCGGCAACACGGTCGGGTGGCGGCACGACCGTCCTTGCGGATAATTCCACACTGCCAAGAGACTCCACCTGTCGGGCGTTGACACGCTGTTCCCGCTCGTCCCAGCAAACAGTAATCTTTCTTTGAATATGCCTCCCCCGCTCTTCGCGAAGTACCGCCTCCGTGACCTCCGAGGCCAGGTGAATGGTGGCATCGGAACGACTACCGGCATCCAGCAGGGGAGCGACAATAAAATCTCCCCCCCTGACACCGCTCCGCACCGATAACAGTGCACCACGACCGCTAGCCAGCAGATACCCTTCTCCCGAATCTCGCCGCCGGGCGACCCGATCCGGATAGGCCGCCAGCAGCAGGCGGGCAAGGGTATCCCCGGTCACGGTTTCCCGAGGTGGCGAAGTGCCAATTCCCATGGTTTTGCGGAGCTGCTGAGTTGTCTTTACCACTGTTTTGAGTGCCGACAGGTCAATATGCTGTGGCACCCTTCCCGTAACCTGCCACGACTGCAGTGCTTCAAGACGCTCTTCCAGATCGGATACACAGATTTGGCACTGAAAATTTCTATCCGTACGCCTGAAAATATCCCGTTCAGAGAGCAGTGCCGCAATCTGACACCCCAGGGAAGCACAGCCAAGCTCCTTCGCACGCAGCAATAATCTGCCGAGACGGGGGTGCAGCGGTAGACGCACGACATGGGTACCGGCTTCCGTAATAGTACCGTTCACGGCCAGCAGATCCAGTTCGCAGAGCAGACTGCGCGCCGTTGCAACCGCAGCAGCGGGCGGTGCATCAAGCCACTCCAAGCGATCCGGATCGGTAACACCCCATGCGGCAAGCTCCAGCAGCAGACCGGATAATTCGGCAACCGTAATCTCGGGAGGAGTAAAGGGTGCCATGGCGTTCAAGGTATGGAGGGAGAAGAGACGATAGCAGACACCGGGTGCGACACGCCCCCCCCGCCCCGCCCGCTGCTCGGCAGACGCCCGTGATTCCCGCACCGTTACCAGTCGATTGAGGCCGGTTCCCGGATCATACTGAAGTCGCCGGGAGACACCACTGTCAATAACGACCCTGACCCCTTCAATGGTCAGACTGGTCTCGGCAATGCTGGTGGCTAAGACAACCTTGCGTATATTGCCGATCTGAATTGCTTTCTGCTGGTCGGCAATCGGCAGATCACCGAACAATTGACAAACTTCAATCTGCCGCACTTCTGACCGAAGTGCATCCGTGAGAAGTGCGGCGCACCCCCTGATTTCGCCAGAACCGGGAAGAAATACCAGAAGATCCCCCTCCGTTTCACGGAGTGCCCGCATAACGGTTGCCGAGACTCTCCCCATGAGTGCTGTTTTTCCCGAATCATCACAATAGATATGCTCAACGGGGAACGATCGACCGGACGAGCTGATAATAGGGGCATGATCCAGCAGCAGGGAGATCTGTTGCACATCAAGGGTTGCCGACATGATAATCATCGATAAATCTGGACGCAGTTGCTGAACTTCCCGGCAGAGCACCAGTCCCAGATCGGCATGCATACTCCGCTCGTGGAACTCATCAAAAATAACCACGGCGACACCGGATAATTCGGGATCGTGTTGGATGCGTCTCGTGAGAATCCCTTCGGTAATCACTTCTATGCGGGTTTTACGGGAAACCACACTCTCAAAGCGAATTGAGTAACCGACAGTTTCCCCCACCTCTTCACCAAGCAGCTGTGCCATGTGGCGGGCAGCGGCAATGGCTGCGATACGTCTCGGTTCGAGCATGAGGATACGGCCAGCCGCAGGGGGAACAGAATCCAGAAGCACCAGTGGAATGCGGGTAGTCTTGCCGGCTCCCGGCGGAGCGTGCAGTAATATCGTCCGGTGGGAGCGGAAGGTTTCCCGAAAGCGGGGAACAATTTCATCAATGGGGAGCTGAATCATGGGAGTTCATTCATCGCTCCGGTGCGATACCCCTGCAAATCAAGGGCTACATAGGTAAAACCGGCCTTTTTGACAGAGTGGATAATCTCATCACGGAGTGGTCCCACCGCCTGTGAGAATTCCTCTTCACCCAACTCAATACGCGCAACCGCTCCATGATAGCGCACCCGCAATATCCGTAGCCCAAGGAGTCTCAGGGACTCCTCTGCCATCCCCACCTGGTCAACCCGTTCGGCGGTAATGGCTGTACCATAGGGGAAACGGCTGGAAAGGCAGGCAAATGCCGGTTTATCCCAGGTCGGCAAGGCCATTTCACGGGAGAGATCCCTGATATCCTGCTTGGTAAAACCGGCCTCCTCAAGAGGACTACGCACCCCCAATTCACCGGCAGCAACGTTCCCAGGCCGATGATCACCGGCATCGTCACAATTGGTGCCGTCCAGCACAAACTGAAGACCCTCTTCGTCAGCGATACTGCGTAACTTACCAAAAAGCTCTTTTTTGCAGTAATAGCAGCGGTTACGTGGGTTGTCGCGAAACTCCGGAATATCCAGTTCTTCAGAGACAATCTGCCGATGTCGGCCACCAATCAGCTGTGCCAGTTGACACGCCTCATGCAACTCACGTTGCGGATAGGTTTGGGAGGTGGCCGTCACCGCAAGTACACGCTCTCCAATGACTTGAACAGCAACCGCATACAAGAGGGTTGAATCAACACCACCGGAGAAGCCGATGACACAGCCACCCATGGCAGAAAGTATCGCGCGGAGATTTTCTGTTTTAGCGATAAGCAAGGGGTTCATGAAGCCTGCTCCTGATAATTTAAAGAATATAATCTGTCGATAAGAAATGTGACTTTCGTTCCCGCACAATGTCGGTAATGATCTCCCGGTTGGCATCGTTTTCCCGTGCCGCCACCACGATCCGAATGGAGAATATCCGCAGGGCATCGGCAACGGATTGGGTGCCGTCCGCCGAGTTTTTCCGTCCATTAAAAGGAAAGCTGTCCGGACTGCGTTGACATTGACTGTTAATGTTGATGCGACAGACCTGATTGACCAGCGCATCCACCAATTGGGCAAGTGAATCAGAGTCTTTGCCAAAGATACTGGCCTGCTGACCGTAATTGGAGGCGACTATGTAGTCTATCGGTTCCTGAAGAGCATCAAAGGGCACCACCGGTATGACCGGTCCAAACTGCTCTTCAGCATACACCCGCATGTCCGGGGTTACCGGATAGAGCAACGCGGGGTAGAAGAAAGACGAAGAGACAGTGCCCCCCCCGGTATTCATAACCTGTGCCCCCTTTCCAGTGGCATCGGCCACTAGTTCAGCCAGGTATGCGGGTTTTTCCGGCTCGGGGAGCGGCGTGATAATGACATCCTCTTCCCAGGGCATACCGCATTTCAGGGCGCTTATGCCCTCGGTCATACGTGCCACAAATTCATCGACCACGGCACGGTGTACAAAGAGAATTTTCAGGGCGGTGCAGCGCTGCCCGTTATTGGTCAAGCAGCCGGAAAGACATTCGGCGACGGTCATCGCCAGATCCGCATCGGGGAGAATTACGGCGGGATTTTTCGCATCCAGACCAAGTACGCAGCGAAGACGATGGGGGCGCGGATGAACGGAACGGAGGGTATCAGCCACCCGGCTGGTACCGATGAAGCCAAGCACATCAACCTTACCGGTAGCCATCAGCGGTGGTACCACCGTTTCCCCCTCACCGTACACCGTATTGATCACACCGGCGGGAAACAGGTCGCGAAACGCCTCCAAAAGCGGCTGAAAAATCAGGATGCCAAAACGGGGTGGCTTCAGCAGTATGGTATTCCCCATGACCAGCGCCGGAATCAAGGTAGTGAAGGTCTCGTAGAGCGGAAAATTAAAGGGCCCCATGCAGAGCACAACCCCCAGCGGGGCGCGGCGAATTTGACCGATAATCCCCTGTTGAATAACAAAACGGGAGGATACCCGATCCAACTCTTTCAAGGCCTCAAGAGTATCCCGAATATAGGCCACCGTACGATCAAACTCACGCTCCGCCTCACGAAAAGACTTGCCGGTTTCCCATTGAAGCAGCAGGACGATCTCCTGCCGTTTCGGAAGCATGGCCGTGATCAAACGCTGCACGCAGGAAATACGCTCCCCCACGGACATAGTGGGCCAGACGCCCCGTCCGAGAGCGTACGCCTCTACCGCCCTATCCAGACATTCCAGTGCGGCATCGGCAGTCAGAAGAGGTGCCTCACCCACAGGTTCCGACACCAGGCCATGGTCTGTTCGAACTAAAACCGGTGAACACACTTCTTGAAGAGGGCCGTCCCACTGTCGCAATTCGCCCTGAATAAGGTAGGTGTCTTGTTTGAGTGGCGAGGGAATTTTAAACTGTTCAGGTATGTCACCCGATTGGGGAAACAGAGTTTCCAAGGTAATTTTCATAAACTGACCTTCATAAATAGTGATAGTAACCGCAACCTTGACAATTACCGATAACAAAACGTATTGTCAATCAGGGTTATAAATCAATAGGGAGTAAACTGTCACCATGATTCTTGACTGGAATACTATAGATACCGTTCTGCTTGATATGGATGGAACCATACTTGATCGACATTTTGATGACCATTTTTGGCTAGAACATGTTCCACAACGCTGGGCAGAGCGGAACCATACCCCCCTGGAACAGGCAAAAAAACAGCTCTACGCACTCTTTCGCAGTCAAGAAAACAGCCTGAACTGGACCGATCTCGATTACTGGTCCGACCGCCTCAAACTGGACATTCCCCTTCTCAAAAGAGAGATTGAACACCTGATTGCTGTCCACCCCCATGTCATCGAGTTTCTGCTTTTTCTAAAACATTCGGGCAAGGCGGTCTGGTTGGTAACCAATGCACATTCGAAAACACTGAATCTCAAGATGAACAACACCCGCATCGGCCACTACTTTGACGGCACAATCTGCGCCCATCAGGTGGGAGTCCCCAAGGAGGATAACGGTTTTTGGGACAAGTTACAGAAGTTTATCTCCTACGACCCTGCGCGTACCCTGCTTGGTGAAGATAGTGAGACCAACCTGACAACCGCCCAAAACTATGGCATCCGATATCTCATGTACATCAGTCGTTACAGTTCAAAAATTGTACCGCGTAACTCGGAACATTTTATGACTATCGAATATTTCAATTCTCTCATTCCTGAAAAGGGGCAAAGTCAGATACGGCTGTCGCTCCCGAAATAGCCGGTACTACTCCTCCCCATTAGGCACGTTTTAACACGGTGCGCAATTTTTCAAGCTTTGAGGCTCCCTCTTCAATGAGTCGAATCAGGTCTTTACGGGCAGACCCGGCAACTCCCTTGCCGGTTTCCAGCATATCCTCGGTTTTCACGCCGATGCTGTCAACAAGGGAGGTGACATTACGTGCCAGGTCATTGACCATTTCATCGGCACAATGCTGCACCTTTCGTGAGCGGCGCAGGATATCTTTACGTGTTTCTGCTCCCGACTGGGGGGCAAAGAGCAGTGCAAGGCCGGCACCGATAACGCCTCCGGCAAAAATCAGTAGTGCTGCGGCAGCCATTTTTTGATTTCTCTCTTCCATGGTGTCCTCCAAATAAATATCAGTTTCTGCTCCTATACTACCTCAAACATTTCAGATGACAAGCCCTTATCGCTTTGTCTTTGCTTCTGCACTATGCTATAATATAAAACTGTGTATTATTTAAGCTGAAAGGGACACAAACCATGAAAAATAAACTTTATGATGTACTGATAATCGGAGGAGGACCGGCGGGACTTTCCACGGCCTATCTCTGCCATAAGCACGGTCTTTCCTACCTTGTGCTCGAATCGGGCAAGGCAATTTTTCAGGGTATTGCCAACAGCTATCCTGAAGGAAAGCTGGTATACCCCTCGAAACCGAAGGATGCTGCCGAACCCTTTATGGTCGATGAGCTGCGTCCCCCCGACAAACCGGTCACGGTGGAGAGCTATCTGCAGTATGTGCAGCATTTTGTCCAGCATGAAAATCTGGCCATTCAAACAGAGGTCGATTTCGAAGACATTAAAGATGAACGAGACGGCTTGTCTGTGGTAACGTCAAAAGGAAGTTTTCGGGGCAGGAAAGTGGTTCTTTCCTTCGGCAGCAATATCCCCCGTGAACTTTCCGTCTATGGTGACGCCAAAATGGTAGCGAAAAATGTTGACGATGCCGGTAAATATGTGGGCATCAAGACGCTGGTCATCGGCGGAGGAAATACTGCGGCAGATGTTATCATCAACATTCTTAAAGCCAAACGTGAGGCAAAAGATACCAATCCGGTCTACTGGGCACACATGGCGGAAACATTTGATGTCAATAAAGAGACCGCACAGCGTCTGGGAGAAGAAATTCTGCTGGGGGGAAATATCCGTCTTCTTCCCGGTGCAACGCCCCGTATTGGTGAAGTAGATGACGAAGGGGTTGACCGCCTGGTTATTCGAATTAATGAATTCAAACAGTCAGATGGTATCGATCTCTACCACGCCATGAGTTTTCCGATGCAGAACGTCATTGCCTGTATCGGTTCCCAGGGACCGGTACCGATTTTTGACAAACTCAGTATCCAGAGTATTGCCTGTGCTGCCGGTGTCTGCAAAATTGCCAAAGAGGGGGAGCGTCTGGTGTTGCTGACCTCGGATTTTGAATCGACCAGAAAGGGTGTATATGTGATCGGCGGAGCAATTTCTCCTTCATATATGAAGATCAGTGAGGGGTCCATTGCCGAAGAACGGCATCCAAACCTGATCTATACGGCCATTAACGATGCCTATTACGTGGTTGAGGCCATAAAGAACAAACTGGGCAGATAGGAAAACTTTCCCATACCTTGATTTTCTGCAGAGCAGTTATTACCGTTACAGGTGAAACCGATTCGGTTACTCTCGCAGCACTTAAACATAAGGAGTTACAGACCATGAATAGGCAGATAAAAAGATTCTTCCCTCTGTTGTTGGCAGCTCTGTTTCTTTCTGTGTCATTAATTGACACCGTTGCCCATGCGCGAGCCGGTGGCGGCAGCCGCTCTCTGGGGAGCAGGGGAACCCGCAGTTATTCCCGTCCCGCTTCACCAATTACCCAGCCCCCCCCTTCACGGCCACAGCAGTATATTCCCCCTGCTCCGCCAATCTACCAGCCACAGCCTGCGGCAGGTGGTTTCTTCAGGAGTATGGCGGGCGGCATTGCCGGTGGTTTGCTTGGTGGTATGCTCTTCAGAAGTATGGGATTTGGCGGCATGGGTGGTAGCGGTATGGGCTATGGTGGCGGTGGTGGCGGCATTGGGCTTTTTGAAATCCTGCTGCTTGCCGGTATTGCCTATCTTATTTATCGCTTTATTAAAAAAAGCCGGGAAAACAGCAGCGACTCCTCCTTTGCTCAAAACAGTTATCAAAGTACCGTCACACCCATTTCACAGGGGTATCAACAGCCACCGGCAGAGGTGAATGACGTTGAATCGGGGTTGGCCCAAATACGTCAATACGATGCTTATTTTGACGAAAACCGTTTTAATGATTTGATAATGGATAATTTTTTCAAGATTCAAGGTGCCTGGATGAACCGTAATCTGGCAACGGCGTATGATATTCTGACCGATGAAATGCGCCGGATATTCCAGACCGATATTGACAGACTGCTCCGGGACAAACAGATAAACCGCTTGGAAAATATTGCTGTACGCAAGGTAGAAGTTGTGGAAGCGTGGCAGGAGTCGGGACAGGACTTCATTACGTCACTTATTTACGCAAATCTGCTCGATTATACAACCGACGAAGCAGGAACCATACTCTCCGGCAGCAAGAGCGATCCGATCAAGTTTGAAGAGTACTGGACCTTCACCCGTCCAGCGGGTAACAATACCTGGAGACTGTCTGCCATTGACCAGAAGTAAAGCCGCATGAGACCGAATCACCGTTGGTGATGTTAATTGTAGGGGCGACCCCATGTGGTCGCCCCCTACCCACGGGGATCTCCCCCTACCGTAGCGGTAAAACAGGAAATTCTACATTTCTTGAAACATATTTATTACCTGCCGCAGTATGACCGAATCTGTAGAAAGAGTGGTGTCACCACCTTCTGTTCCCCCTCCTCCCCAATCAATCCCCAACAGCATCATTCAATGAGGTAAGTAACTCTTCCAAGGCAATATGATGAACACCGGCACCATGGCCGACGGTTTCAATGTCGGCAATCTGGCATTCGCAACAGTCCAGATTAAATTCCCTGAACACGGGGAGCGTTTCCGGGTATTGTGAAATAATATCAGAAATAATCATATCCTTGGTAATCATGGGGCACCTCGTCATACACAGCAATTAATGTGTCAATAGATTACAATCCGTATTTACAGCGGAGAGCGTTTTTTATTTCCAATGGAACAAACTTGTCAATATCACCATTCAGCGAGCAGACCTCTTTGACAATGGAGGACGAGAGATACCCATACTGCAGTGAGGTCATCATGAAGAGGGTTTCAATTTCACGGCCGATACTGCTGTTCATCTGGGCAATCTGGAATTCATATTCAAAATCAGAAATAGCCCGCAGACCCCGAATAATGACATGGGCACCACGGGATGAGACATAATCAATCAATAGACCACTAAAGGTATCAACCGTGACACGCTCTTCGTCTTTAAGCACCTCTTCAATAAGTGTCACACGTTCATCAGTCGTAAACAGGGCATTCTTTTGTGAATTTCTAGCTACCGCAACAATTATCTCGTCAAAAATAGTCAGACCACGCCTGATAATGTCAAGATGACCATAGGTAATTGGATCAAATGAGCCCGGATACACAGCAATTTTTTTCATTAATCCTCCATCATGAACAATTCGAGGGCGGTATCCCCATAGGTGCGGCGGTCAACACGTCGTAAATGGCCATAGGCGTCAGACAATTGTTTCTTTACGGCACACTCGGCGACAAAAACAGCCCCCGGCCTAAGCAGTTTCTCCCTCTCAACAAACCCCGGAACCGTATCATACAGCAAAGAGTCATAGGGTGGGTCAAAAAAAACCAGGTCAAAGCAATGACCCTGCCTGACCAGTGTCGGTAAGGCAACGGCAACATCCATCATTACTACTCGTGAGATCATCAAAAAAGCCATATCTGCAAGATTCTTATCAAGTATTTTTCGTGAGGATGGATCTTTTTCAATGAAACAGCAGAAATCTGCTCCACGACTTAGAGCCTCAATACCCAGTCCCCCCGTACCTGCACAGATATCTAATACCTGGCATCCGGACAGATCAAGGCGATTGGTCAGGATGTTGAACAGCGATTCCTTCACTCGATCAGAGGTGGGTCTGGTTGTTAACCCGGCAGGGACAGACAACTTTTTACCCCGTCGGCTTCCGGATATGACCCGCATAAGAAACTCCACAGACTGATTTGGGAGGAAACTAACGTAAATAGCCCGATTGGTCAAGCATGAACCGCAGATACCCTCAGCTTACGGCTTGACTTCCCGGTACTTCGTGCTTACCTCTTAAGAGAGGGAATATCTCAGAGTGTGGAAAGGCATTGATATGGATTTTAACAAACTTACCCAGAAATCTCAGGAAGCCTTTACTGATGCACAAAACAGGGCTGTTTCATTCGGCCATTTTGAAGTGGATTGTGAGCATCTGCTCTGGGCACTTCTTGAACAACATGAGGGGCTGGTTTCCCGCTTGTTACAACGCATGGATATCATGCCGGAAGCCATCAAAAAAGAGGTTATTGGTGAACTGGAGCGTAAATCACGGGTCTCGGGACCGGGGGCAGAGACGGGGAAAATCTACGTTTCCCAGCGTCTCTCCCGCATACTGGTTACTGCTGAAACTGAGGCAAAGCGTCTTAAAGATGAATATGTATCGGTAGAACATCTCCTGATGGCACTATTAACCGAGGGGGATAAAATACCCTCCGGGCGGATCCTCAAGCAGTTTGGCGTTACCCATGAACGATTTCTTAAAGCACTGACCGAAGTACGGGGCAGCCAGCGGGTGCAGAGTGCCAACCCGGAGGCGACCTATGAAGCGTTGGAAAAATATGGGCGCGATCTGGTTAAGATGGCGCAAACCGACAAATTGGATCCGGTCATCGGACGGGATGATGAAGTTCGCCGGGTCATTCGGGTGCTGTCCCGCAAAACCAAAAATAATCCGGTGCTAATTGGCGAACCGGGAGTGGGTAAGACTGCCATTGTGGAGGGGTTAGCCCAACGAATCGTCAGAGGTGATGTGCCGGAGGGGTTAAAAGATAAGATTATTTTCGCCCTTGATATGGGGGCTCTCATTGCCGGTGCCAAATATCGGGGGGAATTTGAGGAACGTCTCAAGGCGGTATTAAACGAGGTCAAAGAGGCCAACGGTCAGATTATCCTCTTTATTGATGAGCTGCACACCATCGTCGGAGCCGGTAAGACTGAAGGCTCAATGGATGCGGGCAATATGCTCAAGCCCATGCTGGCGCGGGGAGAACTGCACTGCATTGGCGCAACAACTCTGGACGAATATCGGCAGAATATCGAAAAAGATCCCGCCCTCGAACGTCGTTTTCAACCGGTACTGGTCGAACAACCAACGGTTGAGGATACCGTGTCGATCCTCAGGGGGCTCCGTGAGCGCTTTGAAGTTCACCATGGGGTCAGAATTCAGGACAATGCCCTGGTAGCTGCAGCCACCCTGTCAAACCGATACATTACCGAACGGTTTTTACCTGACAAGGCCATCGACCTGGTGGATGAAGCCTGTGCCATGTTGCGCACCGAAATTGATTCACTCCCCTCGGAGCTTGATACCATTTCACGGCGGGTCATGCAGCTGGAAATCGAAGAGGTGGCACTGAAGAAAGAAAAGGATAAGGCCAGTAAGGATCGTCTGGAAATCCTCCGTAAAGATCTTGCCGATGACCGTGAAAAAGCCTCGGCCATGCGGGCACGCTACGACTCGGAGAAAATTGCGATTCAGAGGGTTCAGGGACTGCGTGAGCAGCTTGAACGTACCCGTCGTGAAATAGAGCAGGCAGAACGTGCCGGCAACCTTGAGCAGGCTTCCCGCTTGAAATATTCCGAACTTCCCGGTCTTGAAACTGCCCTGAAGAATGAAGAGGCGGCACTGGATCAGAAGCAGGGGGGGCAGAAATTACTCCGGGAGGAAGTTACCGAGGATGAGATTGCGGAAATAGTGGCCCACTGGACCGGAATACCGGTACTGAGACTGGTGGAAGGAGAACGGGAAAAACTGCTCCGCCTGGAAAGTATCCTCCATGAGCGGGTTGTGGGGCAGGATGAGGCAGTACAGCTGGTTGCCGATGCCGTGCTGCGTGCCCGTTCCGGCATCAAGGATCCACGCCGCCCCATCGGTTCCTTTATCTTCCTTGGCCCGACCGGCGTCGGTAAAACCGAACTGGCCAGAATGTTGGCAGAAGCTCTCTTTGACTCGGAAGAGAACATGGTGCGTATCGACATGTCGGAATATATGGAAAAGTTTGCCGTCTCCCGATTAATTGGTGCCCCCCCCGGTTACATTGGCTATGAAGAAGGGGGACAGTTAAGTGAAGCGGTCAGACGGAAACCGTACTGCGTATTACTCTTTGATGAAATTGAAAAAGCCCACCCAGATGTTTTCAATATACTGCTCCAGATTCTTGACGACGGCAGGGTCACTGACAGCCATGGCAGAACCGTTAATTTCAAAAATACCGTTATCATCATGACCTCAAACATCGGTGCCCCCCATCTGCTTGAAGGGATTACCAAGGATGGTGAAATCACAGAGAAGGCACGTACTACCGTCATGAATGAACTGAAAACCTGCTTCAGGCCGGAATTTCTTAATCGGGTTGATGATATCGTGCTCTTTAAACCACTGCAACTGAATGAGGTAATTAAAATAGCCGACATCCTCGCCAGCCAGCTCAAGATGCGCCTCAAAGAGCAACGAATCACCCTTGAAATCAGCAGAGCAGCCTTGGCTTTTGTGGCAACAGCGGGCTACGACCCGGTCTACGGTGCCCGCCCCCTCAAGAGATACCTGCAACGTGAACTGGAAACCAAGGTGGCACGTGCCATTATTGCGGGGAAGGTCATGGAGGGGGGAACATTGACAATTGATGTGGAGGGAGAAACACTTACCATGGAGAGTTCGGCTCCGTAAAGTGATTTCCACCAAACGGGGGGAGGAAATGTAGCATGATAAAACAACGGGCCTCCATCTGGGAGGCCCGTTGTTTTTGTTACGGAGTGATTACTGATTACATTAAGCGAAATCCAGCACACCCTGATAGATGATATCAAACAATTCCTGAATATTTTCTTCTGCAATGCAGGAAAAGGCGATACGCAGATCGGTTTTGTTGATGGATATGGCACCGACACCATAGGCATCTAGTAGATGTACCCGCAGTTTTTCAGCGTCAACCGTCTTCAACTTCAGACACATGAAGTAACCTGAGTTAAAAGGATAATAATCCCACGCTGCCTCATACTTATCGCTGTTGAGAACTGCTTTAGTCTTCAGGGCACGCCCTTTCATGACCTGGAACTTTTCTTCTTTCTGGGCGAGAAACTGGGGTGAGCGGAGTGCTTCAATGACAAACGTCTGTGACGGATGGGGACAGTTTGATATACGCGCCCGGATGATACCCATGGTTTTCTTTTCGAGGGCGGTCATGACCGGAGCATTCTCCGTGGCGCTGCCGTCGGCAAAGGTAATGAAGCCGGTGCGGAATCCCCAGACAAACTCTTCTTTGGTGGCACCATCCAGCTTAACCGCCAGAATACGGGGGTGCAGGTTTGCCAATTTACCGAACAGGGATTCTTTCAGGCTGTCTTCGTAGAAGAGACCAAAATAGGCATCATCGGAGATTGCGACGATATTGCAACCAGCTTCAGCAACTTCCTTGATCGCGGCGACAATGGCATCACCTTCGGCAACAGTCGGAGTGTAACCACTCGGGTTATTGGGGAAGTTCAGCAGAACAACGGCTTTCCCCTTCTCAGCAGCACTCTTTTTCAAGGTATCTTTGAACGCAGCGACGTCATAGCCACCGTCAGCGGTGAAGGTTGGATGCTTCTTGACAACGGCACCACTACAGGTACCAAAGGTTAGGTTATAGTTGCCCCACAGCATATCGGGCAGAATCAGGTGATCCCCGTCGTCAATGAAGAGATCCGATGCTATGGAGAGACCATGGGTCAAGGCGTTGGTGACCACCGGGTTACTGAAATGTTTCCCCTGTTGACTGGGGTTTTCACGGAGCATTTTTTCCCGCCAGAGGGAACGTAATTCCGGTTTTCCGGCAGGGGGGGCATAGGGGTATATATCCTTCGGATCGAAGCCGGACAGCTTGTCCTGAATACATTGCAGAAACATGGGGCCGCCATTTTCGGTGGCAATGCCGATAGTGGCATTATACTTATGAGCCTTGTCCTTTGCTTCTGCCGACTGGGTCAAAATTCCCTTGGGAAAGAAAAGGTTTTTGCCAAGGTCAGAGAGCATCTCCAGTACATGGGGGCTGTTTTGTGCTAAAAGATCGTTAAGTTCCTGTGCCAATGGGTTCATGATTTCCTCCAGAAGTTATATCGTGACAGACATTCATACTATAATTGATCAGTAGAACAGTACCTGTTCCCTTTTGTCAATAGAGAAATTCCGGTCAAGCATTTTTGTAGCTATTTCCGACAGGAAATACACAGTCCGTACAATTCAAGTTTGTGATTTTTAATCAGAAAGCCGTGACGCGCGGCGATTTCTTCCTGAAGCTTTTCAATGGTAGCGTTTTCAAACTCCACGATGGAGTTACAGGAGGTACAGACCAGATGGTCATGGTGTTCACCGGCAGTGGTCTGCTCATAGCGGGTCTGCCCGTCGTGAAGATGTATTTCTCGGGCGATCCCCGCTTCGGCAAAAAGCTTGAGTGTCCGGTATACCGTAGCATGACCGATGCCCGGATTACTCTGCTTGATCTTGAGATACAGCTCCTCAACACTACTATGTTGATGAGTGGAAAGGAATACATCCAGTATGATATCCCGCTGCCGGGTTGAACGTAACCCCTGTGCTGACGCAAAATGTTCAAACAGCCGTTTTTTTTCAAGCACGTTTCACGTCCCCGATATTCTTGAATCTCGTTACATAACCGACAGGTTTTGCAATGATGTGCTCTCTTACCCTTTTTGCAGAGACAGGAGGTATCTCCCCACCCAGTTTTTAGCGAATTGATAGGCGGTCCGACCACAGCGTTTACTCTTATCGTGGGACCACTGGATCGCATCATTCTCGATATCTGCACTCCAGGGGATGTTAACTTTACAGAGCAGACTTTCCTTTTCCACATTGAGGCGAACCGCATCAAGGTAACGATCCTGGGAAAAGGCGTAGAAAGCGACCCAGATACCAAAACGGTCAGAAAGAGAGACCTTTTCTTCCATGGCCTCACTCTGCTGCAACTCTCCCTTAACGAATTTGCCACCAAGATGGTCGGATTCATACTCCGGCAGGAGGTGGCGCCGGTTGGAAGTCACGTATATAAGGACATTTTCCGGTGCCGAATAGACCGAGCCATCGAGGGCACTTTTGAGCATTTTATAACTCAGTTCCCCCACTTCAAAGGTCAAATCATCGCAGAGCAGGATGAACCGGTACGGTTGATTCTCCACGGCGGTGAAGATCTCCGACAGATAGATCAGGTCTTCTTTTTCTACTTGAATAAACCGGAGCCCCTGGGGTGAAAATTCATTGAGCAGTGCTTTAACGATCGACGACTTACCGGAGCCACGGGAACCCCAGAGCAGAGCATTATTGGCCGGCAGACCGGCAAGAAACTGGCGGGTATTACTGACCATGATCTCTTTCTGCTCATCCACCCCAAGCAGCTCGCTCAGACGGGTTGTGTCGGTGACCCGCACCGGCTCCAGATAGCCGGAAAAAGAGTGACGGCGCCAGTTGGCAGCAGCACAACGCTCCCAATCAATGGGGGCAACGGCTTTGGGTAACAACATTTCAACGGAACCGAGGACGCGTTCTAACTGAGCCACAACTTCAGGTTTTAAATTAAACATGGTAGATACTCATTTCTTTTTATGGTGGGGATTCGCATTCACATGTATGCCGCTCAGGGCTAACTAGCTGGGAAAAAAGCTGAATATAAATTCTCTGTATACGTCATCCAGGCACTTCCTGTCAAATAATAAATACCATCTGCAACTTTGTATTGCTTTTTATAACATTTTTTATATACAAGGAAGATGAATATTTAATCGGGGAGCTGTATGAACATTATCGACTTAATTAAAAAGAGTGGTCAATTTATTTCACTGGAGTTTTTTCCCCCAAAATCACGGGAGGATTGGCCCGTTTTTTTCAAAACTGTGGCACGATTGGCCACACTTAAACCACTTTTTGCCTCAGTAACCTACGGAGCAGGTGGCAGTACCACTGCCGATTCACTGGAAATTGTTACCAGGTTGCAAAACGATTACCAGCTCGAAACCATGGCACACCTGACCTGCATCGGTTCTACCCCTGATGATATACACCGGTTTCTGACGTCATTGTCCGCTGCCGGTGTGAATAACGTCCTGGCACTGCGGGGTGACCTCCCCCAGGATCAGAGCGACACACCAAAGCTGGTAACATCCTTGCAGCATGGTTCAGATCTGGTGGCATTGATTAAACAGTCCTTTCCCGACATGGGGATTTGTGCCGCAGGTTACCCGGAAGTTCACCCTGAGGCCACCACAGCAGAAGCCGATCATGCCTACCTGAAACTGAAAATGGACAATGGAGCCGACTGCGCAATAACCCAGCTCTTTTTTGATAACAATCTGTTCCATGCTTTTGTACAGCAGGCACGGCAGGCCGGCATCACCAAACCGATTATCCCCGGCATCCTGCCGGTAGTAAGCTTGAAAGTCATCAAGCGGATCATCTCGCTGTGCGGTGCCACCATACCGGAGGATTTTCTGGCAGAACTGGAAGAGGCGGATCGTACCGGAGGAGCAGCGGCGGTTCAAAAAATCGGCATTGCCCATGCCCGCACCCAGATACGGGAACTGCTGGCATCCGGTGTTCCCGGGGTGCATATCTACACATTAAACAGGGCTGAAGTGGTCTTTGAACTTGTGGAAGGAATAGAATTGTCGTAGCAACATGAAAATGAACCCGTAGAGACGCAATATCTTGCGTCTCTACCGTCAATTATACCGGCACCTGTAGAGACGCAAAATATTGCGTCTCTACCATCAATTGTACCGGCACCCGCAGAGACGCAAAATATTGCGTCTCTACCATCTAATGTACTTTATACCCACAATTTCGGGGTAACCAGTGCAGTGACTGCACCAATTCCGGTGTTAATTTTATACATTCGGGATTAATTTCAAATCTTCTATCGAAGATTTTGCACGTCCGGCTATGGATATCAAGAAATCGACAGGCGGTTTGGGTATAAAAAATGTTTCCCCGCTCATCTTCAATCTTTTCAAAACAGCAACTGCCACACTGATTGCAGAGATTGTCCCATTCCGTATCCTCAGTCCCCTTATCAGACATCGGTTATTTCTTCCCTCTCTGCTGTTTTGGTCGTATCATATCGGCCAGAGTACCCATACCCTGTGACACACCATCGGACTGACGGCGGAATTCGGTCATGGTCGCCTCCTCTTCAGCCGCAGCACGGGCAGGCCCGGCGAGAGCCAGGGATATCCGTCGGCTTGTCCGGTCAATACTCTCAATTTTAACTTCGATCTGCTCCCCTTCTTTTACCACCTCACGGGGGTGATTAATGCGCTTGCCAGAACCGAGTTTAGAGATATGCAATAAGCCGTCTATGCCATCATCCAGGGTCACAAAGGCTCCAAAGGTATCAAGACGCGCAACGGTACCGACCTGGAATGATCCTTCGGGAAAACGCTCGGCAGCCTGCAACCAGGGGTCACCCAGGGTATCTTTGATACTAAGAGAAATACGCTCCTTTTCCCGATCTATTGCTTTAACCAAAACTTTAATTACCTGCCCTACTGATAAGATATCGTTTATATTTTTAACCCTTGACCAGGCAATCTCAGACACCGGAATCAACCCTTCCAAACCACCGATATCGACAAAGGCACCATACTCCTGAATAGAAGTGACAGTTCCCGAGACAATGCTCCCTTCGCTTACCCCGGCATACGCCTCTTCCTTCAGGCGTTGCTGTTCCTCCTCCAAGAGTACCCGGCGGGAAACGACAATATTGCGGCCGTTTTCGCCATACTGACTGATGCGGAAGGTTAAACGGGTTCCAATAAGGGCTTCCGGATTTTCGATGCGACGCAGGGCTATTTGTGAAAAGGGACAAAAAGCACGGGAGGTTCCGCCAAGCTTAATTTCATACCCCCCCTTAATCTCCTTTTCAACCACACCTTCGACTGGTACTCCCGCCTGCCATGCCTGCTCAAGCTGACCATTCCCCGAGGCAGCACCACCGATACGGGTGGTAAAACGCATCTCTCCATGGCTCGATGAAAGGAAATAAGCCGAGATGACATCCCCTTCCTTAACGGTCAGATTACCATCAATATCAAGGAATTCTTTCCGTTCAATAACCCCCTCCCCCTTCAAACCGGTGTCCATGAAGATCCATTCGGCAGAGATTTTAAGCACACTGCCGGATAATTTCTGACCCGGTTCTAACCAACTTTTCCGCTCTTTGGAACTCTGTTCAAACAGATCGGCAAAGCTCTCTTCTTCGATTTCAGCAACAATTTCAGTACCTTCATTCTCTCTGTCAAGCATATCAGTCATAAGCGTATGGACTCCTCATTTCAGATTATTGTGAGACAATACCATAAAGATAGCAATTTGTAATTGACTAAGATTATTTCGCACGACAAAGCCGAAACATTTTGTGGATTACCGCCACCCCATCCACCATTCAGTAAAAATATTGACTTTATTTAGACAGTCTCTTAAACTGTATACATAAAAATTATTTTACACTTTTCAGAATCTAGCTATACCGTTAAAGGGAGTATGACATGGGAATCTGGAACAGGATGAAAATCAGGGGCAAAATCATCTGCAGTATTGTCGTGATGTCGCTGTTGTTGACCATTTTCTTATCTCTTTATTCCATCACCTCCATACGAAACATGGGTTCCAATGACCTGCTTGAGAAGGGAAAAAGCATTGCCATTATAACGGCTGAAACGGTCAAAGCTCCGGTTCAATACAATGTGCGTGAAGATATTGACAAGGTTTTGGAGCAACTGCTTGCCAGTGATGCCGATGTCAGCGTCACCGTCGTTGTTGCTCAAAACCCAAAGGGTGAATTTGCCGTTATTACCCAGAAGGCTGCGAAAAATTACGAGGGGACAAATCTTGACAA
>CAIRBT010000053.1 GCA_903876875.1 uncultured Geobacteraceae bacterium
CGGGCATGGAGACAGACCGGACACATTTCACAGACCTTTGCCAGTGCCCGATCCAGTGATGTGACATTAGATGAAACCGTCATCAGGGGATACTCTGTGACAGCTGCGCTGTCATCCTTTCTATGAGAGCTGCGTGTTCGGGAAACTGTGCCTGCAATGTCGAACGATTACCCATTTCAAAATCCGTAAAATCAAAGCCGGGGGCAACCGTACAGCCGACGAGTGCATACGCCCCTGCTCCGGTAACTTCCGCTCCAAACCAGCAACCGGCAGAAACAGCGGCCTGAAATGTGGCACCAGCGAGCAGATCTGCCCCCACCAAAAGCTGAAGGTACTCACCTGAGGGGGTAATGACATGGATCGTCAGGGTAGTTCCGGCATGAAAATGCCATAGTTCATCGGATTTAATACGGTGCAATGCGGAGATATCCCCCTTCTCAAGGAGGAAGTAAATGGCCGTACAGCAGGAGCGGTCACCACCAAACCGACCCGGTAAAGCAACAGAGGGGAGAGTTTCAGGGGAGCGGTAGGTTTCCCGATACCATCCCCCCTCCGGATGACGGAGTAGTTCCAATGCCCCAATCAACCCGGCTGCACTCATTTCATCGTTCATGTGTCATCTCCTATAAGAATTGACCAACAATATCACGGATGATGGGCACAGTACAGTAAAGCTTACGACCGTTACGCAAGGAGCTGTGCCAGTTTTTCAGCCTGGACACGAATTTCAGGAATCGCAATAGATTCAAACAGCATCGGGATGCGGAGCGGGCCAATGGTATAGACGTTATGGAGTATACTGCCATCGGCCGTCGTCAGCCTTCCCTCCGGGTCAGACTCGATCCCCAACCGCAGCGGGTCAAGACGCAGCATCCCCTGATCACGCATTCCGGCAATCGGCGGGATCTCGGTTGTCCCATAGTTACGACTGGGACCGGTACAATTAATAACCCGCTCTGCCCTCACGACGATGACCTCCTCAGAGTGGGCGGCACGCATGGTCACCCGTGCCTGTGAACCGTCAATATCAGCCCGCAGCAACCGTCCGGCATGAATGGTGAGGATACCGTCATCGAGAAGTGCGGTAAGCTGTTGAAAGACTTCCGGAGCCATCCGGTGACGATGAATATCCCACAGATTACGAAGGTGGCGCTGAAAAGAGGCACGCTGGGGCAACGTCCACCCCTGCCAGATTTTGGGAATATGAGGGCGAAGACTATCTATCACCGCTCGCCACTCCCCACCGGCAGCCTGCTGTCTGTCAACTGCGCCACGTACCCAGCGAAAGGCACCCCGGGGAGTCTGAAACTCCGGGGGAAGTTCTTCCAACGACTGGGGGGTATAGGGTCGGTGGTGCTGGTACAATTTACCGTGGCGAGATACGGCATGGATCGCCCCCCGATGCCCCGTTTCCCTCAGCGACAGAGCAACATCCACCGTTGTAAGACCGGTACCGATAAGCAGGACCGTTGCGTCAACGGCAAGCCCCCGCACCGCCTCTTCTCCCCAGGGAATACCACGGTACAACGGCATAATAGCGGTGACATCCAGGGGATCGGCCGGAATGAGCGCATTACCGATAGCCAGCACAACGGAGCGGGCGCAAAGCTGTTCCCCCTCCTGCAACTGCACAACCAACAAACCATTGCGAGCCTGCAGGTTAACGGCCCGTGCCTTCACCAACTGTACAGCATCACCCGCCAGGCTTTCAGCAAGTATCTCTTCCAGATATTCACCATAGACAGAGCGTGGAGCAAAGGTTGCCTCGTCGGCACCCGGCATCCGCCCGGCAAGCCACCGGACAAAGTGGTGTTTATCATCGGGAAAGGCACTCATATTGCCAGCGGGAACATTCAGCACGTTGGCCAGGAAAGGAGTTTCATAGGCAACACCCCGCCCCGGACGAACCGCAGCATCAATAAGCACCAAACTCGCCCCGGGCAGGGCTCTTTTGCCATACTGGCTCGCCAGCAGCGTACCGCTGGCACCGGCACCAATCACAGCAACATCGAAGATATGTTCAGAGACAACTTGATAGGTCATGTATGGTATCCATTTATTAATTTCCGTCCAGAAAGGGTGCTTATTGCTCCTCGCGACACGTCTCAAGGATGTCATCACAACCGGCCCGGCCAGATCTTTTTCAGCAGTAACATATCGCGGAGTGCAGCGTCAACGCTATAATACTAAAACTACCATTTTTATATACAATACCATTTCACGGTGTTTGTTGGACTGAGGGAATCGTCGCGAGAATTCGGCCGGGCGAGAGCAGATTTCGACGCTTTTGAAGGTCAAGAGTCGTTCTATTGACCGAAAAAGCGGTAAAATATGCTCCGCTCAGACGGATTTGCAGCAGATTCACCCTAAGTCCGACAGGCTCCTAGTTCTCCCAGACGGAGGAAAATTGAAGGGAGGGTCAATTCAATCA
>CAIRBT010000054.1 GCA_903876875.1 uncultured Geobacteraceae bacterium
ACGATTAATAGATTTTTTACGAGCTTCTACCCCTGCGGAACGGCACAAATGGGCCCCATACATCACCTGATGGAACGTACGTACGCCATAGATACAGAGAGTACTGGGCCTCCCAATGTGCATTTTTTTCAATACCGTGATTCAATTTCCGGCAGTTCTCCCACCACCCGCTCCAACTCTGTGGTAAAACGCGCCAAAAGCTCCTGCGTCTGTTCAGACGCCACTCGATTGCCAATGGCAGTTTCCAGTAATCCCGCCAGATTCATCAGATCCACGGCACCGATGGTTCCACTGCTACTCTTGACAGTATGTGCAATCCGGTAGGCATTTTCCACATTGCCCGAGCGCAGTTCTTCCGTAAGGGAAGCGGGAGTCCGTGAATTTTTTTCTGCAAAACGGCGGAGCAGCCGCTTGAATAGTGTGTTGTTGCCATCCAACCTATCCAAGGCAGCAACCAGATCAAACCCGTTAACAGTGCCGCTTTCGGAGGCGGAAAAATCGCTGTCCACCGGGAATTGACCTTTCTCAAACCTGACGTTGTCATGGCTGAGAAAGGTCAGAATCAGCTCATACATCTTTTTCACATTAATCGGCTTTATAATATGAGCATTCATGCCGGCCTGGAGAATCTTCTGGCTGTCCCCATAGGTGGCATGGGCCGTCATGGCCAGTATAGGCATGTTATCGTAACGACTGTCACTCCTGATCTGCCTGGTCGCTTCAAAACCATCCATCACCGGCATCTGAATATCCATCAGCACCAGATCATAACGGGTCGCACCCGATATGATCATCTCGACCGCCTTGCCACCGTTGTCGGCCAGATACACTTCGGCACCGGTATACCGGAGATATTCGGAGGCAAGTTCCCGATTGATGTCGTTATCTTCCACCAGTAATATTCTGAAACCGGTAAAGTCATAATGAGCCGTTCCAGACTCCGTCAAGAGCAGATCGGTTTCCGCCGATACCGCCAGATCTTCGCAGCCGATGGCAAACCAGATTTTAAGCTAAAAGGTACTCCCTTCACCATATGTACTCTCAACCTGAATTCCCCCACCCATCTGCTCTACCAACTGCCTGGAGATTGAAAGCCCAAGACCGGTGCCGCCGTATTGACGGGTAGTACTTGAATCTGCCTGGGTGAACGGCTGGAACAGAGTGGCCATCTGCTCAGGCTTCATGCCGATCCCGGAGTCGGTCACGGTAACAAGCAGTAACTGCCGCTCCCCCTCTTCCGCACATGGCGACACGGTGAGGGCAATCTTACCACGCTCGGTGAATTTGATGGCGTTGCTCACCAGATTCACCAGAATCTGCGTTAACCGGTACGGGTCACCAATGAGAAACGGAGCAAGGGCCGGTGATACCGTAACCACCAGTTCAAGCCCCTTTTCCTGGGCCCGCTGCTGTACCATGCTCACAACGGTGGCTATCACCCTGTCCGGTCTGAATGATATCTGTTCAAGGGAGATCATTCCGGCCTCTATTTTGGAGAAATCCAAAATATCATTAACAATATTGAGTAACAGATCCCCAGAGAAAACAATTTTTTTCACGTAATCAAGCTGACGTGGCTGTAGGGGGGAACTCAGGATCAGTCCCGAAAAACCGATAATGGCATTGAGAGGGGTTCTGATCTCATGGCTCATATTGGATAAGAACTGACTCTTTGCAGCAAAGGCGGCTTCAGCTGTCTCCTTGGCCTTCAGAAGCTCTTCCTCCATTTTTTTCCGTAAGGTAATGTCTCTGACTGTTGTTATGACCCCAACAATGTCCCCTTTGGCATTTCTGATCGGCGAACTTAAATCCGAAGCCCATCCGGAGGCACCATTCTTCGGCAGGGAGTAGGGCACATCCGTTGCGTATGAAGTGCCATTCGTCAGCACAAGCTCAAGACGCTCCAGCACTCCGGCTTTCTCCAGAAAGGGAAACAGTTCCCTCGGGTGTTTGCCCAGTGCCTCATCTGCAGTAATACCGGTAAAACGCTCCATATAGGGGTTCCAGACCTGATACCGCAGATCCAGCCCATAGACCACCACCCCCTCCTGGGCACTATTGACAATCTGTTCACTGAACAGCTTTGCCTCTATCAGTGTATCTTCCGCCCGTTTCCGATCCGTAATATCGGTAATGATGGCCTGCTTGGAGATGGTACCATCGGTGTTATAGACCGGCGAGTTATGAACCTCGAACCATCGGTCATCCATGGGGCTTTTGGTTTCCCAGCGGGTTGTTTCCCCACAAAAAATCCGCTCGTTGGAACACCAGCTGCAAGCTGCATCCAGACCATGAAGAGCTTTATAGCAATAGTCACCTGTGGCATCCCAACCGGTCCGCTCAATCAGATGTTTGTTCATGTACTCGATACGATAATCTTTCGAGCAGATGTAAATAAAGCCGTCGAAGGCGTCAATCATGGCCCGATACTTCTCTTTGCTGGTACGGAGGGCCTCGTTGCTTATTTCCAGCTCATCGGTCCGTGACCTGACCTGTGCTTCGAGAGTTTCATTAATGACCCTGATCTGGTTTTCCCTGTTCAGGATCACCTGTTCATTGTGAAGCACCTCATCCAGCAAGATATTGAACGAGCCGGCCAAGGCCCCGATTTCATCGGCTCTGTTCACTTCCAGCCGTTGGTCACGGTCTGCAACATGGCCAGTCAGGGCGTTGATTTGCCGGGTAAAGGTGGTCAACGGGCTGGTAATCCACCGTCTGATGATCAACAGAAACGACAACAAGAGCAGTATAACCGTCAGGCAGGTGGCCAGCAGCATGCCATCCCGCACCGTTTTAGCCTCGGTATAATAGCTGCCGAGTGGTGTTCCGACACAGACAATCCAGTTCCACTCTTTAAAGTGCCGGTAGACCACCAGACGTTTCACCGGGGACCGTTCACCTCCTCCTCTGTTCATCCACTCATAGCGGATAATGCCGTTTTTCCGGCGGAGGATTTCTCTGGTGAATTCATGGCCATCCTTATCCTTGGCGTCGGCAATATTCGCCCCCTCCTGCACGGGGTGAATGATCAATTTTCCGGCATTGGCACCGTCTTCGGCATCCAGCACATAGACGTACCCGGAAGGAGTTATCTTGGTATCACGGATGCGATTTTTCACCTGAACCAGATTATCGGTAAAGTTAATGCCGATAAAAACGGCACCGATCACCGAGCCTGTTACATCGTGCAGCGGCACGTAGCGGGTCATGTACTCTTTGCCGAACAGGATCGCCTTACCTTTGAAAACACGGTCAGCCAACAGTTCGCGGTATGCCGGGTGATTTCTTTCCAGAAGACTCCCCAGGGCAAGGGTGCCGTCCTCCTTTTGCAACGAGGTGGCAACCCGGATCAGATCATCCCCGGAACGGACAAATATCGTACAAGTTGTGTGGGTTGCTGCGGAGAACTGTTTCACCACTGTGTGATTCAGGTTGAGGAGGGTGCTGCCGTTTTTCAGGGCAGGAGTTTTGACAGATCTGATGGTAATATGCCGGGAATGGTCCACACTGAACGGACCGGAAAACGAGTTGAGAAATATGACCGACAATTTATCTGTCGTATCATCAAGGGAGGTGTTGAAGAGAGACAGGGACTCCACCAGCAGATTTGCCTGCTGTGACAGTTCTGCCTCTGCATGGCGTTCAAAACGTTCCGTAATGCCGGACGTCATAACATGCAAAAAACAGGCCATGACAACGATGGTCACAAGTACTTGGATGACAGAAAGGCGAATACCCAGTGAAAATGTCACGCCACGCTGTTTTACCACATTACCCCCTCTGTACATGCATGTTGAAATTGGTGTTGAGAGTGTCGGGTAGTGTTGCATTACAAGACAGTCGGCATCAGAACTACTGGTTTTATATCAATAACCATGCCAAAAATAATTTTTGTGCAATGTGTGAACGTTGAAAAAATAACACTTCTGAGCAGCCATGAAAGCTGTGTGCCATTTAAGCACATTGTACCAAATTAGTCCGGAGAGAAAAATGTGCTTCTGGTCAAAGAGAATATAATTCAAAAATATCAAAAACCAGCTTTCCGGCTGGAAATGACTGATATAACCAAGTCAATTCAGTCAATTCAGTCAAAGATGGCCGGAAGAT
>CAIRBT010000055.1 GCA_903876875.1 uncultured Geobacteraceae bacterium
ATAGCACCCCGCTTTGGGAACTGAATCACGGGGTTGTTCAATTTGATTAGCTTTGTGTGCTGGTTGTAAAGATGACACATTGTCTAGGCTCATGAGGTCGAGGACCTGTACCCCCTTCTCCGATGCAAGGAAATACTTAAGCGCCTCATGGGTGAATGCTGCCTGCTTCCTGCTTTTCCGTAAACGTTCGAAAACCTCTACAATGGCCGGATCGTATGTGTTGAGCTTGATGGTGTACTGGGGCATATCAAACTCACTTTCCGCCAGCTAGCGAAAGGAAGCCCCTCGCATTGGCAAATTCAGGCTCGGGCAGGATAACAACTTCAATATTCTTGGCAGGAAATCCATCCTTGAGCAGAGCAGCGCCCCCTCCGAACAGCAGCACTCGATCAAAATCAGCATGCATCCCCACATGTGCCTGCAATTCCCCCTGAATATCCCGGATGATATGCTCGATATACGCGACGCCGGCTTCGTGGATCTCTTTGGAGACATCGTGCCGCTCAAAGCCATACTGGAGATAGCCCTTTTCGATCAGGAAGGCAATTTCGACAGGAGTGAAGGTGCCTGATGGAGCAAGGCTTTTGATTCGTGGCAGTAGAAAACTCGTTGCCATTTGATAGACCCCGCGTTTGTTAAGGGTCTTGCCGTAGATGATCTGTTTCTTTTGGGGAGAGAACAACGTGAAGATGATAGTGTTAAATCCGATATCGATGCCAAGCACGTTTCCAGTTGGACGTTCAGGCAACGAGTCAAGGTAGTCCCTGAGTCCGCCGAGGCCTTGTGGGAATATGGCGACTTCCTTGACCGCGCCACCGGTCAACGACTTTGCCAGCGTGGGAACCGCCCCGCCTGGCTTATGCTGCTCTTGCCAGAAGGAATAAGGCAGTCCAACGGCAAGGAGTAAGTCTCCTGCGGTCACCGCTACCTTTTGGCAATGTTCAACGAAAACCGGGTAGTACCTGACCAGTTCCTCCATTGTCTTCAGGTAGGAAGAACCGGATGACAACAGCGCTTCTTCCCCTATCAGCAAATTCTCCCCGTTGAAGCTGAAGGCGGAAACTATCCTTCCATTTCGGTTGCCGTAGATCCACTTCGCCGATGAAAAACCGAGATCACAAACCAGTACATCCATCAAAATCTCCTTTTTGGTGCAGATAATGGGAGATTCAGTCCCCCTGCTTAGAGAATCACGAAGGGGGGAAGGTGGACGGGCAACAAAAATGGTGCATTTTTTGGCGATCAGGCAACAACATGCCGATTATGGCGACGAATATGGACCAGAAACCGTACCCAATAGTGGATACTTAAATCCCGGATACCAAAATGGAACCATTTATGGCACTATAAACGTGCTATCGAAGCCGGCTGGGGTCGATAGTCCCCTTCATGACAAGTGCTTTGAGCCTTCTGTTTGCCCTGCCGAGAGTGTCACGGATGTTTGTGGCAGAACATCCGAGCCGTTCGGCAATTTCGTAATTTGAAAGCTTGCCTTCATCCGCAATACCCAAGGCCAGGTTGAGGATTTGCTGTTCCTTCTCTGTAAGAAGATGAGAGACCGTGTTATAGATTGACTCGACGTTGGGTGCTTTTCTCTTTTTCCGTGCTCGTCGCTTCATGGAGATAGAATCAAGATCAACCGAACAGAGATGTGAAGGTATCGAATTCGAACCATTCGAACGGTCGTTGGGGTTCGGAGTAAACAGGCTTATCTGTCTGCGAAAGATTTTCCAGAAGGCCGCTTCAAAGGAGATATCCTTTGTTTTGACGCGCAGGGTGGCATTCATTGCTGCCTCGAAAGCCTCCTGCATGTAGTCGCACTCTTCGTATGGGGAAAAATTGCGATACTTTACGATGTTTCCCTTGATGACTGCTTCATTGTTTCTGACCCATTCAACTGCCGCTAAATAATCCATATACTCTCCTTTAAAATAAAAAAAGCCGGCCTCGGAGACGTACTCCGATGACCGGCTTTGCCATGGCTCCAGGTGCAGAGCCTGGCCGTGCCAGGACGAAATTTATTGTTGAGATTCAGTGGACTAAAGCCGGATGATGAACTTTTTTCTGCCTGGTTTTAGATGCACTGGTTCCTCCTGCATATGTTATGCAGTAAAGCCCGAGTCTTTTGTTCTACGAAGTGGAGTTACTTCAGCTTCACACCAAGGTATGAAGCAATGCGGATAATGTCCTCTGGTGAAGCGCTCTTTCTCAGATGGTCTTCAACCCTTCTCCGGATTCTTATGGTGTCCCACTCGGGACAAATCTGGATTCCGCAAATTTCTATCGAACCATTTTCAACTATTGAAATAGCCCGATCCCTGCTCGCCTGCTCTATGTCGTTGCTGTTAGGAATTCCGCTGACAAGAGAATACGTGCCTTCTGAATATGTGATTGTCTGTCTTGTTCGCCGTAGATACGAAAAAACGGTTTTCATTGCTTCATTCGGGAATGAGAACTTCATCTTTCTTCCTGCCGATCAATCAAACGCTC
>CAIRBT010000056.1 GCA_903876875.1 uncultured Geobacteraceae bacterium
CCCACTGCTGGCGCTGCAAAAAACCGATCATCTTCCGCGCCACCGAGCAGTGGTTCATCAGCATGAAGGCCAACGAACTGCGGGATAAGGCGTTGCAGGCCATCGACAAGGTTCAGTGGATTCCCAAATGGGGACGGGAGCGGATCTACGGTATGATTGAAAACCGCCCCGACTGGTGTGTCTCACGGCAACGCTCCTGGGGGGTGCCGATCACCGCCTTTTCCTGTACCGCCTGTGGTGAATACATCGCCGATGGCACCATCATGGACCATGTGGCAGAAATCTTCAAAAAAGAGAGCTCCGATGTCTGGTTCGACTGGAGTGCCGAGCAGCTGCTGCCGGCCGGTTCGGTCTGCCCGAAATGCGGAGCCGCCTCCTTTGAAAAGGAAAACGACATTCTGGACGTCTGGTTCGACTCCGGCGTTTCCCATGCCGCCGTGCTGGAACCCCGTGCCGGCCTCTCGTCACCGGCCGACCTCTATCTGGAAGGGAGTGACCAGCACCGGGGATGGTTCCACTCGTCACTGCTGGAAAGTGTGGGAACCCGTGGCGTTGCCCCCTATAAAAGCGTCCTGACCCACGGCTTTGTGCTGGATGGCCAGGGGCGTAAAATGAGTAAATCCGTGGGCAATGTGGTGGCACCCGAAGATGTCATCAAAAAATTCGGAGCAGACGTGCTCCGCCTCTGGGTTGCCGCCATGGATTATCAGGACGACACCAGAATATCCCAGGAGATCCTCACCCGGGTGGCGGAAGCCTATCGCCGTATCCGTAACACCTGCCGCTACATTCTGGGCAATATCAACGATTTCTCACCGGCGACCCAGGCCGTTTTGGTAACTGACATGCCGGAAATCGACCGGTGGGCCCTTCACCAGCTGGAACTGTTGAAGGAGCGGGTACTCACCGCCTATGACAACCTGGAATTCCATGTTATCTATCAAGAGGTCAACGGTTTCTGCACCACCGAAATGAGCTCTTTCTATCTGGATATCCTCAAAGACCGGATGTACACCAGCCGCAAGGACTCACTGGAACGACTGAGCGCCCAGACGGTCATGTACCGTATACTGGACACCCTGGTGCGTCTGCTGGCACCGGTGCTTTCCTTCACCGCCGACGAGGTGTGGCAGTTCATGCCGGGCGAACGTGAAGAGAGCGTCCATCTGGCACAGTTCCCCCCCCGCTGTCCCGAATGGCAGGATGACGAACTGGCCACCCGCTGGGAACGGATCATCAAGGTACGCTCCGATGTGTCCAAAGCACTGGAACTGGCACGGGTTGCCAAGACCATCGGCCACTCCCTCGATGCCGCCGTTGCCATTGCCGCCCCACCCGAATTGGCGGCGTTCCTTGACAACTACCGGGCCGACCTCACCAGTATTTTCATCGTTTCGAAAGCGATACTGGTGGACGAAGCGGGTGGTGAATTCTGGGCCTCGGAAAACATTGAAGGGCTCAAGATCGGCGTAACCGCAGCCCCCGGCGTGAAGTGTGAACGCTGCTGGTATTACAGCGAGGAGTTGGGGAGCAATGCCGACCATCCGACTATCTGCCTCAAATGCACGGTTGCCGTTGTGTAACGATTTTTTCACCCTATTACCCACCGGGCGGGGCACTCTGGAGAGTACCCCGCCCGGTTACATGGAATCAACCAATGAAATTTCGCACCATCCAATTTATCGCCCTGGCCACAGTCGGCATCATTGTTGACCAGATAACCAAATACGCCATTGACCATAGTATGAAACTGTTCGATTCCATCCCGATTATCGAACATTTTTTTCACATCACCTACGTCAGAAACCGGGGAGCTGCCTTCAGCTTCCTCTCCGAGGCGTCGTGGCGGCTCCCCTTTTTCATTGCCATTTCGATCATCGCTTCGGTGGTTATCCTGGTGGCGTACCGAAAACTCCGTGATGACCAGAAACTGGGGCACCTTTCCCTGGCACTGATCTTTTCCGGGGCGGTCGGCAACCTCATTGACCGGCTCCGGCTGGGAGAGGTCATTGATTTCCTGGATGCCCACTGGTATCAGCACCACTGGCCGGCCTTCAATGTGGCCGATTCACTTATCTGTGTAGGGGTTTTTCTACTGGCAGTTGATATGATTCTGGAAGAGCGGCGGAACAAAGACGGGGCGAGGTAAATCATATGCCCCCTTCGGCTCCCTGAGCGGAGTCGAAGAGGACAACGGTGGTTCACCCCATGGCAACGGTAATCGCCTCAAACAGCTCTGTCCGGGTAAAGGGCTTGGGCAACATAGCCCGGGCTCCCAGTGCCTTGGCAATCTTGAGGTTGTTGGTATAACTTGAGTGACGCCCCCCACCGGACATGGCCACAATAGGTAGATCATCCACCAGACGAACCATCTCCTTAATAATTTCTAAGCCTTCCGTTCCCGGCATAATGATATCGGTAATCACGATATCCGGCGTGTTCTTGCGGAACATCCGGAGCCCTTCATCACCATCACAGGCCGCTTCAACGTAATGGTTATCCTTTTCCAGCATCTGCGTCACCACGTCTCGCAGCAACACGTCATCATCAATTACAAGTATATGTGCCACCCTCTACCTCCCCATACATTGTGCTGCCGCCAACCGGGAACAGCTTCTCCGGCAACCGGTACCCTGTTGTTCATCACTCACAAGGGGCAGAATAAACCTGAAATCCGACCCACAGTTATCCCCGGAGGTTCTACTTTCAACGGTCAACTCTCCCCCCAACTCGGCAACCAGACTATGAACAATGGAAAGACCAAGCCCCGTACCCTTTCCCGGCTCTTTGGTGGTAAAAAACGGGTCAAAAATACGTTCCTGCATCTCGGGAGTCATGCCATGTCCCCGATCCGAAACCATCACACAGAGGCCGCTTGCAGCACCGTCATACCCACACTGTGACGCGGTGGCCCGTTCAACGTACACGCGGATTTCACCACTCTGAGCCATGGCATCTACAGCATTGATACACAGGTTCATCACAATTTGCTGTACCTGCCCCGGCTTCGCCATGACCGAAGCCGGGGCAATTCCGGTTTGGAGTGAAATCGTGAATTCTTTCTCCGTCACGTTAACGAGGTCAAGAGCCTCCCGTATCTCGCTGACGGCATCCACAACCACCATCCCACAGTTCTCTCCCTGCCTGGCAAAGGCCAGCATCCGTGCCACCAAATCCCGTGCCCGCATGCTGGCGGTCAGCAGGTGCTTGATATTTTTCTTTCCCGATGACCCCTCCGGCAGCTCATCGTCAATCAGCTCCGCATAACCGATGATGCTGCCGAGGATATTATTAAAATCGTGGGAAATGCCGGCCGCCAAGGTACCCACCGCCTCCAGTTTGTTTGCCTGTTGGAGACGCCGGTCAACAATATCCTGATATCGCTGTTCGACCTGTTCCCGAAAGGACATACCGTAGGACATGGATATTTCTATCAGTGGCAGAGTCAAGAGACCGGCGACTTCACCCAGGGTAAGTTCGGGATGTTCTTCGGACAAGCGCAAAACGGCGGCATGGTGAATCGATACCAACTCATCGGGGGGCATCATGAGCTGGCTCACCGAATTGCGGCCAAGTTCAAAGGCGTCTGCCAAATGAATTTCTCTGTTATCAGGATCATCGGCAAAGACAACCTGTTGCAGAATTTTGCAGTATTCCTTCTCGGTAGTTTCTTTCAGAGCGTCCATGAATTATATCCCGTTAACCATGACGATACAGCAGTACCGATGCATCGTCACGTCCATGTGCCAAAGTATCGAGTAACTCCCGAGCCTGATCCTCTGCAGAAACAGCCGTATCGGAGCAGCGTTCATAGGGAATTGACTGTTCGGGCAGACCATCAGAGTACAAAAGCAGAATGTCTCCCGACACCAGCATGACGCTCTGCACATCAAGATTCCGGTATCCGGCACCCACAATACCTCGGGTACAGGCAAACCAGGCGTGGCCATGACGCTGCACCAACTGAGCTCGCATATTCCCCACACACGCCACGGTTCCCCTGCCGCTGGCCCGTTCGATGACCACCACGACCTGAGCCGCCCCACGGGTAGTATGCAATACCCCATCACACCGGGCTAATATCTCTTCGCAGCTCAGATGGAGAGCGGCTCCCACCGCGTCAACGGCAGCCTGTGATGCCCGGGCGGCCTCCGGGCCATGCCCCAGACCATCGGCCAAGGTCAGCACAATTCGTTCATCAGTAACCCAGTAGGCACCACTGTCACCACAGACAACCTGCCCCGCCAGGGGGCGGGTTGCCAGACCGATAGTCTCTATAACCACTTGCGCGCCTTAATTTCCGTCCGCACGCCCGGATAGCTGGCGATATCCAGTTCATCCATCAGCCGCTTCACTCCGGGAAGGCCGCACCCCAGACCATTGGCCGTGCTGAACCCCTCTTCCAGTGCCTTGTCAATATCGGCAATTCCGGGGCCGTTATCCACCGTCATGAGTTCCATCCCCCGGGCACCGTGGCGCTGCAAGGTAATCATTCCCCCGCCGGCGTGAATCCAGAGGTTGGCGGCAAGTTCCGAGGCGGCGGTGGCGATGTAATAGGCCGATGTGGTCGAAAAGCCGAGCCGTCCGGCCATAGCTCGTGATTGACGTACCGCTTCGGAAATATCAGACTCGTTACGAATGGAAAGATGAAGTACACTCATTGTCGTTTTCTCACCATGGAAATAGTCACACGGGTAAATCCCGGAGATGACTCTATCTCGAATTTATCCACCAGACGACGGGTACCGGGAAGCCCCGCCCCCATGCCGCCGCCGGTGCTGTAGCCATCCTTCATGGCGGCGGTAATGTCCGGAATGCCGGGGCCATGGTCTTCCATAGTAATATGAAGACGCATTTCTACCGGGGTGGAATCCTCATGGATCGTGCATGATCCTTCCGTGGCATATTTCAGCACATTGCGCGCCAGCTCGGAGACCGCCGTCGCCAGACGGGTCTGATCCGCCAGACCAAAGCCGATACGAGCCGCCTCCTGTCGCGCCACGGAGCGAGCCCGCACAATATCCGTTGCCGTTGTAACAGCCAGATGCTGTAAAATACTACCATTCATAGGTATCCCGGTTCCCCCCCCGATCACCTCTGGCTGCAATACTCACTTCAAGCTTTTTCAGTGCCTGCTCCAGGTTAAACACGCAATCCACATTAATCAGCTCCCGTCCCATCTCCACCAATGCCAGGGCTACAAAGGGCTGGACACCACTAATGACCACCTCGGCACCGAGGAGGCGAGCCATGCTGGCGGTATCGTTGATGACGCGGGCCATGTAGGAGTCAACCACATCGAGGGAGGTGATATCAATGGCCACACCCAATGCTTCGGTTTCACTGATTCTGTTGATTAGATCTTCCTGAAATTGCAGTGCCGCAGCATCGGTAAGATCAACCTGTATAGAGACCAGCAGGACTTTACCCAGACGAATAATGGGGACTTTCATTTATGCCGCTCCTTCATTACGTTCGATGCGGCACCCGACACGCCGCAGGGCTTCCACAACTCCGGCACGCAGGGTTCCGCAGCAGGTTGACTGTTCAAAACGGATACCCAGTTCCGTCAGTGTGGTAGCCGCCTCCGGACTGATGCCGGTGATAACGACATGGGTTCCCAGCAATTGGGTTGCGTCAATAGCATTCATGATATGCCGGGCAACGGTCGTATCAAAGGTGGGAACGCCGGTCACGTCAATGACGGCCACCGGAGATTCATGGGTGACGATTGCCTGCAACAGACGATCGGTGAATTGCCGGGCGCGACTGGTATCAATCAGCCCAACCAGTGGCAGCAGCAGCACATTACCGGTCAATTGAATCACCGGGGTTGACAGTTCAAGAATTGACGCACTCTGCTGACCGATTAACCTGTCCCGGGCATCCAGACTGGTGGCCATGGCAGCCATGGCTCGCAGCAGCTCGCCGACTTCATCCTGGGTAGTGACGTCGATGGCTACGTCAAAATCCCCCCCGGCAATGCGATGTGCCGTGGCCACGGCATGGGCAACGGGGCGGGTGATGGCCCGTGCCGCACCGAAGGCGAGCAAGAGACTGGTCACCACAATGGCACCAATGAGGAGATAATTTGCCACGTAGGAATAGGTAAATCGTGATTCTGCGAGAATTATCTGCTCCGCCGCTTCCCGCTTGTTGATCGCCGCCAGAGCATCGATGAGTTCCCCGGCACGATCACAGTCACTCTTCCCTTCGGTTCGGTAAACCTGAAATGCTTCCGTTTTCTTACCGTTTTTTGAAAGCAGGATAATCTTCTTATGGATGTCGAAACAGCGGTTGGCCACGGCGGTCAGTTCAGCGTACTTCTGTTTTTCCTCCGGCGTATTCATGAGCCTGGCCAGCCCGTTATGGTGTTCCCAGAATACCTGAACATGCTGATTAATATCCTTTTCACCTTTTGCCATCTCCGCACCGTTGGTTGACAGGATATGCTCAAACCAGTGGCGGGTAATTTCCCCCAACTGTTCGTCAAGGTCCAGTAACCCGGAAATACTCGGCAGATTATCGTCGGCAATCATGTCAGCACTTCGAAAGACTTTTTTCATCTGATAATTGGAAAAAATCCCCATGAAGACGGAGAGCGTTATGATTATTGCAAACGTCAGCAGCAGTTTATTACGAATGGAAAGGTTGCCAAACCAACTCATCATGTCATTCCTTTAGGAAAATTTTCCTGTCACTGCCAGCCGGTGACCGGTCAGTTGGCACCAGCAATCGACTCAATCCGCCGACCAACCAGTTTCAACGCCTCGGCAACACCGGCACGCAGAGAAACACGGCTTATAACATTGGCAAAACTGATGCCAAGCTTGGTCAGTGTCTGGGCACCCTCCGGACTGATACCGGTCATCACCACCCGTGAACCGAGCAGTTGAGCCGCGTCCACCGCCTTCATGATATGGCGTGCCACCCCCGTATCAAAAACCGGCACCCCGGTCACATCGATAATGGTGACAATCCCCTCGTGGCGGGTAATGGCCTCCAGCATCCGCTCCGTAAACTGTCGGGCACGAATAGTGTCGATTACCCCGACCAGCGGCAGTAACAGCACATTATTCCAGAGCACGATCACCGGTGTGGAAAGTTCCATGAGCGACTGGCTCTGCTGGGCAATAACCTTCTCCCGTGTGGTGGCATAGGCATCGAAGGAAAGTATCGTCAGTTGATCCATGAGACCGTGCAACAGTTCGAGGAACTCCACGAACTGTTCCTGGGAATCAGGAAAGGCACAAACCAACTGGTGGGAAATAGCCTTCTTAAGGGCAACCAGATAGAGGGCAGTGTCAACCGGTTTAATACCACGGGTGTCATGGTCCGAACTCAAGTCATAGACCATTTTCCCCAGGGGACTCTCTTTGGTGACGGTAACAAGCCCCTCCCGGCAGCTGGCAAAATAGGCAGAAAAAGCGGCCAGTTTCAGATCTGCATGCCGATGAAGCTCATCCATACTGAGTACACCCGGATATTTATGCCCCACTAAGTCCATAACCGTACGTTTCCACTCGTCAATAATTGCCGCCCGGCTCTGCTCCAATAAGGCTGACAGCTCTGCGATATTAGTTTTTGCTGACACGATAATCCCCTTTTATGGTGGTGCCCCACCGATAGTGTTCATGCTGAAAACAATAAAAAAAGCCCTTCCGGGCGTACGTACAGAGGGCTCAAACCGCAGCCTCTTTAAGGCAACCCGACTATCCACCCGGTGGACTCGTGGCTTTGCGTCACTGGGTCACCCCAGTTTTGCTCTTAACAGAGAGGAATCTATGTTTATTGAATCAGTTGTATACAGTATACGACATTCAATCGGCTTTGTCTGTAGTAAAAACATACCTTTCTCCAGATAGATACAGTTCCTGTGTCACTCCCTGATCCAGCACCCGCCCCACAATAGTTCCTTCGTCACCGCTACAATGCCCCACCACCTGAAAATCGGCCCGTTTTCCCCGTTCCAGCGTACCACACCGATCAGCAATACCCAACGCCTCCGCCCCCCCCCTCGTCACCATGGCAAACAGAAGTGCATCCGACAACTCCCCACCATACACCTGGCGGGCAAAGCGCAGTTCATCCCACAGGGAAAGTGAGTTGTTACTGGCCAAAGAATCGGTTCCCAATGCCAGGGGCAGAGAATACTTTTTAAACAGCTCCACCGGAGCACGCCCCACATCGAGAATATCGTTACTGCGGGGACAGAGCACCACATGACTCCCCCGTGATGCAAGCAGCCGCACATCAGACTCGGTGACCTGTACGCAATGAATCGCCAGAGTTGACGGGGTCAACAGACCGTGACGATCCAGCAGTTCAGCGGCACTGCAGCCGACCCCCTTCCCCCGGTACCGTTCCCAGCCGACGAAGGGATAGAAGAGTTCCGCCAATTCTCCGCTGCCATCACGGAGCAGTTCCACTTCGGCTCCTGATTCGGAGAGATGGATGGCAAGGGGGAGCCGATGGAGAGCGGCACGTTCCCGAATGGTCGGCAGGTGCCCCGCGGCAAGGGTATAGGGGGAGTGGGGTGACAGGCCGGAGAGGAGGGCTTCACGGCCACTCCCCTGGAGTGCCGCCCCCTCGGCTGCGGCAAGCTTACCGGCAAAGAACGTTTCCTCCTGCCCCAGCAGCTCCTGATAGAGCCGCCCCCCCAGGGGGGTGTGGTGATAGAGCGGGGTATGGAGCGGGTTGGTGACGATTTCGCCGATGGCGGTGGTGCCCGCCTCCAGACAGAGGCGAATCCCCTCCCGCACCGAAGGGGGGTAATCGGCGGCGGTCAGGCCACGGGATATTTTAACCAGCTGAATAATCCAGTCGGAAAAGCGTCGGGGGTGGTAGTCAACAGCGGTACGGCTCCGCCAGGCCGGAAAGTGCGTCAGCTCAAGATGGGTATGGGCATTGACAAACCCGGGGATCAACACGCACCCTGGATACTCGCAGACCTCGGCTGAGCTGTGGCGGCGTAAAGCCGCCAGGGTTCCGGTCTCCTTAATGACACCATCACGAACGAGCAATGCCCCGCCGGCAAGGGGCGGGGCATTGGGATTAAGTAACCAGGAAGCAGCGTAGATGATATCTTCTGACATACATCACCTCAATTCGGTTTTATTCAGACGGCAGCGGCTGACCGACGACGCGTTTTAACCAGGGGTACTACCGAAGTGGCCTCCCCTGTTCCCGCCTGTTCTGCTTCGGCCACCGGCGGTGTGGGTGGATAACTTTCCAGAGCCAGAGCCAGTGCCTCTTCAACTTCGGACACCGCAATTATCTTCACTTTTTTGAGGATTTCCGGCGGAATATCCTCCAGATCCTTCTTGTTCTGTTCCGGGATAATCACCAGCTTCATATGGGAGCGCACCGCCGCCAGGATTTTTTCTTTCAAACCACCGATGGGGAGCACCTTGCCCCGCAGGGTCACCTCACCGGTCATGGCCACATCCTTTTTCACCGGTATGCGGCAGAATATGGAGACCAGTGCCACCGTCATGGCCACACCGGCCGACGGGCCATCCTTCGGAATGGCTCCGGCAGGCACATGGACATGGATCTCGTTATCCTGAAACAGTGCCGGCTTCAAATGAAGTGCTGCCCCATGGGCCCGGATATAGGAATGGGCCGCCTGCACCGACTCCTTCATCACATCCCCCAGTTGGCCGGTCAGGGTCAACGCCGGTTTACCGGCCATGAGACTGGCCTCAATATGGAGGATCTCCCCCCCCACCGGTGTCCAGGCAAGGCCATTGACCACACCGATTTCGTTGTGATCAAGATCTTCCTCACGGACGAACTTCGGTGCCCCCAGATAGGTGTGGAGGGTTTTGGCAGTCACCTTGACCAGAGTACCATTCCCCTCGGCCACCTTGCGTGCCACTTTGCGGCAGACCTTACCGATTTCCCGCTCCAGGTTACGGAGACCGGCTTCACGGGTATAGCTGGTAATCAGCTCTTTCAGTGAGCCATCGTCAAAACTGATATGCTTGGCCTTCAGACCGTTTTCCTTGATCTGACGCGGCACCAGATACCGTTTGGCAATCTCCAGCTTTTCCTCTTCCGTATAACCGGCCAGATTGATGACCTCCATGCGGTCCCGCAGTGCCGAGGGGATCGGATCCATCTGGTTGGCGGTGGCGACGAACATGACGTTGGAAAGGTCAAAGGGCTGATTGATGTAATGGTCCGAGAAAGAGTTATTCTGCTCCGGGTCCAGCACCTCCAGCAGGGCCGACGACGGGTCCCCCTTGTAGTCATAGCCAAGCTTATCCAGCTCGTCCAGCATGAAGACCGGGTTGTTGGCCCCCGCCTGCTTCAGCCCCTGCAGAATACGCCCCGGCAGGGCGCCGATATAGGTACGACGATGCCCCCTGATTTCCGCTTCATCCCGCACCCCCCCCAGGGAGATACGGACGAATTTACGGTTCATGGCACGGGCAATTGACTTGCCCAGGGAGGTTTTCCCCACACCGGGAGGCCCGACAAAGCAGAGGATCGGCCCCTTCATCTTTTTCTTCAGCTTGCGTACCGCCAGAAATTCCAGGATACGTTCCTTGATTTTATCCAGATAAAAATGGTCATCGTCGAGAATTTTCTTAGCTCTGACAATGTCCAGACTGTCCCGGGTGGCCTTACTCCAGGGGAGTTCCACCATCCAGTCCAGATAGGTTCTGACGATACTCGCCTCACCGGCATCGGGATGCATATTTTCCAGGCGTCCTAACTGTTTCAAGGCCTCTTTCTTGACCGTCTCCGGCATCTTGGCCGCCTCGATGGCCGTGCGAATTTCGGCAAGTTCCTCTTTCCCCTCGTTATCGCCCAGTTCGCTCTGAATCGCCTTCATCTGCTCCCGCAGATAATATTCCTTATGGCTTTTCCCCATCTCTTCACGGGCAGCGTTCTGGATTTTTGCCTGAACGCTCAGCAGCTCCACCTCACGGTTGAGAAACTCATTGATCTTGGTCAGCCGGGCGATCGGATCATTCAGCTCAAGGAGTGCCTGGGCATCGACAACTTTCAGCCCCAGATTGCTGGAAATCAGATCGGCCATACTGCCGGCATCCTGAATATTGTCAAGAATTACCATCACCTCGGGGGAAACCTGTTTGCCCAGTTCCATCACCTTGGTCAACTGTTCCCGCACGGTACGGATCAAGGCTTCGGACTCCAAAGCATCGATCACCGGTACCGTATCATGCTGCCGCTCAACCCGCACCAGGTAGAACGGTTTGTCCGAGACAAACTCAGTGATCCGAGCCTTGGCCAGCCCCTGTACGAGGATTTTCACCCGGCCATCGGGGAGCTTAAGCATCCGCATGATCATGGCCACGGTGCCGAATTCATAGATCTTATCGGCCGGTGGATCCTCGTCACCCACATCATGCTGGGTTGCCAGCAGAATCATCCGGTCGCCGGCCAGTGCGTTGTCCACCGCCTGCACCGACATTTCCCGCCCGACGAAGAGCGGAATTATCATAAAAGGATAGACCACCACATCCCGTATGGGGAGCAGCGGTAAGAGCTCCGGAATCTTCAGCTCTTCCGAATTTTGTTCAACGTCAGTTTCAGTCTCCATCAATCACTATCTCCTTAATCGGCACCACACGCTCACCACATTTTGGGCAGACCACCCGTAACACGCCACGACGATACTCGGCCCGGATTGAGCCAACATCGACGTTAACCGGGATCTGTACCGCATGGTGCAAATGACCGTGCCTCCGTTCTACACAGATAAATTTCCCTTCATTTGTTTCCCGCGGTTTCCATGCTTCAAGAATCAGCGTCAAGCTGGCCAATTTCAGGGTAATATCCCCCAGAGCACAGCCGGGCAGATCAAATTCGATCACCACATCCTGTCCGGTTTCGTACATATCCATCTTCGGCCGGGTTTCATTGTCTTCAAAGAGATCCCGCAACTCCAGTGCATGCAGCAGGTTACGCATTTCGCTGACATGACGGGTATAAATTTCCTGGGTAAATGGTTTCCTGCCTGAATATCGTGACATAGGGCACCTGGATGGCAATAATCCGCTACAAAAGTCATCTGAACATGTTCACACGAAGGTAATCATTCCACCGGGTAAAGTCAAGGCAGACATTCCTCCGATGATGTATTCAGCGACATACCGAATAAAAATTTGACTTTACCCCTTGTATGCAATAAATAAGGATGTTTGTTTACACGCGACTAATCGGGACACGGGAGCAGATATGGAAAAATGGGGCATCGCTGATTCTGCCAAAATATATAACATAGACAACTGGGGTGCGGACCTTTTTTCCATCAACAAAAAAGGCAATATCTGCGTCCATCCATCGTCAAACTCCAAGCATTCCATCGACCTGCGGGAACTGGTGGATGACCTTATCAAGCGGAAAATCAAGCCGCCGATCCTGCTCCGTTTCATGGACGTGTTGCAGGGGCGCATCGCCTCCATCAACCGGGTTTTCAGAAGTGCCATTCAGGAGAACGAATACCCGGCCAAATATCAAACCTTCTATCCGATCAAGGTCAACCAGCAGCGCCAGGTGGTGGAAGCCATCGCCGGTTATGGAAAACGCTACAACATCGGCCTTGAGGTCGGCTCCAAACCGGAGCTGGTGGCCGGCATCTCCATCTCCAGCGGCAACAATCTGCCGATTATCTGTAACGGCTACAAGGACGCCGAATACATCGAAACCGTTCTCTACGCCACCAAGATCGGCTTTGACATCACCCTGGTGGTCGAAAAGCTGTTCGAGCTGGAAAAGATCATCGAGATTTCCAAAAAAACCGGCATCACCCCCAAACTGGGAATCAGGGTCAAACTCTCCTCCAAAGGGACCGGCAAATGGGCCACCTCCGGGGGGGAGGATGCCAAATTCGGCCTCCGGATGTCGGAAATCATCGCCGCCATCAGCATGCTCAACGAGCAGGGGATGCTGGACTCGGTCAAACTGCTCCACTCCCACATCGGCAGCCAGATCACCAAGATCGACAAGATCAAGACCGCCCTCATCGAGGTGGCGCGGGTCTACACAGAGATGCGCAAACTGGGGGTCGGCATCGAATATCTGGACATCGGCGGCGGTCTGGGGGTCGATTACGACGGCTCAAAATCCAGCTATTTTTCCAGTGTCAACTACACCATTGAAGAATATGCCAATGACGTCATCTACCAGATCAAGAATATCTGCGATGAGGCCGGGGTCGCCTGCCCCAACATCATATCCGAATCGGGGCGGGCCACGGTTGCCCACTATTCGGTACTGGTGACCAACGTCCTCAACACCAACACCCAGCATCTGATGCCCGATTTTGAAGAGATCCTCAGCCAGTCGGAGAAGGTGGCACCGACCGTCAAAAAGCTGACCGACATCTATAAAAGTATCGATCGCTACTCCCTGCGGGAGGATTACCACGATACCCTGCAGCTGATTAACGAGGCGGTCAGTCTCTTTAATCTGGGGTATCTGACCCTTAATGACCGTGCCATCGCCGAATGGCTCTATTCGAAGATCATCAAAAAGATCAACAGCATTGTCGAAAAGATCAAGCCGATCCCCGAAGAGCTGCAAAACTTCCAGCTCTCCATGCGCCAGACCTATTTTGCCAACTTTTCGCTATTCCAGTCCATTCCGGACTCCTGGGCCATTGACCAGCTGTTCCCCATCGTGCCGCTGCAGCGGCTCAATCACCGCCCCGATGTCATGGCCTCCATTGCCGACATCACCTGCGATTCGGACGGTGAGATCACCAGCTTCGTCGGCGAACAGGGGCGGGCCAAATATCTGCCGCTCCACAAGATTCGCAAGGATGAGGATTACTACATCGGTTTCTTCCTCATCGGTGCTTATCAGGAAATCCTGGGGGATCTCCATAACCTGTTCGGCGACACCAACGCTGTCCATATCACCTTTAACAAGAAAACCGGCTACATGATCGACACCGTCATCAACGGCGACGCCACCTGGGAAACCCTCAAGTACGTTCAGTACAAAGGGCCGGAGATCCTCAAACGGGTCCGGGACAACCTGGAGAAAAGTGTGGTGATGAAGAAGATTTCCATCGAAGAGAGCAGTCATTTCATCGAACTGCTGGACCGAACATTGTTGGGCTATACTTATCTGGGGGAATAAATCTATGAGCAAAGTTCTTATCATCGGAGCCGGCGGTGTCGGCCAGGTCGTTACCCACAAATGCGCCCAGCGGCGTGACATATTCACTGAAATTACTCTGGCATCCCGCACCAAGTCCAAATGCGACGCCATTGCCGCCCAACTGGGCAATAGCATCAACACCGCCCGGGTCGACGCCGACAATGTGCCCGAACTGGTGGCCCTGATCAAGGAACTGCAGCCGAAACTGGTCATCAACGTGGCACTCCCCTATCAGGATCTGACCATCATGGACGCCTGCCTGGAAACCGGTGTTGACTATCTGGATACGGCCAACTATGAGCCGCTCGACACCGCGAAATTCGAATATTCCTGGCAGTGGGCCTATCAGGAACGCTTCAAGGAAAAGGGCTTGATGGCACTGCTCGGTTCCGGCTTCGATCCGGGGGTCACCAATGTCTACACCGCCCTGGCGGCCAAAAACTATCTGGACGTGGTGGAAGAGCTGGATATCATCGACGCCAACGCCGGCAGCCATGGCCAGCCCTTTGCCACCAACTTCAACCCGGAGATCAATATCCGTGAAGTGACCGCCACCTGTCGCCACTGGGAAAACGACAGCTTCGTCGAGTCGGCCCCCCTCTCCACCAAGCGGCAGTTTGACTTCCCGGAAGGGATCGGCCCCATGAACGTCTATCGCCTCTACCATGAGGAGATGGAATCACTGGTCAAACATATCCCGACCATTAAAAAAGCCCAGTTCTGGATGACCTTCTCCGACAATTACCTGAAGCATCTGGAAGTATTGCAGAATGTCGGCATGACCCGCATTGACGAGGTTGAATTCAACGGTCAGAAGATCGTGCCGATCCAGTTTTTGAAAGCATTGCTCCCCGATCCCGGCTCCCTGGGCCCCCTGACCAAGGGAAAAACCTGCATCGGCGTCATCGCCCGGGGTATCAAGGATGGCCAGCGGAAACAGGTCTATATCTATAACATCTGCGACCATGAAGCCTGCTACCGGGAAGTGCAGTCACAGGCCATCAGCTACACCACCGGCGTGCCTGCCGTAGTCGGTGCCATCATGATGCTGACCGGAAAATGGCGCGGCGCCGGGGTCTACAATATGGAACAGTTCGATCCGGAACCGTTTCTTGAGGTGCTGACCCCCATGGGGCTGCCAACCGTGGTAGTTGACGGCGGCAGCTGGCCCGAACTGTAACCGTCAGGGGACACCATGATCGGCATTGACATCGAAAAGATCCTCCAGCTCGCCCCCTCCCCCGCCTATGTGATGGATCTGGGGCGACTGCGCCATAACCTGGCCATTCTCGATCAGGTGCAGCAGCGGAGCGGTGCCAAAATTCTGCTGGCCATGAAGGCTTTTTCCATGTGGAGCCTCTTTCCGCTCATCAGCCAGACTCTCCAGGGGGTCTGCGCCAGCTCCCCCTGGGAGGCCGAACTGGGGCGCAAAGAGTTTGGCCGGGAGGTACACTCCTTTGCCGCCGCCTTCAAAGAGAGCGATGTCATCAAACTGCTCCCCATTTCCAACCATCTGGTATTCAACTCCTTTAGCCAGCTGGAGCGGTTCCGCCACCTCTGGGAACCCTACGCCGGAAGCGTCTCCATCGGGCTCAGAGTCAACCCGGAACACTCCGAAGGGCATACCGAGCTGTATGACCCCTGTGCCGCCAACTCCCGCCTCGGCATCCCTCGGCGGGAATTTGAGGGACGCTCCCTCGCAGGGGTGGAAGGGCTCCATTTCCACACCCTCTGCGAACAGCTTTTCGAACCGCTGGAACGGACGGCACGGGCCTTTGAAGAAAAATTCGGTGAATTTCTCCCCCGCATGAAATGGCTCAATCTGGGGGGGGGACACCATATCACCCGTGACGGGTATGACCTGGACGGTCTGGTGAAACTGGTGACCTATTTCCGGGAGAAATACGATCTGGAAGTCTATCTGGAGCCGGGGGAAGCCATCGCCATCGGCACCGGCATTCTGGCCAGCGAAGTGCTCGACGTGGTCAGCAACGGTATGGATATCGCCATACTGGACGTCTCCGCCACCTGCCACATGCCGGACATTCTGGAAATGCCCTATCGTCCCGGCATTAAAGGGGGGTTTGATGCCGGAGAAAAACCGTACACTTACCGACTGGCCGGGCCATCATGTCTGGCGGGAGATGTCATCGGCGACTGGTCGTTTGAAAAACCGCTCACGCCGGGCGACCGGCTGGCTTTTCTGGACATGTCCCACTACACCATGGTCAAGACAACCACCTTCAACGGCATTCAACACCCCCATATCTGCACCTACGAACCGGACAGCAACGAACTGACGGTGGTGCGCAGTTTCGGGTATGACGATTTCAAACAACGGCTTTCATAGCCAAGGAGTAGATAGCTATGGCACTCGACACACGCATCTGGATGACCGGCGCACTGGACTGGTTCGCCATTATTGACGACGAAGAGGTATTCCTCGGTCGCCGTGAAGTACCGACCCCCCTGGATGAGGGGGATGCCTGGACCAATGAATATGGTGATATGTTCAAGGTAATCGACGCGGAAATCAGGAAAGTCGGCACCACCGAACCCCCGAAAAAATACTGGTAACCGGGAGATGCCCTCCCCTCTCCTGCCGCACCGTTATCCATGACGCCTTCTCTCCCCATCATTGAAGTTGCCATTCCGCTCTATCTGGACAGGACCTTTCACTATCTGGTACCGGAATCATTGCAGGGGTCGGCAGAGACCGGCCATCGTGCTTTGGTGCCCTTTGGCAACCGGAAACTGACCGGATACATTCTGGGACCGGTGGCAACCTCGGACGTAGCTACTCTGAAACCGATCATATCGATCCTGGACAGTGAACCGCTCTGGACACCCCGTGAACTGGAATTCTACCGCTGGGTGGCCTCCTATTACCAACACCCCCTGGGGGAGGTGCTCCGCACCGCCCTGCCGGCCGGAATCAACATCCAGACCCGCAAAGGGACCGGTGGGGAGACGGAAACGTTGGCCGGCGGTAAAACAGCCCTGCGGGAGAAATACTATCTTCCCCTGGCCGGAGCCACCACCTCCCGACAACCAGGAGCAAAAGCTCTGGCCGTTCTGGCTGTTATTCAGGAGCAGGGGGACATTTCGGCCCCCGAACTTCGCTCCCGATTTGGTGCCTGTATCCCCCAGCTCAAACGGCTGACCGAGTTGGGGCTGGTTCGTGAACTGGAGCGGGAAGTATACCGTGACCCCTTCAAAAAGCAGCTGGTCAACCGGGACACCCCCCGCCCCCTGCACGGCCATCAAAAGCAGGCCCTGGACAGCATCGCCGCTACCCTTGACCGCCAGGAGTTTGCCCCCTACCTGCTCTACGGCGTCACCGGCAGCGGTAAGACCGAAGTCTATCTGCAGGCCATCTCCCACGCCCGTGCCGCTGGCATGAACGCCCTGGTACTGGTACCGGAAATTGCCCTCACCCCCCAGCTGACCGGCCGTTTCCAGGCTCGCTTCGGCGGCGGCATCGCCATTCTCCACAGCGGGCTTTCCGACGGCGAACGGTACGACGAATGGCGCCGCATCCGCCGGGGCCTCGCCCACATCGTCATCGGTGCCCGTTCCGCCATCTTTGCCCCCCTGGACTCCATCGGCATCATCATTGTCGATGAAGAGCATGAATCCTCCTTCAAACAGTCCGACGGTCTGCGCTATAACGCACGGGATCTGGCTCTGGTACGGGGGAGGCTGGAACATGCCGCCGTGGTTCTCGGCTCGGCCACACCGGCCGTCACCACCCTCTATGCCGCCCGTCAAGAGCGTCTCCAGCTCCTCGAACTGCCGGAACGGGTTCAGGGGAGACCCATGCCGCTGGTGCAACTGGTGGAGATGAAAAAGGGGGGAGATGCCATCTCCCCCCCCCTGGCAGCCGCACTGGCCGCAACCCTTGAAGAACACCGTCAATCCATCGTTTTTCTTAACCGGCGGGGCTATGCCACCTTTCTGGTCTGCAGCGACTGCGGCAAGCCGCTCACCTGCCCCAACTGTTCAGTCACCCTGACCTACCACCGCCAGCGGGGGGAAAGCCTCTGCCACTACTGCGACTACGCCGTGCCGGCCCCCGGCACCTGTCCGTCATGCAACGGCACCACCTTGAGCGAACTGGGTATCGGCACGGAAAAGCTGGAACAGCAGCTCAAAGAGCTTCAGCCAACGGCTCGCCTGCTCCGCATGGACAGTGACACCACCTCCGGCAAGGGGAGCCACGGGCGGCTTCTGTCCAAGATGAATGACGGCAGTGCCGACATTCTCATCGGCACCCAGATGATCGCCAAGGGGCATGATTTTCCGGAGGTCACCCTGGTGGGGGTGGTCAACGCCGAGGCCAGTCTGGGGATGCCCGATTTCCGGGCCGCCGAACGAACCTACCAGCTGCTCTCCCAGGTGATCGGGCGTGCCGGACGGGGCACCATTCCGGGGCGGGTCATTTTGCAGGCCGTTGACACCGAGCAGTACGCCATCAAGGCTGCCGCTCATCACGATGCAGAAGGTTTTTACCGGCAGGAGCTGGAATTCCGTCAGGAGGCGGGCTATCCCCCCTTCTCCCATCTGGCCGCCTATGCCATCTCCGGGCTGTCGGAACAGGGGGTTACGGCGCAGGCCGAAGCGACGGCTCGCTTACTGATGCAGCTCAAAGGGGAATTGAAGGTGCGGGTAGAAATACTCGGCCCCGCCCCCGCCCCCATCTACCGCCTGAGAAACCGCTTTCGCCGCCAGATACTCCTCAAGGCACCCAGCCGCAACGATCTCCACCGACTGCTATCCCTCTGGCGCAGCCGGGCCAAGGTGGACGCCAATGTGCGAATTGCAGTTGATATTGATCCGGTGGATTTGATGTAGACTTTTATGTATATTCTTATAAAAGCTTTCTCACTATTTTTATAGAATGAACATCATTAAACCACAAAAAAAAGCGGAACCCGTCCAGAAGAGCGGGCCCCGCTTTTACATAATATTACAAGTACTCATTAAAAAGCGAAACTGAGGGCGACCTGAACTTTCGCTTCTTGGGGGACATCACTGCCACTGACTTTAAAGGTCTTGGTTGCCATGGCAGCATCAATATCCAACAGGAACAACGTCACACCACCGGTAACCACCATCCCCACATCGGAGTCGGCAAGGTTTTTATAGGCGCCACCACGAACCCGCAGCCACGAATAGGGGTGAATTTCGGCACCGCCACCAAAGTTGCGACTCTTGGCGGCAGAACTCCCTACCACACTACCCGGTGCCACCACGTCATTCTCCGTCAAGTCAATATCCGATGCCAGTGTCAACCATTTCCACGGTTCCACCGCCACACCGGCACGAGCCTGGGGTTTCAAGACAACATCTTCCCCTTTCTTCTTCCCACCCTGAGGGTCAACCGTTTTGGTGGTCTCATTATATACAGGAACGCTATACTCGGGTGCAGCAAAGCGTGGTGAATTGAGGTTCTTCCCCACCACTCCGACGGTCAGCCACTTGTCATATTTGTACATGGCACCAAGATCCACCCCAAAATTAACCGAGGACTCGCTGTTTTTAGTAATATCCTTCATGAGGTCCTTGGCACTAATAGAACTATCGTTCGGCCTGTTTACCAGTTGTATGGTGCTCTGCGACACATTACCCGAAATAATTTTGGCGGTAGCACCGATACCGAGTTTACCATTTTTACCAAAATTAAAGGGGTGGCCATAGGCAAACGGCACCTCTACATAATCAATATATTTGGTGGTTACGTATGAAGTATTCTTGTTAAATGTGGAGCCAAGAGTCTGGGCAGAGGAACCACTGGTCATACTGGTGGCAAGGTTTACCAAGGTGGAGTAGGTGCTGCTGGCAGGGATGCCACTCCCTTGTAACTGACTGGATCCGGTAATTGCATTTACCAACTGGCCTGCCTGAGTAGTAGTAATATAATTAGGATCACCAGATACGCCCGATGCAATACTGAAACGGGTAGCCAAGTCATTAAATTGTGTGTTGGTAAAATACCCACTTGTATTGGTGGACGGAATTGGTGAGGTATTAACCGCGGATGTGTAGAGATCTTTAACCGAAGTCGTTGTAGTCCCGCCAACATTTGTCGGCAGAATATTTGTCGTATCAACATTCGGCTGAACGTAACCTTCCAAATTGCCAAACACTCCAAAGGAAAAATGTTTGATGGAAAAGCCCAGCGACGCCTCCCCCCCCAGCGAGAGGTTGCCATTACGTTTTTGGGCATCTTCAAGGGTGGAGAGCAATTTCACCATATCGCCGACAGAGCTTGCTTTAGAACTGTCAAATTTGTTAATACTGTCAAAATCAACACCGGAAAGTCGATCCACATTCTCCGCCAAACCGTTACTTGCCCGCACCCCGGCACCGGCTCCCACATACATGGCAAAGGGGGTATCATTAAACGCACCACCGGCCGGATTCCAGTACGCCGTCAGGGCACCGGTATTACGAGCCACCCCGGCACCACCAAAGCCGAGTGAACCAATGGGCTGAAACTCCGTTGCCTGTGCCAAAACCGGCAGAGACAGACCAAACAACACCACCGCTGACCATATTTTCTTCATATGCGCTCCTTTTTATGATACAGAGTACAAAACTATCATCACGAACTATATAAATAAATATTAACTTTTGTCAAGGATACATTCGTGGATAATAAACCAATCATTGAAAAAATCAAAAAACTGTTGGCACTTGCCAACTCTTCAAACGAGCATGAGGCGGCATTGGCGGCCAGCCACGCCCAGCGGCTTCTCTCGGAATACAATCTGGCCATGGCTGACATTGAAACAGCCCATAGACCGGACAAGGCGGACAGCGTAGAAACCACCGTGCCCAAAACCCTCCCTAAATGGGTACGTCATTTGAGTGGGGGCGTAGGCAGTGCCTTTGACTGCCAGGCGGTTCACCACCCGGCCACCGGCAAAATGACCTTCATCGGCGTCGGAGCAGATGTGGAAATTGCCGTTTACACCTTCAATTTTCTGCTCACCACCATCAAAAAGCTCTGCAGCAGCTACATGCAGCAGCACCAGGGTGCCCACATTGTCCCCCGCTACCGGGAACGGTTACGACTCTCCTATTATTTGGGTGCCGTCTCTGCCATCACGACCCGCCTCAGCGAACAAAAAGTAAGCACACCGGTCACCACCGGTGCCCTGGTTCCCCTCAAGGCACAGCTGATCAAGCAGGCCATGAGCGAGATCGGGAACATCCGCACCATGCGTAGCCGCCGAAGTTACGTACATTCGGACGCCTACACTAAAGGACAGAGCGACGGCACCACCATCACCATATCCCAAGGAATCGGCACCTCACCCGCAGGCGGTGCCATCGGTCAGTAACTGAAGCGGCAGGCTGGGACGCCATTGTTACCATTGTAGGTGAGAAACTCGGGGTGCGGGTTGAGCAGAACCGAGGGCGGAGGTCTGGGCAGATGCAGACAATAGTGATACCATCATATGGTGGGTGGGGATACCTGATCTCACCACAATATGGACGTATCGTTGACCGTTAGACGCCATCTGCGATCCTTTTTTCACGGCGCACGGTGAACGGCTTTTCTCTCCACAAGGATTAATTATGATCAATACAAACAGACTGTTCACATCCTTCATGGAACTCTGTGCCATAGACTCCGAACCGACCAGTGAGCGGTTGATGGCCGACCGATTGACTGACATACTGACTTCACTCGGCTTTACTGTTTCGGAAGACACCACGGGCAGCATCATCGGTGGCAACGCCGGCAACCTGTACGCCCGCCTGGAAGGTACCGCTGTCGGTGATGGGCTGTTTTTCTCCTGCCACATGGATCGGGTCGTTCCCGGGCTAGGGGTTAAGCCCCGTATTGACGGTGATTATATTGTCAGTGACGGCACCACCGTATTGGGGGCCGACGATGCTGCGGGTCTGGCGGCTCTGCTGGAGGCGATCACTCTGCTGAAACAGAATGGAAAAGACCATCCGACCATCGAACTGGTGCTAACCGTCGCCGAGGAACTTTCATTGGTTGGCTCCCGGCATTTCGACACCTCACAGGTCACCTCCCGAATCGGTTTTGTACTGGATGCCGGTGGCGATGTGGGGGAAATTGTGCTGCAGGCACCGGAGCATATCAAATTTAGCGCACGGTTCCACGGGGTCAGTGCCCATGCCGGTTTCTCCCCGGAACAGGGGATCTCGGCAATCCAGATTGCGGCAACCGCCATCACCCGCATGGGATTACTGCGAATTGACGCCGATACGACCGCCAACATCGGCAGCATTTCCGCCATTGGCCCAACCAATATCGTTCAGAACAGATGTGAAATTGAGGGCGAAGTCCGTTCCCTCGTTCCAGCACAGGCTATCTCCCACATGGCAACGCTGACAGAGGTAATGCACCATGGTGCGGCAGAGTACGGCGGAGCGGTAACCATCGACACGGTGACCTCCTATCAGGCGTACCAACTGTCAGAAGAGAGCGAACCGGTTCGCCGTGCAGCACAAGCAGCGGCCTCCCTCGGAATACCGGTACGCTATAAATCGACCGGCGGTGGCTCCGATGCCAACTATTTTAATGCACGAGGATTACCAACCGTTGTACTTAGTTGCGGCTATGAGAGAGTTCATACAACCAAAGAGCGGATCCCCCTGAGGCAGCTAGAGCTTCTCACGCAATGGGTTATGGCTCTTCTTGAAGGGGGGATTGCGGCATAACAAGCAGAGCATTGTCCAGCTTGTTTTTTGCACATGGCACCGTTTATTGGCCTCCGGAATCAAATAGTACCCTTGAAAATCCGTTCCCCACTTTTCTCGGCTGACGGTTAACGATTAATGGCTTATGGTCAACACCCCCAAAAGCCCGATCAGGTGCCTGTCCCCTTATTGACTTCTGTGCGAAAAGTATTATACCGACATTCACCGTTTGATATCTGCTAACCTATCTATTATTATGATCTTCGAAGTTATAAAATCGTTTCAGTATCGTTTCACAACGTGTGGTACTCATGACGACAACATCCCCCATGGCACACAAGCTTCTCGTCCTCCTCTCTGACCGTTAGCTGTTGTCTGTTGCCTGGAAGACGTTGGACGTCCTATGTTTCTCCATTGAATGACACCTTTCCTTGCTGTTTATCCCCTGAACAGAGGATAAAATTATTTACATCAAAATAATACGCTTGTATGTCGTAATATTGCTACAAATAAAAAAGCAGGCTATTTCAGCCTGCTTCTCCGATGTTCAATATGCATGATTTTCCGTTACGTACTCATATACTGCCTCTTTTAAAAGTTTTGTTGGGGAAGATATCCACAATATCAACAGGGTTATCCACTTTTTTTTGTGGAAAGCGGGGATTTTTTCACCTGGAAATAAAATCGAGGGGTTGCGCGGAGGCGTACAGTGGTACGCCGCACAAGCAACGCCAAAGATTGACGCCGCCAGGGGAAAAAACACCCTTTCCGGACAGAAACTACTTCCCCACCTTGCGAGCCCAGAACTCCCGTTCAAACGGCCAGTACTCCTTCATCATATCCACCAGACCGGCCATGCGTCCCCTGAACTCCGCTCTGAAACCTTCCTGCTCTGCAAAGATCCGCTTTTCACTGATGCTCTGGCACAGTTCCCGACCCAGGGTACGGGCCGTGGCATAGAGATTTTCCTCATCGGGAAAGGTTCTGACGCCTGCCACGGGTGAGCCCACACCTCCGACGACGTTTGCCCCAAGGGTGTTCACGAAACGTCCCATGTAGGTCAGCACCTCCTGATCTTCCCCCCCGCCGGATGTTTCGACCATGACAGCGTATTTACCCTCAAGAGCCATACAGTGAATCAGGCCATTGCACCGATCAAAAAGGGCTTTCATCTGGGCCGACACGCTCCAGATATAGTTGGGGCTGGCGAGAATAAAACCATCACAGGCAAGCAATTTTTCCTTGATAAGCTCGTAATCATCATCGATGTTGCAGACGCCGGTTTTATGACACACGTCACAGGCGACGCACGGCTTGACCGTAAGACTCTTCAGAGAGATGATTTCCGTGACCCCTCCGGTGGCATCAACCCCGGCAATCACTTCTTCAAGCAGACGACCGGTATTACCCTGCATGCCACGGGGACTGGCGATTATGGCAAGTATGTTCATTGTATTCCTCCTTCGTTTTATTAAAACAACCCCTGCAACGGTCCGCCGGGAGCGGCCAGAATCGAAAGTGACCGATCATTTGTTGACAGCAACTGCTTTCACCGGATCAACGGAGCCAATTGTTTGTGAACGATCGTATAATGTTTCCGGTGCAATATCCAGATTACCGGGCCAGCAGATTGTGTCATACGCAACATACACCTGATTGAACAGCACTTTATCTTTCAATCGAGTAAAAACACCTTTTTCCAGATATGGCTGTGCATCAAATACCTTTATTTCCCCCGTGTTGAAGGTAATCAGAAGCTGATAACCTTCCTGAGGAATAACTTTGGTGACAGATTGCATGATAATCTCCTACTTAAGTGGATCGATGGGAAATGGAGTCTGCCCGTTGACCGCAAGCTCCCAATCAGCCATAAGTGATTCACGATGAATTTCAACCCAAGCTTGGACCAGACGCAGTTTCGCTTTCGGAATGTCACCCGCAAGCACGTCACCGTCAATTATTGATACTGATGCATCCTGCCCCTGAAATTTTGCGTGGATATGCGGGGTGTTATGACGTTCATCATCGTAAAAGTAGAGATAAATCACAATTCCATAAAACATCGAAATGGTCGGCATGCTGTTACTCCGTTATTCTGTTTATTTTTGCCAATACATGCAAGAATTAAAACAACCCATGCAACGGTCCGCCGGGAGCGGCCAGGCTTTCTATTTTTCGTGTCACCTCCGGATCCTCAACAAGGGGGGGGGCATGAAACGGCTTGATCCGGGCATCGATCACCAGAGGGCCGCGACATCCCCAGTGCCTCCCCCGCTGTTCCGCCTGAATGCCATAGATATCGGTGGCCGGATTGGAGCGGGTAAAGGTGACCCAGAGGAAGTTGTTCAAGGTTGTGGCGGTAAAGAGTGCATCATCACAGATGATTATAAGCGGAAACCGCTCAAACAGAGCTCTATCCGTGTAAAAACGGCAGAATTCTTCAATCAGCGGATCGGACTCCCCCCGCTGCTGCCGGGATGGCGGGCCCTGAATTGCCAGTATGCCGGGGAGGCAGAGGGTGATCGGGCCGAAAGCGGGGGGGAGTTCACAACCGGCGGGAAGTTCGGTTCCCAGGGTGCGGCGTACCGGGCCGGCGGCGGCCACCACCACCTTTGATCCTTCGTTAAGGGCGGAACCGCTGTAATCAAGGGTATCAATTGTGGTGGCGGTCTGGAAATGCAGGTTACTCCGCCAGTCGACCCGCTCCAGCATATGACTCAGGAAGGCGGCGATGTCGTGGGTATGGAGTGAGGGAGCATCCTCCTGGGCGGCAATGAACAGATACTTGGCAAGGGAGAGCTGCCCCTGCCCTAAAATGGCATTGGCTACGGTCAGCAGTTCCTGTGGCTGGCGTACCGGAGCGTAGGGGACGTACCGTTCGGTGGCAATGGCCAGCAGCAGGGGGTGCACACCGGCGGCGTCCACGGCATGGACCTCCTTCACCCCGGAGACCACGGTCGGAATCAACGGACCGGTCAACTCATGGATGAAGGCGCCAAAACTGGTATCCTCCTGGGGAGGTCTCCCCACGGTGGTAAAGGGGAAAATCGCGTCACGCCGATGGTATACCCCATCAACCTCCAGATAGGGGAATTCATGTATCAGACTGTAGTACCCCAGATGGTCGCCAAAGGGGCCTTCCGGCAGCGTCTTTGCCGGGTGGACCAGACCGGTGATACAAAAATCAGCCTCCCCATACACCGGCAGTTTTCCCGCCATCCGGGTCATGGGGAGCCGATGGCCCGCCAGCAATCCGGCAAAGGAGAGTTCGGGCATCCCTTCCGGCAGCGGCATCACCGCCGCAACGGTCATGGCCGGTGCCCCGCCGAGAAAGATGTTGACCCGAAGCGGTTCGCCCCGTTCGATGGCCTCGGCATGGTGGGCACCGATGCCCCGATGGATCTGGTAATGGAGCCCCACCTGTCGATCCGTTTCATAGCTGTTGCCGGAGATCTGAATGCGGTACATGCCCAGGTTGGATTTGCCGAAACCGGGGCGGGAGGGCTGTTCGCTGTAAACCTGTGGCAGGGTCAGAAAGGCACCCCCATCGTCGGGCCAGGAGATAAGCCGGGGGAGTGCGGAAAGTTTTGTCTGACAGTCAAGTACCGGAGCCCGCCCCGTGGTGACAGGAAGCAGGTGCCAGGCGGCACAGGGGGCTTTCAGCAGATCAAGAGGATTTTTCAGCAGGGTGAACGGATTGATTTTAATATCCACCAGGCGACGGATATCCTCAAGGGTGTCACGGAAGATAAAGCGGGTCCGTTCCAAAGTACCAAACAGATTACCAAGGAGCGGAAAGCCGGTGCCCACCGGCCTGGTAAAGAGCAGTGCCGGTCCGCCTGCTTCGTAGACCCGCCGTTGCACCGCCCCGATTTCAAGGTTGGGATCCAGCGGCACCGTAATACGGCGCAGATGCCCCTGTTGTTCCAGATCGGCCACACATTGCTGCAAATTTCTATAGCCCATATCAGTTCACCATACGGTCATGGCAGCGTATCCCACCACCCGTTCATTATCGCCGGTCACGTCACCACTGGTGGCATAGGCAATCAGCTCTGTCTGCTTCGCCCCCCCGGTCAGGGCGGCCTCAATCATGACGGTGGCCGGCATCACACCGCACATGGTAATCCGGTTACTCTGGCAGACCTCAAGGAGCCCCTTGCCATCCAGAACCACGGCCCGGTCCAGTGCCAGCTGATCCTTCTGCCGGGCCAGGGGAGCCGCTTCGTAATGGCTCATGTCCGAACTGGCGACAATAAGCACCTCCGAACCATACTCGGCAATGGCGGCGGCAATCCCCCTGCCAATCTCACAGAGGGCTCCATAGGGGCCATGGCCCAGGCAGAGGGCGGCAATGGTCACATCGGAGCGCAGGTACTGGAGAAACGGCAACTGAACCTCCAGGGAGTGCTCACGCTGATGGGCAACGGTGTCGGTCGTCAGATAGGGGGTATGTTTGAGCAGCAGCGAGTTGAAGCGGCCATTGACAGGGGTAGTACCCAGAGGGGTGAGCCATTCCCCCTCAGGATAGAGGGCGGCGGCTGCCCCCGCACCATGGTGGTTGGGGCCGATGATCAGCACCGTATCGGGAATGGTTATTCGCGAGAAGAGCCGACCGGCCACCCCCCCCGAATAAACGTACCCGGCATGGGGGGAGATAACCCCCAGCACCGGAGCGGGAGCAACCGTCCGGTTATCCGGCATCAATTGTAACAGTGCGGTACGGAGAGACGTTTCGGTGCCGGGATAAAACTGCCCGGCGACGGCGGGTTGTCGTTGTAGCATCGTTCCCCCTTTATTCAGTCAAACGGCAGGTCACTCTCAACCGGCACCGGTTTTCCCGGCTCCAGTTGCAGCTCTTCCTGACGTTCATAGAGCGGTTGTTCATCCAATGCCTTGATCTCTTTCAGTGTTGGCAGGGATTTCAGATCTTTCAGTCCGAAAATCTCCAGAAACTGTTTGGAAGTTCCATAAATGAGTGGCCGTCCCGGTATGTCTTTCTTGCCGAGGATACGCACCAGGTTTTTCTCCAGCAATGACTTGAGAACACCGCCGCAATCAACCCCCCGCAGATGTTCCACCTCGGCACGGGTCACCGGCTGCCGGTAGGCGATAATGGCCAGGGTTTCCAGGGCCGATTGGGAAAATTTGGCCGCTCGGGACTTGATATGACGGGTAATGTAGCTTTGCAGTGATGGTGGAGTTCTGAACTGCCAGCCACCGGCCACTTCTACCAGTTCGAAGCCCCCTCCCCGCCCCTGATGCTGGTCAACCAGCTCGGCCAAAGTAGTTTTAATGACACTCCGTTCAAATTCGGTCAGCAGATCACAGAGACGGTCCAGGGAAAGGGGGGAGTCGGCGGTAAAAATGATACTTTCGATAATGGCAGACAGTTCACTGCTCATTCGGATTCAACCTCTGAAGAATCGGCGGCGACCGCCGGAATGAACCAGATGGAGCCATGCTCGCTCCCCTGAAAGATGCGGATCAGCTTGAGACGGCACAGTTCAAGCAGTGCCAGAAAGGAGACAATGACCCGTTCACGGGTGAAATCGTCCCGCACCAGATCGTCAAACTGCACCATTTCCCGTTCCTGAAGCAGGGACAGAATTTCATTAATACAGTCGGCAATGCTCAGCGTTTCACCAGGGGCCACATCGTGGAAACTTTCGACCGGAATCCGTTGCAGCAGCAGCCGAAAGGCATCCACCAGCTCAAACAGAGTCACTTCAAGGGGCCCTTCCACATTCTGGGCCGCCGTAAGGAGCGGATCGGCGGCGGTACGAACGAACACTTCTCTCCCCAGCAGTGCCCGTGCCCCGATAACCATGCCCGCTTCCTTGTACTGCTGATATTCCAGCAACCTGCGGACCAGCTCGTTCCGGGGATCGACCTCTTCCGCATCGGGCTCCTCCTGCTCGTCGAGGGGGAGCAGCTGCCGGGACTTTATCTGCAACAGGGTGGCCGCCATGACCAGAAAATCCCCCGCCACCTCCAGATTCAGCTCCTTCATGATCTTGATAAAATCCAGATACTGGCGGGTGATGACCGCAATGGAGATATCACAGATATCCAGTTCATTCTTTTTAATCAGATGAAGCAGCAGGTCCATCGGCCCGTCAAACTTTTCCAGATGGACGCTGTACTGTTCATGAAAACCATCCAGCAGTGGCAGGTTTTCATCCTGACGATGGTGCGGTGCCGACGACATCAGAATTTAAGCGCCCCGCGTACCTCGGTCATAACCGCATCGGAGATGACAGAGGCTTTTTTACTCCCCTCCCGCAGCAGCTCATCGATAAAATCGGGGGAGGCAGCCAACTCCTCCCGTCTGGCCCGGAAGGGTGCCAAACGTTCGTTCAGATGGGCGGCGAGGATATTCTTGCACTCAACACAGCCGATCGTGGCATTGCGGCAGGCCGGAATGATTTCATCCCGTTTTTCCTCCGGCACATAGATGCGGTGCAGATTAAAGGCGACACAGACCTCCGGGTCACCCGGATCAGCCTTCCGCACCCGGTTGGTATCCGTCACCATGGATCTGATCTTTTTGTCTGTTTCTTCAGCTGAATCAGATAGATAGATGGAGTTGTTGTATGATTTACTCATCTTCCGGCCATCGAGCCCCGGCAGTTTGGGAGTTTCGGTCAGCAGTGCCTCCGGTTCGGGGAACACCGCGCCGTAGAGGTGGTTGAAGCGGCGGGCGATCTCACGGGTAATTTCCAGATGGGGAAGCTGATCGTGCCCCACCGGAACCCGGGTCGCCTTATAGAGGATAATGTCAGCCGCCATCAGCACCGGGTAGCCAAGAAAACCAAAGGTGGTTAAATCCCTTTGTTCAATATTATCGAGCATTTCCTTATAGGTCGGATTACGCTCCAGCCATGACACCGGGGTAATCATGGAGAGGATCAGATTCAGCTCGGAATGATGGGGCACCAGACTCTGTCGGAACACCGCACACTTTTCCGGATCAAGGCCAAAGGCAACCCAGTCAAGCACCATCTCCCGAATACTCTGGGCGATGCCCGATGTATCGGCATATTCAGTGGTCAGTGAATGCCAGTCAGCCACAAAAAAGAAACAGTCATAGGAATCCTGCATCTTCACCCAGTTTTCCAGTACTCCGTGATAATGTCCGATATGCAGCCTACCGCTCGGTCTCATGCCGCTGACAACCCGTTGTTTCATGGTAAAACGCTCCTTGTGTCCGGTTGGTCTCTTCTGATACAGTGCATCTACGACACTCTGACAAAGAATGGAAATTTACATGAACCGACCTAAAATTGAAACCAAAATCATGAATCCGTTAATCGGCAGCAGCATTCCGCTCCCCTCCTACGCCACACCGGGGGCCGCCGCCATGGATCTGCGCGCCTGCCTGGAAGCGGCAAAAACCGTTCAACCGGGGGAAACCGTACTGATTCCCAGCGGCATCGCCATCAGCATCCACGATCCCGGCCTGGTGGCACTGCTGGTCCCCCGCTCCGGTCTCGGCATCAAGCATGGCATCGTACTGGCCAACACCATCGGGGTCATTGATTCCGACTACCAGGGTGAAATCGGCATCGGCATCGTCAACCGGGGCAGTGCGCCCTACAGCATCGAACCGGGGGAGCGGATCTGTCAGATGCTCTTCGTACCGGTTCACCAGGCGGTTCTGTCGATAGTTGACGAGTTCAGTCAGGAGAGTGAACGGGGCACCGGAGGGTTTGGTTCAACGGGGAGCCGGTAGGGAAGTTACTATTCATGCCGCTGAAAGCTTTCTCAGTAATAATTCGTTTTTGTCCAGGAACTCCGGACGAAAATTGACTAAACATCCCATCGTATAACTTCCATATTAGACACGTTTTTATGGAAATCCCAACTTGAAATCCGTATTGAATAAACAAAAATTCTGATACTGGATCGGGAGGATTACGCAATGGCTGGAACAAGAGCCGAAACAAAAAAATGCATAACAAAAAATATGATCCCATATCAAAGCCACCTCAGCGACTTTCGAAAGCAGATCGATTACTACTGGACAGCCTGGAACCAAACCGGTCTTGATGTTTTTAAAAATATAACCACTGGCAAGCCACTCTATCCTGTCGATACACATATCTCTACACCCGTAACTATTCAAACACCACCGTACCGCCAAAAGCCTTCTCAAACAGATCCTTTTTGGCCGTTCCGCCAAACAGCTCCACGGAAATATCTTCCGTACCGAGCAGTTTCATACTGAATTCCGTGCCGGTTTTTTTCAGGGTCACCACCTCAACCAGCCCGCTCCGACGCCGGTCAAGCCCATCGGCCAGACGAAGAATCCCCCCTAACCGGCAGACGATCTGCTGATCCTTTTCCTCAAGAGCTGCGTACTCCGCGTGCTTTTTCTTCGGCAGAGATTTCCGGTGATAGCGGGCAATCAGTGCCACCATCTCCCGTTCACGAGGTGAAAAACCAAACAGGTCGGCGTGACGGATCAAATGGTGGGAATGTTTGTGGTGGCTGTTGTAGCTTATAAAATAGCCAATATCATGAAGTAGCGCCGCCCCCTCCAACAGCTTTCGCTCCCCCTTTTTCAGGCCGTACTCCCGTGCCATGGCGTCGAATATGCTGAGGGAAAGGGTGGCAACGTGGCGGGAATGGGGTTCATCGAAGTGACATGACCGGGCAAAGTCCACTATGGCCGCCTTCCAGGTGCGGGGGGAGTTGCTTTCCGGGAGCAGATTAAGCTGTTTCATGGAGCGTATCAGCAATCCTTCCCGGATACCCCGCTCGTTGACCAGCAGCATATTGGCGGTAAAAAATTTCATTAACTCATCAATGACCACCAGGCCTCCAACAATAATATCAGCCCGATCCGGGTTGAGTCCCGGTACACTCCGCACCCCCTTGGTATCTTTACGCACCAACATGGCCAGGAGATGAACCACTTCAGAGCGGAGCACTTCAAACCCCTGGGTGGTCGTATAGTGACGCTTCCGCATATTCATTACCATCTGCGCCAGCGAAGTAATGGTACCGCCTGAGCCGATCAGGGTTTGAACCACCGGACGGTCACCGGGAAAGGCCTTCTTCAGTTCGGAGCGGACAAAACGCTTCAGGGCCATCAGCTCCTGAGCACGTGGCGGATCGGACTTGAGGAACCGGTCGGTCATCCGCACCGCTCCCAATTCCAGGGAGACAGCATTTTCAACATGATTGGCAACAGCAGTCATGATTTCCAGACTACCACCACCAATATCGACGATAAGATACCGTTTGCCGCTCATATCAAAATTATGACGAACCGACAGAGCAACCAGCTCAGCCTCCTCTTCACCGCTGATAACCCGAATTTCCCGCCCCAGGGCCTCGTTCAATACGATCACCAACTCGCCTCCGTTGGCGGCACTCCTCACCGCGCTGGTGGCAATGGCCTCAACTTCGGTCACATTGAGACCGTCAAGCAGTTTCCGTATCCGGAGCATGGCCTCCAGGGCGCGGGCAAAGGGAGCCGGAGCAATGACCCCGCTTGCCGCCAAATTCTCACCAAGCCGCACCGTGGCTTTCTCGTCGTCAAGCACAAGGTATCTTCCCCGCTGATCAACCTCCACCACGATACAGCGAATCGAGTTGGTACCGACATCAATGGCTGCAATTCTGGTTTTTTCCATACACCCCTCCCCGTCTGTCTCTTCTCCTCACTATGCATCAATTCGCGTTAAATGAAAAGGCGAAGCCGGTGGGCTTCGCCTGAGAAGAATACTCCAGAAGGGTGTCTTCTACGGATCGGTAAATTGAGATGAAATGGCACTTTCTTTGAACAAGTTACCGTCACAATTTCAATCTAAAAAGCGCGGGTACCTCGTCTCGTGCCTCTGCCCTTCGAGGAGAAAGTCACCACCCCGTCAGGCTGCGCCTGCCACCCCTCCATGGGAGGGGAATTGTGGCAAGTACAAGATATACTTGAGTTTACCAGACACAACAAACCAGAAAACAAAAATCCCCCCCCGTGGAGGGGTGCCCCGCAGGGGCGGGGTGGTCGCTTTTGAACGAGAGCAATAAAGCGGCAGACCAGCATATATCACCCTTCGAAGATCATCTCTGGAACGAATTACGAGTTCACCTGATTTCAAAAGTATGGTGTCCCCGGAATTTTCTGTGTAAAGCGGCTATCACAACGTCTTCAACAGCTCATCACTTCTGTTTTTTCTGCTTAAGTAACAATTTCAAACCCTGAACATCCTTCGTTACCGATTTGAGATTTTTCTCGATACCGATTACTTTCAGACGCAGTTCAGTGATCTGGACTGCCAGCATTTCGTTGGACGGTATCTCCTTATCCTTTGCAATGACCGGCACAACAGGAGAGGCGGTTTCCGGGGTGGTCGCTATTTCTTTTACGACAGAAGCCTCTCCTGCCACTGCCACTGCCACTGGTACTGCCACTGGTGCTGCCGCTGTGGCAAATGTTACCGGCGAGATAGCCCATCCGCCGACATATCCAGAATAACGACCATCTTCCGATTGTACTTTCACCCAACCACCGGAACAGCGATCCTCCGCAATAACGGTCATACCCTTGACCAGGTTGGTGATGACACGAGCTTTTCTGGCCGGTTTTTGCCTGAGCCGTAACTCGGAAACAGTAACCGTACAAATTTCCCGTGCTGAGACGGACTCCACAAAGACCAACATACCGATACATATAAGGATTACGGACAACACACGATAACATGCCATTATCTTCTTCACACTGAACCTCCCACATGAGACTAAAACTGCATTCTCTCATAAATCACTTTAAAATAAAATACCACATAATTCTGTCAGAATAAACTGACAGAATTATGTGGTATACATGTAGGTAAAAAGAGGGAGGATAGCTTAGTAGACGACAGGATCCGGGGAGTCGATCATCGGATTCAGGCGGACGGCCAGTGAGAATAGGTAGGGATAATCGGTTTTCAGATGTTCCATATATCTGACCCATTCCCGGGACAGATAACCAAATACCCGCTTTATGTCTCCGTTGATATGGTCAATATCACTCTGTGGCATATTATCAAAGGAGTCACGGGCTTCAAGCTCCTCTACCAGATGGAACACTGACCAAAGCAGATCGGTAAACTCTTCATGCTCAAGAAGGTTTTGGTTTTCCAACAAACTGACCAGAAAACCACGCTTTTCAATCATAAATTTTTTTAATATCACTTTCTCACAGTGACTCGATTCTATGGTGATGGGGCATTTTTGCAGATATTCCACCGCAGCGTTATAATCCCGCTCCTTCCAGGAACCATCCACCCGCAAGTGCCGCTTTAACTCATCACACCCGGAGACATAGACCGAAAGCTCCCTGAGCAGGCGGTTTCCGATTTCACTGAAAAACACGCCGATAACCATATTCAGTTTTCTCATGATGGCGTGGCGCTCTCTCTCCTTAAGCACACGCTCAATCATCAGGGTAACAATGATTACGTAAATAGGCAGAAATGCAATATTGCCCAGAAACCAGATGGCTAACTCCTTCGCACTTCCCAACAAAAGATAGTCAAGGGAATAAAAGAAAAGCGAGACGGAAAAAAGGGTAGATACCATGAGTTTCTTATTCAAAATCAGCTTGCGAAGCACGTGAATCCTCCAGAGTGGGATTAATGTTCCCTGAGTGCATCGACAATTTTCAGTCTGCTGGCACGTATGGCCGGAATGACCCCGCCGACAAAACCCATGACAATCGAAAATATTAATGATTTAATTATAATATCAAAAGTTAAGGTAAAAGAAAAGGCCAGTTCTGAAAAGGTCTGCCAGTTCATGGTCGAGATGGTGATTAACTGCATGCATGAGGCACCAACAAGACCGCACATGCCACCGAAGAGTCCAAGCAGCAGGGCTTCCACCAGAAAGGCCACTAGTACGCTGGAGCGGGGAAAGCCGAGTGCCCTGAGTGTACCGATCTCCCCCACCCTGTTGGCCACAGCAGCGTACATGGTTATCATGGCACCGATAATGGCACCAATGGAAAATATGATCGTCAGTGAGGTACCAAGTATTCTGAGGAATTTAGCCATCGCTTCCGACTGGTCACGATAATAGGTGGTTTCCCGCCGCACATCAACCGTCAGTCGGGGGTCGCCATCAAGCGTGGCCTTCACTCCGCCGAAATTGCCCCTGTCACGGAGCCGGAACGTCAGGGATGAATAGACTGGACGGCGAAACGCCTGCATCAATTGGGTTGCATCGCCCCATATTTCCGAACTGAAACCGGTGGCTCCGGCATCAAAAACGCCAACCACGGTCCAGTCACGCATGCCAAAGTGGAGCGTTTCGCCGAGCCCCCCCCCTTTGAAGCGACGTGCAATACTGCTGCCGGCGATAATTTCTGCCGAACCGGGACGGGGCATTCGCCCTTCACTCAGTACGACCTGGGGACGCAGCTGAAGGGATACGTTCTGAATGCCCCGGATGACCACGTTGGCCGGCTTGTTGCTACCCCGTTTTGGGAGACTAATCAGCACAACCAACTCCTTGGCCAGCAGCGGTTCGCCGCTTGTTCCGGTGGCAATATCAGGCAGGCTCTCGACAATTGATGCCTGCAGCCGCTCCACCCCGCTCTGCACCTCGGAATTAGCCCCCTTGCGGGTTATGATAACATTTTCTTCCGAGCCGGTTTCAATGAGGGTTTTCTCCAGACCGGCAGACAACATGAGTATTGAGGCAAAGACATAGACAACCAGGGCCATACCGGAGGCGGTTAAAAAGGTTGTTAATCTACGGGTAGACAGATTGCGATAGCTGTAGGAAAAAGGGAGTATCATCAGGAAAGTACCGGCAGAATTATACTGCATCTGCACCCACCGGAAGCGGGTGATTCGATTGTAAGGGTGCCACCATGGGCTTCAATGATTCGATAGCTGACGGCCAGCCCTAATCCTGTACCGTTTGCTTTGGTTGTCCAGAATGGTTCAAAGAGATGATGGAGTGCATTATCAGGAATTCCGGGTCCGCTATCGGTCACACGGATAATCGACATTGACGGTTCAGTAGCATATTCCACCAGAATAGTACCCACCTCCCCGATGGCATCAGCCGCGTTTTGAAGTATATTGATCAAAACCTGATTCAGCTGCCCGGGATCGGCGGTAACCACCACGGTGTCCGGAACGGAATTTATTAACTGGATATGGCTAAATTTGGGATCGTGCCTCAAGAGTATACATTGATCCTCAATATAATGATGAAGCATGAGCGGGGTGAGCTGGGGGGATGCCGGACGGGCATAGCGAAGAAAATCAGATATCAACGTATTCAGCCGCTCCGATTCTCTCGTAATGATCGTGAAAAGCCGGGTGTCGTGCCCGCTCTTTTCCGGAGCGGCAGAGAGCAACTGCACCGCTCCGCAGAGTGCGGCAAGGGGATTGCGAATTTCGTGGGAGAGGCGGGCTGAAAGTTCACCGAGAGCTGCCAGGCGATCGGCTCTTTTCAAAGCATCTTCCATATGCCGGAGTGCCGACACATCTCTGAGGTTAATAATATATCCGGAAAACGCGCCATTACGGTCATTAAACCGCGCCACATTACACTCGAGGTTGCGGGTAACTCCGTCCTGATTTCGGTAGTTAAACTCGACGTTGGAAACAGGTGCCCCCGAAGTAAGCATATCCGCGAGAGGGGGAAATACCGCTTCAAGCGGCGTATCGTAGACATCTGCCAAGGACCGCCCGACAATCGACTCCGCATAGGGGTTAAACACCCTGATCCTCCCGGCTATGGTTGTGGTAAGCAGTCCGATTTCGCTGTGAACCACAATGGCAGAATTGAGCTGGGCAAGTTCAGAGAAATCTATCGAAGAGCGTTGAAGCGCCTCTTCACTTAATTGGGCACGTTCAGCCAGGACACCGGTGATGAATGCCGTCAGGCCAAAGACGATAAAGTTAAAAGAGATCAGAAAGAATAGCCGTGTGGCATCTATGTGGTGTCCATCCCCCGGGCTCAGACCGATCACGGAAAGATAACCGAAATAGTGAAAATCCAGAATCGTGCCATAGAGTATTCCGCAGAGTGAAGCGGTGTAAAGGGACTGACGACGCCCAAGCAACATGCCGGCGGTCATGATTGAAAGGAGGTACAGGAAGGAGAAGGGGCTGTGTATCCCACCGGTGAACAAAACCAGCAGTGACACAAACAACAGATCCCAGATTACCTGGAGATTGGTGAGAAACTGGGTAGAGGTGATTCTTTTCAGCAGGACCAGCGACACGACAGAAAAAATAAAAGAAGTGCCCATCAAGCGGGTTACTCCCGATTGATAGTTTTCAAACTGAACGGCCGTATCCCAATAATTGAAAAGCAGTGTCGATACCAGAAAAAGGAATGAGACCACAATCCTGGCATAAATAAACAGCCTGAGTCTTCGTTCTGCCCCCATAATTAGCCGCCGCCGACCGCACCAGCCAGTTTGAAGATCGGCAGATACATGGCTACGACAAGTCCTCCGACCACCACACCGAGAAATACCATCAAAAGTGGCTCCATCATGGCAGTCATGGCACCAACGGCCTCATCGACCTCGTCATCGTAAAAATCGGCAATCTTGTTGAGCATGGCATCCATGGCTCCGGTCGCTTCACCGACTGAAATCATCTGCACCACCATGGGGGGAAATACGCCACAGGCGGCAAGGGGCTCGGCCATGGTTTTACCTTCGGAAATGGCCTGCCGCACGCCGTAAATAGCCTCTTCTACAATCTTGTTGCCGGCTGTTTTCGCGACTATTTCCAAGCCATCCATGATCGGCACCCCCGAAGCAACCATGGTACCGAGCGTACGGGTAAATTTTGCCACCGAAATTTTCCGGATCAGCGGCCCGGCCACGGGGGCCCGAAGAGCCATCCGATCGATATTTTTCTTTCCGGCCGGCGTTGCATAATATTTTTTTATCCCCACATAAATACCATAAAAGCAAGCAAGTATAAGAAGAATATATTTAACCAGGAAGTCACTGAGGGCAATAACAAATTTGGTCGGTGCGGGCAATTCACCCCCAAAGTCGGCGAACATTTTGGCAAAGGTCGGGATAACAAATACCAGAATAACACCAACGACAAACATCGCTATCGACATGATGGTGATGGGGTAAACCATGGCTCCTTTAATCTGTTTTTTTAACTTCATCGCTTTTTCTATGTAGGCGGCCAGACGGGTCAGAATGACATCAAGAATACCGCCAATCTCACCGGCCGCCACCAGGTTAACAAAAAGCTCATCAAATGCTTTCGGGTGCTTGGCCAGGGCATCGGCAAAGGTGGAACCACTCTCCACGCTTTCCTTCACCTTGTATAACATGCCCTGGAAGGCTTTGTTTTCCTGCTGTCCCGCCAAAATTTCAAGGCATTGGACGAGGGGAAGACCGGAATCTATCATGGTCGAAAATTGCCGGGTAAAAATAACCAGCTCTTTCTGGTTGACCTTGCCACCACCACCGAAGCCGGGTAACTTGAGCGAGAACCCCTTCGCTTCGCCCTTTATGGTGATGTTGGTAAAGCCATATTTTTTCAGCTGGGCCTCGACCGCCTCAAGTGTTGGTGCCTCAATAACACCATTTTGCGTGGCACCGTTCCGTGAACGACCTTCCCAGTTAAATTTTGCCATGACGGTTCTCCTCCTTCACATCAGTTCCGTTGTAAACGGCGTTGTAAAACAGCAGAGGGATTACTGAGCATCTGTTTCAACTCTTCCGGGTCCTGTGAACGCCCAAGGGCATCTTCAAGGGTTATCATACGTTTTTGCAGCAGGGTATATAAGGCCTGATTCATCGTCTGCATGCCGGAGTTTTCCTGACCGATCTGCATCTGTGAATAGATCTGATGAACCTTATCTTCGCGGATCAGGTTTCTGATCGCCGCATTCGGCACCATTACCTCAAGGGCCAGTGCCCGCCCCTTGGAACCGGACATCGGAATCAGTGATTGGGAGACTACCCCTTCAAGCACAAAGGACAACTGAGTCCTGATCTGGGTCTGCTGGTAGGGGGGAAAGACATCGACAATCCTGTTGATCGTCTGGGCACAGGAGTTAGTATGGAGTGTAGCAAGGCAGAGATGTCCGGTTTCAGCCAGTGTCAGGGCAGCCTCAATGGTTTCCAGGTCACGTAATTCGCCCACCAGCACCACGTCCGGATCCTGCCGCAGAACGTACCGGAGCGCATTTTTAAAGCCCTTGGTATCGGCTCCCACTTCCCGCTGATTTATCAGACACCCTTTATGGGGGTGAATATATTCGATGGGATCTTCAATGGTAATTATATGTTCACGGCGGTTTATGTTGATATAGTCCACGATGGAGGCTAACGTGGTGGATTTGCCGCTCCCGGTGGGACCGGTTACCAGTATCATGCCACGGGGACGTGATGCCAGCACCGAGACCACCGGTGGCAGTCCCAGCTCTTCAAACGAGAGGATCTTGTAAGGAATCACCCGGAAGACGCCCGCAACGGCACCCCGCTGAATAAACAGGTTGCCCCTGAAGCGCGAAAGCCCCTTAACACCGAAGGAAAGATCCAACTCATTATCCTCTTCAAAGCGGTGTTTCTGTGCTTCCGTAAGCACACTAAAACAGAGTTGCTTGGTATCAACCTGATTCAAGGGGGGAAAATCCATCACTTGCAAATGCCCGTCAACACGCATCTGGGGGGGGGAATGGGTGGTTATATGAAGGTCTGAGCCCTTCGCTTCCACGAGTATTTTCAATAATTGATGGAGGTTTAACATTGTAACTCCCTGAATTTAATCATCAGACGTGGTTACTCTCAATACTTCTTCAAAAGAGGTTACCCCTTCTTTAAGTTTTGTCAAGCCGGATTGTCGCATCGTTTTGATGCCGATACGAATGGATTCCCGCTTTATTTCTGCAGTATTGGCACCATTTAGAATCAGTTCCTTAATTTCTTCACGCATCGGCATTACCTGATAGAAACCGACACGCCCTTTATAACCGGTATTATTGCAGACGGGGCAACCGGTTCCCCGCATACAAACGAAATCGGCAGCCTCATCGGGGGAAACTCCGGCGCTGATCAGGGACTGAACCGGAATATGTTCAGGCTCTTTGCACTCGCTACAGACACGACGAGCCAGTCGTTGGGCAGTGATAAGATTGACCGCAGAGGCCACCAGAAAGGGTTCAATACCCATATTCAGCAACCGGTTAATGGTTGACGGCGCATCGTTGGTATGGAGCGTTGAAAGTACCATATGGCCGGTCAAAGCGGCCTTGATGGCTATTTCAGCGGTTTCAAAATCCCGAATTTCCCCGATCATGATGATGTCCGGATCCTGCCGCAGAAAGGAGCGGAGTGCCGCAGAGAAATTGAGGCCGATATCTTCGTGCATCTGTACCTGATTGATGCCGGCAAAATTGAATTCGACCGGATCTTCGGCGGTTGAGATATTTTCAGAGACGGTGTTCAGTTCGGCAATGGCTGAATAGAGCGATACTGTTTTGCCGCTGCCGGTGGGCCCGGTTACCAGAACCATGCCGAACGGTTTGTGTATTTCACGCATGAAGTGGGCCAGAGCTTCCGGTTCATAGCCAAGCTTGGTCAAGTCAGTCTGCAGATTGCCCTTATCGAGCAGTCGCATGACGATTTTTTCGCCGAACAGCGTCGGAAGGCAGGAGACACGGAAATCCATATCTTTGCCCCCCCCCAACTTGATTTTGATACGTCCGTCCTGGGGCAGGCGCCGTTCTGCGATATCCAGTTCCGCCATAATCTTGATACGGGAGGTAATGGCATTTTTTAACTTGAGCGGCGGCTTCATGATTTCATAGAGCACACCATCAATCCTGAACCGGACCCGAAACATCTTTTCATAGGGCTCAATATGAATGTCGCTGGCTTTTCTCTTGATGGCATCCTGCAAAATGGCGTTGACCATCTTGACCACCGGCGCATCCTCCGTGGCTCGCTCCAGAAACCCCACATCAACCTGTTCTTCGTCCCCAACAATCTCAAAGTTTTCCACGTTAAAATTATTCATAACATCGGCCAAAGAAGCCGATTGGTCATAATACCTGTCAATGGAAGCCTTAATATCACGTTCCGAGGCCACCACCATTTCAATATTGTAGCCGGTCATAAATTTGATATCTTCAATGGCAAACAGATTTGACGGATCACTCACCGCCACCACCAGCGTGGCACCTGCCCGGTTAACCGGAATTAACTGATACTTTTGAGCAACGTCGGAAGGGATGATTTTGATGACAGCGGCTTCAACGTCATAATCGGCAAGACTGACACTTGGCACGCCGTACTGTTTGGAGAGAAATGAGGTAAGATACTCTTCCGTAAGCATTTTTTTGCTGACAAGAATAGTACCCAGATTGAGCCGACCACCAGAAAGCCGCTGCTCTTCAAGAGCTTTACCAAGCTGCTCACGGGTAAGAAGATTGTTACTGACAAGAACTTCGCCAAGCCTGTTTGATTGCATGCGTACTCCATCGGGTGACTGGCAACCATACTAGGAAATAACCTACAGGAGTGTCAAGTAGTTAATGAGAAATACTGCCTAACCAAGTGCCCGCCCCATCACCCCGGAGGGAGGCTTCACCCCGGTCCAAATTTTAAAGGCCCGCTCCCCTTGCGCTACCAGCATACCAAGCCCATTAACCGCCGCTAAACCAAGTCGGGAAGCGTCACTGACCAGTGGCGTGGCACAAGCACTGTACACCATATCATACACCTTGGCGGACGGTGACAGAACGGAAAGATCCAGTTGTGCAAAGCGCTCCCCCCTCATACCGACAGAAGTGGTATTCAGCAGCAATGCGGTTGAAGCGGAAAGTTCACACCCCATACCTTCAGAAATAACCGATGAAAAAACGGTGTCGGGAAAACGATCCTGCATATCGGCACATAACCGCTCGGCATTATCCCGCGAGCGATTCACCAGAGTGATCTGTCTGGCTCCGGTTCGGCAAAGTGCCGCGACAGCCCCACGGGCAGCACCACCGGCTCCCAATACGACAATCAGCCCATCGCCGGGCGTAAAATCAAGATCAACAGCAAGTGCGTCAACCAGACCATCCCCGTCAGTATTATGGCCAATGAGGAGCGACCCACATACCTGAACCGTATTGACCGCACCTGCCGCCACAGCACTTTCTTCCAGTCGGTCAAGAAACGGGATGATCGCTGTCTTATGGGGAATGGTCACATTGAAACCGGCAACCCCCAGAGCCCGCAGTCCGGCAACCGCCACTCCAAGACTTTCAGGGCTTACCGCGAACGGAACATAGACATAGTCCAGATTGCAGGCAGCAAAGGCGGCGTTCTGCATAACGGGTGATTTGGAATGCCGAATCGGGTCACCAAGTATGGCAACCATTGCGGTGGTACCTTTTACATTGGTATTCATCTAGCGTAGTCCGTAACGGGTGCGAATTTGATTAATTGCCCCTCCCATGTCAGGGGCAATCAACTCGGCCTTTTGGAGCATCATTACCGCCTCCTGGCGCCTGTTTATGCCTGCAAAGAAGTCGCCTGCTTCAAGATAGCTGTTGGCATAGATCAAAATGGCCTTTCCGGTATCAAGATCTAAAAACGACTGTTTCTCGAATATGCCACGAATATTATAATTATCCCACAAGGAAAGATCCGGTATTCCGGTCGGCTCACTGTTTCTCCGTATCCGATACACAAGCCCCCGCTGAGTCGGCTGAAATTCCCGAAAATCTATGGAATAACGGGTGGAAAAGTCGATATACACCGGCCTGACACCAAGATTTTCCTGCACGGCAATGCGCAGAGCCGATTCGGGATCCAGTGAAGTTATATCAAACTTTCTCAGGTTACTGTTTTTGAAAACCCGGGGTAGACTATCAAGATACCAACCGAAAACCAGATGGGGAGTATGGGGAAGATCCACATCTTCCCGCAACCGTTCAACCCCCTGCAGGTACCAGAGCGGAAAGGCACCGCTGTCGCCCCAGGTGAACATGACGGCATTTTGGGGCAGTGACCGGAGTGAATTGACGGCATAATCATAGGCGATATAATTGTTGTGTTGGTCATTTTCAAAATAATTAACGGCACAGAGTCCCGAGGGGAGTGTGAGAAACATCAGCACAATAGCCCCGCACATCGTTCTACTGGAAGGATTGAACCGGGGGATACGCTCCAGAGCCAGACCGCACAGGGTAAAAAGACCGAGCCCCAGAAGCACGGCTGTCAACAGATAGAGCGGGGTAAAAAACTCTTCTGTAAGGAAGATCACCTCAAGGGGGGTGTTAAAATACCCGGCAATAACCAGAAGAAACACCACCACTGAAACCAGGTACGCAACAAAAACCGTCCGGTGACGACGGAACAGCCAGGCAAGCCCAACCACCACCAAAACGGCACCAAACCAACTGAATTCACGGGCGATATTGAAAGCTTTTATTTGTGCCCACCAGAGTGCCAGATCCCGTACCGGCGGTGTTGAAGGGTACCCTTTGCGAAGAAAATGCCAGAGAAACTGACCGACTGTTTTGGAATCACCCCAGTTAAGCAGAGGATTACTAAGTGCCCGCAGCGGGAGGTACAGCTGCACCAAAAACCCGACCAGTGCAAAGGCGATGGCCAGCAGCAGCTCCTTGATTCGCAGCAGCATTCTCCGGTCAGTAAGGATAATCATCAGAAACCACGCCGGAAGCAGCAACACAATCGTCTGATGAACCGCCATGGCTAACCCGGCCAGAAAAGTACATACGTAAATGTACGAGGGGCGTTCGCGCCCTTCATGGTACTCTTCTTGCCATTGGAGGAGCAGGAAGAAGACAACCGACGTGATGAAAGCCAGCAGCGGGTACGGTTTATCATGGTTTGACTGGAGCCAGAGCCGGGGGGTCACACCAAACGATACGGCGGCAGCAAAACCGGCCCATTGTGCCACTTTGCCGCTGAGTCGGCTATCGTCAAGGAGCGTTTCATGCTTTAAAAGACGAACCGTCAGCAGATAAACCATGAGACACGCCAGGGAAGAAGAGACCGCCGTGGCGACGTTTATCCGGAACGCGATGTTGCCAAAGGGAAGCCAGGTGAAGAGCTTGGCATACATTAAAAACAGCGGATACCCGGGGGAGTGGGCCGAACCAAGGGAAGCGGTGGCGGTCAGAAACTCGCCGCTGTCAAAAAAAGTCACCGACGGTGCCAGGGTAGCCATATACAGAGCAAAGGGAATGACAAAAGAGAGTATGAGAAAAAAATCAATGCCGGTATTTCTGATTCTGGGTAGATTCATTGTGCCTGCGTAGCCCCCTGAAGCTCAGTTAATGATACTTTATTCTTCCAGAGATAATAAAACCCGGCAACAATAACCGGGAAAAAAGCCGTGCCATGGATCACCAGGGCAATACTCACCGACGTGTTTTCCGCAACGCCAAACACCGAAAGTCCTTTGTAACAGGCGTAGTGATAGGTGCCGATAAAACCGGGTGAAGCCGGAACCATCACCGCAAAGACCAGCAGAATTAATATAAATACGGAAGCCATTATCGGCAGATGGATATTGAAGGCCCGCAATGTCATATCGACGGGAAGAATGCAAAAGAACCAGATGGCACACGACGATGCCACCATGGCACCGAGATGGCCGCCACGGGATGACAGCCGAATCCCACCGATGAAGGAGGCGAGGAGCGGAATAACCTTTTCACTCACCGAAACTGGCAACGGTTTCAGACAAAAGCCGACCATAGCCAGGGTTTTTACGGTCTGCCGTTTCAGCACGAAGAGAAACAGCAATACCCCGCAGTAGAGTGCAAACATGACAACACCGCCAGTCTTGAGTGCCGTGGCGGCGTCTTCCATGCCGGCGGGGAGATGGAGGGTAAAGAGTGTTGCCACCAACAGGAGCAGTACGGTAAAACCGTCAAAAAGGCGGTCAATGACCAGAGAGGCAAAGACAGCCGGGGTGGCAAGCTGTTCCCGGCGAGCCAGTGTATAGGCCCGCACAAACTCCCCCAGACGGGCCGGAAGCAGGTTGTTTGCCATGTAGCCGATGATGGTGGCCGGATAGAGCGAGGAGAGCGGTATACTCTTCTCGGCAATCAGCAGATAGCGCCAGCGCACCGCCCGGAGGAAATAACTGGCAAAAGTAAAAAACACCGCCAGTGCGATGTAACCGTAGTCGGCTGAGCGAAGTGCCGCAGCAAGTTGGTGAATATCAATTTTTCTGAAGAGTAACACCAGAAAAAAGAGGCTGATGAAAATCCCTATGCCGGTTTTCAGATCGATTCGAGAGCGCACACGGTTCCTGTCGTTATGTAATTTGTATCTTCAAGTATGGTTCGCACCGTTGCCACATCCCGACCAATGGCTTGTTTCAGGGCGGTGATATCGGAGAATTTTTCTACCGGTCTGAGTCGGCTGATAAACTGTAGAGAGATATTACAGTCATAGAGCTCACCGGAAAAATCCAGGATAAACACCTCTACCGTACGGGCGTTACCGCCAACCGTCGGATTGCAGCCAATATTACAGGCACCCTTGTAGAGGCCGCCCCCCACCTCAACCATGACCGCATAGACGCCATCGGCCGGAATCAGCTCATTGGCAGAAGCAATATTAGCCGTCGGAAAGCCGATGGTCTGCCCCAGTTGGCGTCCCTTGCTCACGGTGCCCTGAAGTTGATACTGCCGACCAAGCATGCGGGCAGCATTTTCCATCTCACCACCGGCAATGGCGGCACGCACCTGACTGCTGCTGAAGATAATGTCACCTTCCCCGATGGGGGGTAAATCTTCAACGGTAAAACCATTCTGTTGGCCCAGTTCCTGCAAAGTGGCAAAATTCCCCTGGCGATTCCTGCCAAAGGCGTAGTCATGTCCGATAATGATATGTCCCATACCCAGCTGTCGGCAGATACGGTCAACCACAAAATCACGGGCTGATATCCGGGAAAATTCAGATGAAAACGGAATGATCCAGAGATAGTCTATGCCGTACGCGGCAATCAATTCACACTTCTGGGACAGGGTTGTCAACAATAACGGTGCCGTTCCCGGAGCGAGCACCTTGAGTGGATGGGGATCAAAGGTGACCACCACAGACGGGGCACTCCGCTCACCGGCGGTACGCCTCACGTGGCGAAAGATCTCTCCGTGCCCCCGGTGGACACCATCAAAGTTACCGATGGTGACAACCGAGCCATGCAGCGTGATGTCGTTACTCCCAAGACCCTGTATAATCTGCATCAACCGCCCCTGTTTCGTTATCCTGTCGTGGCCAGCTCCAGCCGTCCACCCCACCGCCTGAGGAGTTCATCCCGCAACGGTAGATGTTCAGACTGTGAAAGCTCCGGATCATTTTCAAGAATCTTGAAGGCCTCCTGGCGAGCCCGTTCCAGCAGGGAACCATCCCGAAGAATATTGGCAACACGAAAGTCCGGCATGCCGGCCTGGCGGGTGCCAAGAAAATCACCCGGCCCCCTGATTTCCAGATCTGCTTCGGCGATGCGGAAACCATCACCGGTTGCCTCCATCACCCGCAGCCTTTTTTCACCATCTTCCGACAGCCTGCCCGGTGTCATCAGCACACAGGTAGATCGGGCACTCCCCCGCCCCACCCTGCCCCGCAACTGGTGCAACTGGGAGAGGCCGAAGCGTTCCGCATGTTCAATGACCATCAATGAGGCATTCGGCACATCAATGCCAACCTCAATAACAGTTGTGGCTACTAAAATGGCCAACTCTCCCGAGGCAAAAGAAGCCATCACCGCTTCCTTCTCACCACTGGTCAGTCGCCCATGGAGCAGGCCGACCTTCACCTCAGGGAATATAGCGGTCTGCAACTGTTCCGCCATCTGGCTTGCCGCCTTCAGATCGCTCTTTTCCGTCTCCTCCACCAGCGGGTAAATAACGTAGACCTGATGCCCCAGAGACACTTCCCGCCGCATCATATCATAGAGTTGGCTGCGACGTGACTCAAAAAATATTTTTGTCTCAATGGGGGTGCGCCCCGGTGGCAGTTCGTCGATCACCGAAAGATCCAAGTCACCAAATAGCGTCATGGCAAGGGTACGGGGTATGGGGGTGGCGGTCATGACGAGGATGTCAGGATTAGTCCCCTTTTTTTTCAAGATACTCCGCTGTACGACTCCAAAACGGTGCTGCTCATCGATAATACCCAGACCGAGCCGGTGAAAGGTAACTTTTTCCTGAATGACCGCATGGGTGCCGATAACAATGTGAGCCGTCCCGGTGGCCGCCTGCTCCATCGCCTCCTTCTTGGCCTTCCCCTTAAGCCCTGCGGTAATCAGGGTCACTACCAACCCCATCTGGCTGCACCAGCGATGAAGGGTCTGCCAATGCTGTTCGGCCAGTATTTCCGTCGGCACAATCAAAGCCACCTGATAGCCATTCTCAACGGCGATGAGGGCAGCCATGAGTGCCACCAGCGTCTTGCCGCTCCCCACGTCCCCCTGCACCAGTCGGTGCATCGGATGGACGGACATCATATCGTTTTTTATTTCCGCCAGAACCCGGCGCTGGGCACCGGTCAGCTCAAAGGGGAGCAACCGCACAAGCTCCTTGGTATAGCGATGGGTGACCTGAAAAGCGATCCCCTCCTCAAGGGCCACACCCCGCTTTTTACGAGCCAACCCCAACTCCCAGAAGAAAAACTCATCATAGGCAAGGGAGCGGTGAGCCGGTGTCGCGCCACTGTTATACTCCTGTATATCACCGTCAGCGGCGGGGTGATGCACCAGGGTAAGAGATTCACGGAGCGGCGGAAAGCCATCCGGAATGGCTGCCGGTGGTATGACACTCTCAATGTTGTTTCCGAAGGTGTCAACCACCACCCCCATGACCCGCCGCATGGTTTTCTGCTGTATCCCCTCCGTCAGCGGATAGACCGGCACGATACGACCATAATTTGTCGTATCACCATCGAGTAACTGCTGTATGGTTCCCCCTTCGGGAATCCACTCCACATCGGGATGGTGTATCTCCCGCTGGGAACCGAACTGGTTCACCTCACCACTAAACAGACCGATCCGGCCAATTTTCCAGGTTCGCTTCATCCAGACACCATTGGAATGGAACCATTTAAAAGTAATGGAACCGCTCGCATCACGGACAACAGCTTCAAAGACGTTCCGCCCTCCCCGGGTTGTCGTAGTATCGGCAGTCACCACCGTACCGGAAAAAACCACGCTCTGGCCAGGGTAGAGGGCGGCAATGGGGGTAATACGGCGACGATCTTCATAGCGGAGGGGCAGACAATAGAGGGCATCTTCAACGGTGCGAATGTCACGTTTTTCGAGGAGGTCGGCAAACTTGGGCCCAACTCCTTTGATAAAGCGCAGAGCGGTTTCGAGGTTTTTACGATTAATGGCATCCCTAAGGGGAGGAATGGCGACAGTTGAAGGTGACGGTGCTTTTTCCGCGGTAACGGGACGAATGACCAGTTCACCGTTGCGTTCCATAACCATAACTTCACACCCCGGTTGCAGATTCAGGGCACGCACCAGTTCATCAGGAATGGTAATGGTATTGTGTTCAGATAACCTGACGGTAGTCATGCAGCTTCCCCACGGATGTAATCAGGCGAAGATAGTATTTATTATGGTACGTTGTCCACACATTTCAGCCCGTATTTGCCTTCAAGCATTTTACCTCAATTCACGAAACAACTCATAGTAACGTAACGCCCCATAAACCTGTGCATCACTACGCCTCTGCACCACCATATATCACCCCAGTTTCAAAATAGTCATTTTTATGTAATTTGAAACTACTAAATTGAAATTATATAGATTAGTATCAAGATCAGTAAGAAGCATAGTCGCTCTCCAAGAGAGCATATTTATCAGCACCTCATGAAGGGAGTTATATGAAGACGTCCTACTCATTTGAAGAACTTGTTGCCATTATGCGGAAACTGCGGGAACCGGGTGGCTGTCCCTGGGATGCGGAACAGACCCACCAGAGCCTGACCCGTTATCTGCTTGAAGAAACCTATGAAGTTATAGAAGCGATTGACGAGAACTCCCCCGGCCATCTGAAAGAAGAATTGGGAGATCTTCTGCTACAGCCGGTTTTTCATGCCGCCATTGCTGAAGAGTCCGGTGCCTTTGCCATTACCGATGTCATCACCACCCTCTGTGAAAAACTTGTCAGACGGCATCCCCATGTGTTTGGTGACCTGGAAATAAAGGACAGTCAACAACAGATTGAAAACTGGGAGAAGATCAAACGGCTTGAGAAGGATACTACCGAACGTCCCTCAGCCCTCTCCGGCGTCCCCCCCCATCTGCCGGCACTGCTGAAAGCCCATAAAATCGGAGAAAAAGCGGCACGGGTCGGCTTTGATTGGGAACATGCCGACCAGGTATTTGCCAAGGTGATGGAAGAACTCACTGAGTTTGAGGAGGCACGGAGCGAAGGAAATGCGGAACGGATGGAAGATGAACTTGGTGACCTGCTGTTTGCCATCGTCAATCTGGGGCGCTATCTCTCCCTCAATCCGGAAGAGGCACTCAGAAAAACCATCGGCCGTTTTCAAAAACGCTTCAGCTATGTGGAAACCTCTCTGCACCGGCAGGGCACAACCATGCAGGAAAGCTCACTGGACACCATGAACCAGCTGTGGGAACTGGCAAAAGATGCGGAGCGAAGCGGGCAGCTCTGACCGCCAGCCAACCGGGCGAATGAACGTGCGCCACATATTTCATCATGATTTCATGGGCTGTGAAGCCATGACTCCTTTCTGCCCCGAAAAATTTTAGTGTTTTGTATATAAAACAACTTCGACTTGTTATGCATGATTGTTTTGTATATAATGCAATTATGCTATTCGAAATCGGTGAAAAAATACGTGGAGAGCGTAAGCGGCTCAAAATATCTCAGGACAAAATGGCGAAAGACCTGGAGATGAGCCGCACAACGATCAGCCAGATTGAGTCTGGTTCAGTACAGGAAATCGGCATCCGCAAGGTAATCCGCATGCTGGAGTACCTACACCTTGAGTTGCGTGTGCGACCGGCAGGTGCACCGCCGACCCTGGATGAGCTAAGGGGTGCGAAATGAGCGCTGCCACACTGGACGTATGGGCTTCCGAACAGCGGACCGGTCTTCTGAAACAGACTGCTGACCAACGTAACTATGTGTTTGCCTACGATCAGTCCATGGCATCACCGGATGCTCAGGTCTCAATTACCATGCCGATACGCCTGGAGAGTTGGCTCAGTCGGGACTTGCATCCAATATTCCAGATGAACCTACCGGAAGGCGCGCTGCTTGAAGCAATCCGGCGTGCCATAGCAAAACTTGCAGGTGAAGATGACCTTACCATTCTGCGAGTTACCGGTGGCAACCAGATCGGCCGTAACCGTTTTTCTCTCCGGGGGGATAGTACTCCCGGCGTTGTTGAAACAGTTGAATCGCTGGATGACCTGTTGTCATTTCCAGATACCAAAGAGCTGTTTCATGACCTGATAGCGAAATATGCACTCCGATCAGGTATTTCCGGCGTGCAGCCGAAGGTCATACTGGACGCCTCCGGACGGGGAACCACTGCCGTGGGCGGCTATATTGTAAAATCCTGGGGTGCCGATTATCCACACTTGGCGGCAAATGAATACTTTTGCATGACCGCCGCCCGGCGGGCAGGTCTTCCCGTGCCGGAATTCCATCTTTCCGAAAATGGCGGCCTGTTTGTGATGAAACGTTTCGATCTGGCAGAGAATGGTTCTTCCCGGGGATTTGAGGATATGTGTACTCTACAGGCTCTCGGAACCGCCCGGAAATACAGCAGCACCTATGAACGTGTGGCACGGTCAATCAAGGATTTTGTATCGGGAGAGTTCTTGCAAACTGCCCGCGAGCAGTTCTTCGCTTCACTTGTCCTCTCGTGCATGATCCGTAACGGCGATGCCCACCTGAAAAATTTTGGGGTTCTGTACGAAAGCCCCGGTCAACCGGTCCGACTGGCACCAGCGTATGACATGGTAACGACGGCAGTCTATATTCCCAAGGATGTCCCCGCACTCTCCCTGGCAGGAACCAAAAAATGGTGGTCACGAAAGGTTCTGGAGAAATTTGCCATGACTCACCTCTCGTTGCCGGTCGGAAAAATAGGACAGATTTTTGAAGAGGTCGCAGAGGGGGTCAACGATACCCGTGGTATGTTGACTGCCTACATGAAAGGGTACCCGGAGTTTCGGGAAGTGGGAGGCCGCATGTTGGCAGCATGGAATGAAACCATTTAACCTGAAAACAGCGGTTTGATCCACGAAAGCCCCCTGTGGAATTTCCCGCTGATAGTATGCCTAAACACGTTGTAAACAACTTTTTACGGATAGCCGGAATAATTCAACACATGGTGAAATTCAAAAGCAAATCCCCCCTGCCCCCCTTTGTAAAGGGGGATCAAGGGAGATTTGCCTCTCAGACCTTGTAGTTACAGGCTGTACTGCATAGTTACGAAAAAAATATACCGCCGTAGCAGGATACCGTCTTTTGTCCACAAAAAATGTTAATAACCTGTGGATAACAGTGTTGACGTCGTGCAAAAGTGATATTTTTGCAAGAACTTTGTATAAAATGCCTATTTTTTACACAATATATAATATGTTAAATATCAATTGGTTATAATCAATCAAGCAATAATGAGAGGTTATACTGTCAAGATTTTTATTACTCAAAAGATAATTTTTTATTTTTCATTATTACTGTTCATAACCATACGAACAGAATCACTATTCATCCCTATAAATTCAGTACCTTCCATCATAAGCATCCGTCTTTTGGCAGTGATCCCCCCCGGTGCCGAAAATCCGGTCAGCATTCCATTGGCGGCAACAACCCGGTGACAGGGAATAATAACCGGCAGCGGATTGGCCCCCAGGGCTCCCCCTACCGCACGGGCACCACCGGGAGCACCACACCGGACGGCCAACTGGCCATAACTGCATACCTCACCATAGCCAAGCCGGCGGGTCATCCGCAATACCTGTTGACGAAACGGAGAAAATTGGTCAAGCAACACCGGCAGGGGGGTGAAATCGACTCTCTCACCGGCGAAATAGCACTTCAGCATCCGGGCTGCCAGAACGGAGAAGGGGCACGGAGTTAAACCCGCCTGCCTGACAGCTTCTCCAACCGGTACCGGAAGAGCGACAGAGACAACCGCTCCTTCGGTCGTGACCACAGAGCCGACACCAAGGTCTGTTTCATAGCTTGAACAAAACATGATAACCTACGCCTTGCCCAGCTTCTTTTTGACGAGACCGGCCATTTCGTGCAACTCCTCGGACCGGAGCAGCCAGGCAAGCAGCAGGTAGAGTGCCGCTCCGCCGCAGACGCCCGCTCCGAGAACGGCACTTTTCATGATTTTGTGCCCCGCCTGTGACCAATCAAAGAGCGAACAGACATACCAGACCGCCCCCGCCATGGGCAGGGATGCCGCCGCCGATGTTACCGCCGTTGTAAGCATACCCCGACCGCCAAACGCGCCGATCTTGCGCCTGAGCAACCAGAAGAGCATGACCATATTACAGAAGGCGGACAGGGTGGTGGCCAGGGCTAGCCCTCCATGCTTCAGGGTCCCCATCAGCAGCAGGCTCAGGGAGAGATTGACGAGAAACGTTATAAACGCGGTTATTACCGGTGTTCTGGTATCTTTCATGGCATAGAACACCGGTGCCAGAACCCTGGTCAAGGCCACAAATGACAACCCGATGGAATAGTAAGAAAGGGCGTGTGCCGAATTGACCACCTTATTAAAATCAAAGGCTCCCCCCATGAAAATCAGACTGAAGATCGGCGTGGCACAGACCATGAGCCCGGCCATGGCAGGAATGGTAATAAAGAGGGTTAACCGGATTCCGAACGACAGAGTCTCCTTCATGCCGGCACGGTTCCCCTCGGCAACCTGCCTGCTCAGGGAGGGTAACACGGCCTGGGCAACGGAAACGGTAAAAATCCCCTGGGGGAATTCAAACAGCCGCTGGGCGTAATAGAGATAGGAGACGCTCCCCTGGGGGAGCAGGGAGGCAAGGATGGAGCTGACCGTAATGTTGAGATAATAGACGCCAACGCCGAAGATGGACGGAATCATCAGCAGGGCGATACGGCGGATTTCGGGAGCGGCAAAATTAAAATTGAGCCGAAAAGGAAACCCCTTCTTCCAGAGCACCGGCAACTGCATTAGCAGCTGTAGACAGCCGCCGCAGAGTACCCCCACGGCAAGTGCCGTGATAGGTGCCTCAAAAAAACCGCGCAAGGTGAGCGCAGCAACGATCATGGAAATATTGAGGAATACCGTTGAGATGGCGGGAGTAAAAAAGTGGCGAACCGTGTTGAGTATGCCCATGCAGAGGGCAACCAGGCTGATGAAGAAGGCGTAGGGGAACATGATGCGGTTCAACAGAACGGTCAACTCAAACTTACCCGGTTCCCCCCGGTAGCCGGGATACATCAAGCCGACAATGGTCGGTGAGAAGAGAATACCGAGCAGGGCAATGACCGCCATGACGATGGTAAGCAGGGTAAAACAGGTATTGGCAAGCTCCCGTGCCTTCTCCTCCCCCTCCTGGGAGAGGGTGGCGGAGAAGGTCGGAACAAACGCCGAGGTCATGGCCCCCTCGGCAAAAAAACGCCGGAGCATGTTGGGAATCATGAAGGCGGCAATAAAGGCATCGGAGGCCAGGCCGGCACCAAAAAGGCGAGCTTGCACCATATCCCGCACCATCCCCATGATGCGGGAAAGCATGGTGGCACTGCCGAGAATCCCCGCAGCCCTGGCTATATTACCTTTTTCAGACATGGGTGAGCGTCATCACCCGACGTGGGAGACGAAGAAAGCACGCACCTTTTCAATGTCAGCGTCCATCACGTCACAACGGGTCGCCTTGCCGTACAGCTCCCTGACCGAATCGGGAACCGGTGCCGGAAAGCCGAGGGCCCGTTCCACGGTTTCACTGAACTTGGCCGGATGGGCCGTGGCCAGACAGACACGGGCCGTATCCTCCGGCAGCAGCTGCCGGGCACCCCTGACACCAACCGCGGTGTGGGGGTCCAGCAGATAGCCGGTTTCGGCGTAAAAATCCCGTATTTCCTCGAGTGTTGCCTCCTGATTGACGGAGGCGGAACAGAAATCATTCTGAACGGTGACCATTTCCTCAGCAGAACAGCTGATCCGTCCCTGCTCCTTCAGTTCGGCAAAGGCCCCTTTGACCCGTTCCGGGTTCTCCCCAAACAGGTGAAACAGATACCGTTCGAAGTTTGAAGCGATCTGGATGTCCATGGAGGGGGACACCGTGGAGACAACGGTGCCGAGGGAATAATCGGCAGCCGTGATGAAGCGGGTTAAAATATTGTTCTCATTGGTTGCCAGCAGCAGTTTGTCAATGGGGAGTCCCATGCGCCGCGCCACATAGCCGGCAAAGATATCGCCAAAGTTACCGGTCGGCACGGAAAAGCTCACCGTCTGCTCCCCGCCGTCGGTCACCCGCAACCAGGCGTAGAAATAATAGACCACCTGGGCAAGCACACGGGCCCAGTTAATGGAGTTGACCGCCCCCAGTGAGTATTTTTCCTTGAACTCCAGATCGCCAAACAGCTCCTTCACCATATCCTGACAGTCGTCGAAAGTACCCCGCACCGCAATATTATGAACATTGGCATCGGTGACAGAGGTCATCTGCAACGCCTGGACGGCCGAGGTCTTGCCATGGGGATGGAGGATAAAGATGGTAATCCCCTTTTTACCCCGGACGCCGTGGATGGCGGCACTCCCCGTATCACCGGAGGTGGCACCGATGATGTTCAGGGTCTGGTTCCGTTCGGCAAGAATGTGTTCAAACAGATTGCCGAGAAACTGAAGGGCCACATCCTTGAACGCCAGCGTCACCCCGTGGAACAGTTCCAGAATATAGACACCGTCCTGTTTGATCAGGGGCGTGACGTCCGCGTGACTGAAGGTGGCATAGGAACGGGAAATAATATTTTTCAAATCATCGGCAGAGATATCATCCACATAACGGGAGATCACCTCATAGGCCAGTTCGGGATAGGTAAGCTGCCGCCAGGATTCCAACTGCTGCCGGGTGACGGTCGGATAGGTCTGGGGCAACAAAAGGCCTCCGTCGGAAGCCAGTCCCATCATAACCGCATCTTTAAACGAGATCGGGGCGATGCCGCCACGGGTACTGATATAACGCATGAATGAAAACCTTTCGTTGGGGGAATTGGCCAAAACTATAGCAGATACCGAGCAATTTTAAAAGAAATGTTACCACCCAAATGATAACAACCGTAGGTTGGGCAAAGCAAGCTGTGCCCAACGGAGCAGACTCCTACCCACCCGACACCGAGGGCATGACCGTCTCCCGCAACTCTCCCGGAGCGAAGAGGAAAAACATCCGGAACAGACAGTACTTGTAAAACTCGCGGAACAGCAGATGAAAACTCCCCCCGTGGTTCCACCACGACTCCTTCAGATTGGTGGAATCAACCGGATAGGGAATAATATTGATATCCTTCGGCAGGGAATTGCGAAAGAGGATGGACGACCGCTTCAGATGGTAGCGGGACGTAATCAGCAGAATGGAGCGAATATCCCGCGACACGATAACATCCCTGCCAAAAATGGCGTTTTCCAGGGTATTGCGGGACGCCTTTTCAAGGATGACGTTTTGGGCGAACGACTCCCCTCCTTTGACGTGATAGAGATCACTTTTTCTGACCGATGGATCAACACCGACAAAGATCAGATAACCGGCACGTTTTTCCTGAAACAGCCGTACCCCCTCCTCCACACGCCCCTTCCCCCCGGCCAGTACCACAATGGCATCGGCTTTTTTGGTTGTCTGTCGATAGGAAAAGGTTTTGTAGGAAAAATCGATAAAAAGGGCGGTAATAACCACCAGGCCAATGATGGCCACCGTCAGCAATGCCTTGATTATATTCATAGCCTATCCTATATTTTACTTGCAACAACCACGCTTATCTGCTATAAAAATTTTTTCAGCAATCAACGGAGGACAACCATATGTCAAGAAAATGTGAAATTTGCGGAAAAGGCCCCAGCTTCGGTAACAACGTCAGCCATGCGAACAACAAAACCCGCACTGTCTGGTATCCGAACCTTCAGAAAATCAAGGCTGTCAAGAACAACGGCAGCATTACCACCGTAAAAGTCTGCACCCGCTGCATCCGTTCGGGGTTTGTGACCAAAGCTCTGTAACCAACCGGCGTTCCAACGGTAACAAGCAAGCCGCACCCCTTGGGGGATGCGGCTTTTTTTCGTTATCATTGAAAGTGTCATCATCCTTACTTCAGATTAACGATAATTTCTACTTCCAGCAGGGCATTGCGGGGCAGTGCCGCCACGGCAACCGTGGAACGTGCCGGTTTGTGGCCGGTAAAACGGGCACCATAGACGGCATTTACTGCTGCAAAATCGGCCATATCCACCAGATAGATAGTGGTTTTTACCACGTCGTCAAAACCGGCACCGACGGCCTGCAAGAGGGCGGCAATATTATCCATGACCCGTTCAGCCTGAAGGGTGATATCGGCGGCCACCATATCGCCCGTTGCCGGATCCAGCGGAATCTGACCAGAACAAAAGAGCAGGTTCCCGCAGCGTACCGCCTGGGAGTAAGGCCCGATGGCGGCCGGAGCCCCTTCGGTGGAGATAATTTCCAGAGTCATTGTTTTATCCTTTCTACCTTGATAACACCCTTGATTTTCATGAGCGCATTCATAACTTTTTGCAGATGGGCCAGATCGACCACGTTGACTTCAAAGGTATTTTCACCCCGCTGGTCGATGGTACTCTGAATCTGAGCACTGGCAATATTGGCTTCACAGTTGGTGATGGCAATGGTCATGGTAGCCAGAATACCCTTAACATCATGGCAAAGCACCCGGATTTTGACCGGCAGTGCCGCCGTTTTCCCCTTGTTCCAGACCACATCAACCCGCCGTTCCGGATCCCCTTCAAGGGCAAACGGGCAATCGGCCGTATGAACCGTCACCCCCTTGCCACGGGTAATAAAGCCGGTAATTTCATCCCCCGGCACCGGGTTACAGCATTTACCAAAACGCACCAGAACATCATCGAGACCGCTTATTTCAACGGCTCCGCTTGATTTCCCCTTCAGCTTATTAATGACCGCTTCAAGGCGGGATTCTTTATGGTCATTCCGTTCCTTGATCTTATCTTCCGGCAGCAGCTTACCGACGATCTGGCTACTGGAAATTTTGCCGTAACCGACCGCCGCCATCAGATCTTCATCGGCCGCATAGCCAAACTCTCCGGCAATCTTTTTAAATTCGCCACTCTTCTGAATCTTCTGCAGATTGAGTGAATAACGCCGGAAATCCTTCTCACAGATTTCCCGTCCCAGCACGATACTCCGCTTCCGCTCTTCAATCTTGATCCAGCTTCTGATTTTGTTACGAGCACGGGAACTCTTGACAATTTTGAGCCAGTCTTTACTGGGGGTATGGTGGGGGGAGGTGATAACTTCAACGATATCGCCATTTTTAAGCTCATATTTCAGCGGCACCAGCTTGCCGTTAACTTTGGCACCGACGCAGCGATGACCAATATCCGTATGGACGCTGTAGGCGAAGTCGATGGGGGTAGACCCCTTGGGATACCCTTTAACATCCCCTTTGGGGGTAAAAACGTAGACCTCTTCGGTGAACAGTTCCACCTTGACCGAATCCATGAACTCTTTCGAGTCCTGCAGATCCTGCTGCCACTCAAGAAGTTGACGAAGCCAGGCAAAGCGTTTGACATCTTTCTCGTCGTACCCTTTCCCCTCTTTGTATTTCCAGTGGGCCGCGATCCCGGCATCGGCGACACTGTGCATCTCGTGGGTACGGATCTGCACCTCCATCCGGTCCCCCTGGGGGCCGATGACGGTGGTATGAAGGGACTGGTACATGTTCCCCTTGGGCATGGCGATATAATCTTTAAAACGCCCCGGGATCGGCTTCCAGGCCGAATGGATGACGCCAAGCACCTCATAGCATTCACGCACATCATTGACCAGAATGCGTACCGCAATCAGGTCGTAGATCTCTTCAAATTCAACATTACGTTTTTCCATCTTGCGATAGATGGAGTAGAGATGCTTGCTCCGACCGGACACCTCCCCCGGAATGCCGTAAAAGTTCAGCTTATCGAAGATAATGGCCTTGGCCTCTTCAACAAAGGCCTCCCGCTCCTGCTTTTTCTGGGAAATTTTCTTCACCAGATCAAAATAAACCTCCGGATGGAGATAACGGAACGACAGATCTTCCAGCTCCACTTTCACCCAGGAGATACCGAGGCGATTGGCGATGGGGGCGTAGATGTCCATGGTTTCCCGTGCGATACGCCGCTGCTTGGTTTCATCCTGAAACTCAAGGGTCCGCATGTTGTGGAGACGGTCCGCCAGTTTGACCAGAATAACCCGGATGTCAATGGCCATGGCCAGCAGCATTTTCCGGAAATTTTCCGCTTGGCTTTCTTCCTTGGTCTTGAAGTTGATCTTACTGATCTTGGTAACGCCCTCAACCAGGGTGGCAACCTCTGCACCAAACAGGGAGGTCAGATCCTCCGCAGTCGCCAGGGTATCTTCGATGGTATCATGGAGGAATCCGGTGACGATACTCGGCACATCCAGCTTCAGATCGGCAAGCAGGCCGGCAACTTCCATCGGATGGATGATATAGGGCTCACCGGAAAGGCGGGTCTGCCCCTGATGTACCTTGGCACAATAAACGTACGCCTTGCGGATCAGATTGTGGTCTGCCGTCGGATTGTACGATGAGACCTTATCAAGAATGTCATTGAGTCGGATCATACGCTGTTCATCGCCTGTGAATGGTTAGGTGGAAAGAAACGGAAAGCGGATAAAAAAAAGGTGAAACCGGTATCGAATACTCCGGTTCCACCAGGAATGGCAGATTAGACGCGCTGTTTCTTGGAAACTTCAAAGCCGATTTTTCCGGCAGCAATTTCCCGAAGCGCAGTAACCACCTGACGGTTATTTTTAGACTCAGTCAACGGCTGAGCCCCTTTGTAGAGCTGCTTTACCCGCTTGGCAGCCAATATTACCAACAGGAAACGATTTTCAACCTTTTCCAGACAATCTTCTACTGTGACTCGTGCCATGACAGTACCCCTTTTCAACTTCTTTATATGAAGGGTCAATATACCTCATTTCCCCCTATAGATCAAACAATTTTCCAACTTTTTCCATCATTCTAAAGGTTTTACGCCGATGAGCCGTCACAATGGCTGCCAGTTCACCACAGGCGGTGCTAAATTCATCATTAAAAATTATATAATCGTACCAGCAGGCCTGCTTGATCTCCTCAGTAGCCCGGTTGATCCGCACTTCAATGACCTCCGGTGCATCTGTGGAGCGATGTTCCAGGCGGCGGCGCAATTCAACCATGCTGGGGGGCATGATGAACACGTACACTCCCCCTTCAAACTGCTCCTTAAGCTTCAGTGCCCCCTGGCAATCAATGTCCAGCACCAGATCCACACCATTTTTACGTGCCACTTCCAAGGTGTGCAGCGCGGTGCCGTATTTATTACCATGGACGACGGCCCACTCGGCAAAGGCATCATCGTCAATCATCCGGTCAAACTCCTCCACCGTCACGAAATGGTACGCCTCCCCCTCAACCTCTCCAGTTCGGGGAGCCCGGGTCGTATAACTAATGGACTCTTTCATATCGGGAAATGTTTGAAACAACTCCCGGCAAAGCGACGTTTTCCCCGCACCGGATGGGGCAGAAAGTATCAGAATCAAGCCTTCTCGTTTCATCGGGTCTTCCTTCCTTTATTCAACGTTCTGTACCTGCTCCCGCATTTTTTCCATTTCAGCCTTAATCTGGATTACCAGCGTCGTAATGGCCGCATCATTGGATTTCGAACCGATGGTGTTGACCTCCCGGTTCATCTCCTGCATCAGAAAATCCAGCTTTCTGCCGACCGGCTCGTTACTACGTAAGGCATCATCGAACTGGTTAAAGTGACTGGCAAGCCGCACCAGCTCTTCAGTTATATCACCACGGTCCGCCAACAGGGCAACTTCCTGGGCAAGCCGCGACTGATCCATCTCCGTCCCCTCAAGCAGCAGCTCAAGACGCCCCTTCAATTTAAGACGATACTCTTCAATAACCACCGGTATCCGCCCACCAATCTCGTCGGTCCACTGGGCAATCTGCACTCTCCGGGCGGCCAAATCCTGCTCCAGTGCCTCCCCTTCCCGGCTCCGCATGGCGTCCAGTGCAGCAACAGCAGCCGTTACCGCCTCACAAAGCAAAGGGAGCTGTTCCGTCTCTTCACGGGTAACGGTAACCTCTTTCAGCACCCCTTTCTGAGCCATAAGAAAGGCCGGTGCCACATCCTGGGGGAGATTAAACTCCTTGGAAAGGCGGCCATAGGCTTCAAAATAAGCCCGTGCCAACACCATATCGATCTGGGGAACGACCTGTTCGGTCGCCACTTCGTTACACTGTATCGAAACATCTATTTTCCCCCGCTTCAGGGAGGAAGAGACGAGACGTTTTACGTCGTTTTCATGTTGATACAGGGAGCGTGGCATCCGCACGGAGACCTCGCCGTACCGATGATTAACCGAGCGAATCTCCACGACAAAGGCACCTTCTGTCGTCCCCGCTTCCCCTTTGCCATATCCGGTCATGCTTTTGAGCATCAGCTGCGCACCTCACTTTTTTATGTTCACATACCGTACTTACCGCTCGTTTGTCCAGCCAATTCCGGTAGAGCCACCTTGAGAAAAGCGGATTTGGAGTGATTTGCTTTTGAATTCCGCTCTAAAAAACCTATTGACATTCCAGAACGGTTCATATAGTTTGATATTAAATCATACTGTTTTTGTCCTATTTAAGACAAAGTAAATATACCAAAGGAGATACACCATGAAAAAGCTCATTACCCTGTTTACCGCCGTATTCGCCCTTTCACTGCCGGTGATGGCACTGGCATCGACTTGGAAAATTGACCCGGATCACTCAAATGTCGGCTTCAAGGTTCGCCACCTGATGGTGTCAAACGTCAAGGGGAGCTTTGAAAAATTCAGTGGTTCCGTGGAAATTAACGAAAAAGATATCACTAAATCCCACGTATCGGTTTCCATTGATACGGCTTCCGTAAACACCAACGTCCAGAAGAGAGATGGCCATCTCAAGAGTGCCGATTTCTTTGATGTGGCCAAATATCCGACCATGACCTTTGTATCGAAAAAAGTGGTCTCAGCAGGCAAGGACAGGTTGAAAGTAACCGGTGATCTGTCACTGCACGGCGTCACCCGCGAGGTAGTGCTGGATGTTGAAGGGCCAGCCGTTGAAAGCAAAGACCCCTGGGGTAATTACCGAAGCGGCGTGGTAGCCACCACAAAAATAAATCGTAAGGACTTTGGCCTGCTGTACAATGCAGCTCTGGAAACCGGCGGCGTGGCCGTTGGCGAAGAGGTTGCCATCACCCTGGAAATCGAGATGATTAAAGGGAAGTAGGTATTGCATACGTTCTGCAAAAAAGCCTGCCCCCGAATCGGGGGCAGGCTTTTTTTGTAGGGGAAATCACCACGGCGGTGCGGTTTCCGGATTAGTGCGGGTAATTTACGGAGTGCTATAGCCGTCCCACCACCGAATAGGCAACTATGTTCATTTTAGGAGAACCCCATTCAAAACAGAGAGAACCTGAGCGATAACGTGGTGGTGGGGACGTTCAAACATTGCTGCCCCCCCCCTCAAAAGCCAAACGTAACGCGTTTATAAGGTACTGTTCTTGTACCGTAATATCCTGTTCATGTATGTGTCGCCAGTTGCGAACATATATACCCCACGCCTCAGCAGGTGACAATGCTTCTGTACCGTGTACCTGCCAGGCGAGTTGCTTCAGTTGCGGATAATCCATCAAACGAATGCGTGCGGGTAACCGTAATCCGTGTTACATTTCCTCCACCAATTAATACCCAACCCCGGCAAACTGTATATTGCTCGGGTCGCCCGAACGGGGTGGTGAAACGGCATGAACCCCGCCGCACTCCGGACAACTGGTCACAAAAGTGGCCTGAATGAAGGGTGCCCCACACCCCTGACAGGTTGCCGCTAAACCACCATCCGGCAGCGACTGGTTTTTAAGCGTACCCCCATGGGCCTGTGACACAAACTCAACCAACGCTCTTCCCTCTGCAAACGGCCCTGCCCCGGCAGCATGACCACAACCACAACTTCCCATATCTGTTGCTCCTTTTATCTACTCAGTTATCCTTCACATCAGTTGTACAGGATTTCCCTTCCCTGCTCTTCATACCCTTTTTACGTATGGCGGCGCGTATTCCGAAGAAGCCCCCCACGGCGGTGAGGCTCCAGATTGTGACGGTTACGGCCACTTCACTTATGGTAAGCATCGCCCCCCTCCCCGTTTGTCCCTATTCCTGTTCATACCGAATGATGACTGCCAGATAGCCCGCTTCAAGCCCGGGAGGCATCCGCGACTCTGCCGCCTGATACTGTGTCACAATGGCACCACGCATGGTGTCCGGCAGTACCCGTTCCGCCAGTGGGTACAGAACCCCATCCTCTTTTGCGATATGTTCCCGCAGGAGTGCCCCATAGCCAAGGGCGTTGTCTGCGATATCCCGATAAGCCGCCGGATCTCCCCCCTGAGCCGTACGAAGAGCCGTTTCCATCGCTGCGACAAAACCACGCCCCTGGTCATGTTCCATCAGCATGGCGGCCACCGGACTATGTTCCCGTGGCATACCGTTCTCAACCAGCGCCTTAAAAAGCACATCCTCCTCCTTGGCATGATGGAATCGATCCGCGTACTGACGGATAAAATCAATACCATCATGATAAAAGTGCCAATTAAGATACGTGGCTTCCGCTGTCAGTGGTGCATTGCGCTCCAGAAGTGCGATCATGCGGAGAATCAGCCGGTGCTCGTTCACCAATGTGTCGGTAATATTCATTTTCATACTTCCCGAACAGCCACACCCTGAATTTACCATGATCTACGCTCCTTTTTCGGCCAAATGGTCGTTAATTTCCTGTTCAATGTTCGCTTCAGCTTCCGGTGACAAGCCATGGATGGCAACCACATCCTTCAGCAGACAGATTCCCACCTTACAGGTGGTGCAGCCGATGTCGTAACGGGCAAGTATTTCACCGATCACCGGATACTTCTGCATCACTTCCTGTATGGCCGTATCGCCAAGTTCATGGGAAAATTTCATTGGGTTGTCCCCCTGTGTTGAGATGAACCGAGCATAGGCCAGGGGAGTTCAGAAGAGTTTGATGTGGGTCAATAAAATGATTTTAGCAGAAAAAAGGGAAGACTTCCTACCAAACGGTTGTACCAATCATTTTTCGGTCTCTATTCCGACCAACAAAAGGTCAATAATAGGTAGGAGATAGACTGCTTGCTTTTCCATAGATTTTACTCTGCTCCCGGCACCGATTGTTTAAGTTGTTCAAAACACGAAGAAGCATCGGTAAGCTATGAGCCTTACGTGGTGAGGGGAAACTGTTGCCAAGAGCTATGGTATCCATGACTGTTCCTCTTTATCCCGTACGGGATATTTTACATCTTGGTGAGATAACGTTAAAAAAATGCCCCCTCCCTACCCACCGATAATCTTGACCAGCACCCGCTTGCGCCGTTTGCCGTCAAACTCTCCGTAGAAAATCTGCTCCCAGGGGCCCAGATCCAGTGCACCTGCGGTCACCGCCACCATAACCTCCCTCCCCATGATGGTTCGTTTGAGGTGGGCATCGGCATTGTCCTCATACCCGTTATGATGGTAACGGGAATAGGGCTTTTCCGGTGCCAACCCCTCAAGCCACGCTTCGAAATCCCGGTGCAGACCGGACTCGTCATCGTTTATAAATACACTGGCGGTGATATGCATGGCATTACAGAGCAACAGACCGTCTACAATGCCGCTCTCCCGCAGACAGGCGGCAACCTGCGAGGTAATATTGAACAGTTGACGTCGCTGGTTTGTCTCAAACCACAATTCCTTCCGATAGGTTTTCATCGAATGACCTCCCTGCCTTTTGTGTTTAACCCCGTAACGCGCTGTAGAGAGAACTGTACCGGACGGCCTCCCGGTGAGGTGAGCATGATTCCTGGACAAACGCCCCGGCCTTTCGACCTACCTCCTGACGGAGCAGGGGATTCGCTGTGATCAGTGCCACAAGCCGCCTGAAATCGGCCTCACCGTCATAGAGCCAACCGGTGACGCCTGGGGTAATAAGTGAACGGTTTCCCGGAATATCGGCCGCCAACACCGGACGCCCCAGGGCCATGGCCTCAAGCAGACTGTTGGGCATTGATTCATACCCGGAACAGTTAAGCACCAGATCGGCCCGGGCGTAGAGACTCCCCATGCGTCCATGGGCAACCTCACCCAGCCAGGTTGCGTGCGGTGCCCCCTTCAGCAGTTCAAAAACTGTCCCGGCATATTCGGCATCAATGACCCCGCCAACGAGCACCAACCGCAGGTTGTGGTTGTCAATACCCGCTTGCCACAAGGCTTTCAAGGGGAACTCGACCCCCTTGACCGGACGAAGTGCTGCGGGCAACAGCAGGACACATGCTGTGGGATCAATGTCAAAGGTATCATCACTATCTACCGGTAACGGTGCCACTCCCTGGGGGATCACGGTGACCATGCCTTGCAGGGACGGGAAAAAACCGCCAAACCTTTCGGCATCAAGGGAAGAGAAGCAGACAATGGCGGCGGCACCATTGAGTGCGGCACCCGTATCGGGATGGTTTCTCTGACCAGGATCATTAAAATCACTTCCGGTCAAGGTTATCAGATACGGAATATGAAGCCGTTCCGCTAACTGCCGGGTCAATGGCCCCGAGTGGCAGGCGTTGAAGCCGTGGAGCAGATCCGGCTTGAACGCGTCCAGCTGCGACTCCATATCACGGGCGTCACAGCTGTCGGCCGCCACAACAAGAACCTCCAGGCCGGCCTGCCGAAGAGAATCGGCTATGCGCCGGGCGGTAATGATATTTCCCCGCAGTGAGCCACGGGAATAGGGACAAATGAGTGCAATGCGCATGGGCAGTTCCTGAGAGACAGTATGCCACCGTAAGAAACAAAGGGGCAACCAAGAGTGAATCAGTCTGTTCCTTCCAGACTTTTACTGACCACCTCATAGACATCCCGGGGGAGATCTTTACTCGCCCTAATCCTGATCAGCTGCTGCAACATGAGTTCCCGACGCCCCGGCTCAAAACGACGCCAGGTGGTCAAGGGGGTGAGCAGGCGGGCAGAAACCTGGGGATTGACCGGTATCAACCGTAACAGCTGATCGGTGAGAAACTCATACCCTCCCCCCCCGGCTGCATGGAAGCGGACCTGATTGCGCTGACTGAAGGCCGCCACCAGTGAGCGGAACCGGTTGGGATTGGTGACCTCGAAGGCGGGATGTTCGAGGAGCAGGCGCAGTTCATCCAGGGTACCGGGCAGGCTTGAGGTGGCCTGCAGCGAGAACCATTTATCCACCACCAACCGCTCTCCCTGCCACCGTTCATAGAAATCGGCAAGCAGCAGCCGACGCTCCGGGCAGTCACAGGAGGCGAGCGGTGCCAGTGCCCCCATGCTTTCAGTCATGGTTGTCGCCCGTTGATACTGTTCCACACAAAGTTCAATGGCAGCCGGTGAACCGCTCTGCATCAGATAGGCGAGACAGAGATTGGCCAGCTTGCGGGCACCGGCCCGGCCATCCCCCGGAGCCGCGGCGTGGGGTGACAGCTGCGAGGTGCGCAGGGTCATAAATTCCTTACCAAACCGCTCCGCCAGGGTGGCAAGGACAAAGGTACGGGCAGTATACAGGGCACCGGGATCAATTTCCGGTACCAGCTCGGCCAGATATTTTTCCGTGGGCAGTAGTAGCATCTCGGCCAGCAAAGCCGGATCTGGCGTAGCCCCCCCCAGGGTCAACCCGAAGGCTTCGGCAAAACCGGCATCCAGCTGCAAGACATTCCCCCGTTTTACCTCGTCGGCAAGGGCCAAAATAACCCCGGTGGCCATCCGCTGCCCCGCCTCCCACCGACTAAAAGGATCGCTGTCATGGGCCATCAACAGTGCCAGCTGGTCTTGACGATAGGGATATTCCAGCTTGACCGGGGCCGAAAAGCCCCGCAACAGCGACGGGATCGGCTCGGTAGCCAGACCGGTAAAGCAGAAACTCTGGCTGGCGGAGGTAAGGTGGAGCGTACGGGAAAGCCCAACAGCCGGTGTTTCCCCCTTCAGGGTGAGCGGCAGCGGGGCCCCGTCGCTGCCGAGTAACCCCACGGTCAGGGGGATATGGAGCGGCAGGCGGTCGGTGCCGCCGGGAGCTGCGGGATAGCTCTGGGTGACCGTCAGCGTACAACTCTGTTCCTGGGGATCATAGGAGCTGACCGCCGTAAGAAGAGGGGTTCCGGCCTGACGGTACCAGCGAAAAAATTGCGTCAGGTCAATATCCCCCGCCTCTGCCATACAGGCGACAAAATCATCCACCGTCACCGCCTGACCGTCAAAACGTTCAAAATAGAGATCCATGGCGGCGCGAAACCGGACAGCACCCAGCATGGTATGAAGCATGCGGACCAGTTCGGCTCCCTTGTTATAGACCGTTGCCGTATAGAAATTGTTGATCTCGATATAGGATTCGGGACGCACCGGATGGGACAGGGGGCCGCCATCTTCAGGAAACTGGGAGCTGCGCAGCCCCCGCACATCCTCGATCCGCTTTACCCCCCGGGATTCCATGTCTGCGGAGAACTCCTGATCCCGGAAAACCGTAAGCCCCTCCTTCAGGGAGAGTTGGAACCAATCCCGGCAGGTCACCCGGTTGCCGCTCCAGTTATGGAAATATTCATGGGCAATAACCGCCTCAATGGCACGGTAATCGTCATCGGTGGCGGTCAGGGAACTGGCCAGCACGTAACAGGAGTTGAATACATTCAGCCCTTTGTTCTCCATGGCCCCCATATTGAAATGATCCACTGCCACGATCATGTAGCAGTCAAGATCATACTCCCGGCCATAGACCTCTTCGTCCCATTTCATGGCTTTTTTGAGGGATGCCATGGCATGGTCACATTTATCCCGGTTATGCCCATGCACGTAGATTTGCAGGGTAACGCTGCGCCCGGAACAGGTCACGAAGTGATCTTCCTGGCAGTGCAGATCACCGGCAACCAGGGCAAACAGGTAGCTCGGTTTTTTAAAGGGGTCGTGCCAGGTGACAAAATGACGGCCATCGGCCAGCTCTCCCCGTTCCACCGGATTGCCGTTGGAGAGTAGCAGCGGATAGCGGGTACGGTCGCCGACAATCGTCGTGGTAAAGAACGTCAGGACATCGGGACGATCGGGATAATAGGTAATGGCCCGGAACCCTTCCGCCTCACACTGGCTGCAGAACATCCCTTCCGAACGATACAGCCCCTCCAGGGAAGTATTCTCCTGGGGACGGATCAGGGTGGTAACTTCAAGCGTCCCGGCAGAGGGGAAATCGTGGATCGTCAGCAGTTCTTCAGTCACGCTATAGTGTGCCGCTTCAAGGGGTACACCATCCAGCTTCAGACCATGGAGGGTCAGCTTTTTCCCGTCAAGGCGCAGGGGAACCACCCCCTCCCCTCTCTGTTCATGCCTCGTGAGTGCCATGCGGGAGGTCACCACAGTAACCTCCTCACCAAGTTCAAAACGGAGTGAGAGGGAATCAACACGGTAATCGGGGGGGGTATAATTGTTCAGATACATAGTACGATGGGTAGCTTCAGTCATTGCGGGATCCAATCTTATAAGGGTAATTGGGGGCGTCCCCCAGGAGAGCAGAAACGCGAAGTAAAAAATATCACACTAATTCTACTTTGTCATAGTGGAAAACGGTATTACATATTGACTTCACGCAAATAGCATGACATAAGTAGCAATCTTTTATAAATATTTTGCATGACAATCATGCACCGTAGTCCATGCTTCCCACTACGAATCGAGAAATGAATACCAATGCCAACCAAAGTCCTCTGGGCTCATTGGCAACATCATTTGTATTATCTTATGAACGGTATTCCCATTTCTTTGTCATCGTTCTATTGACCGAAAAAGCGGTGAAATATGATCCGTTCAGACGGATTTGCAGCAGATTTCTCCTAAGTCAGACAGGTTCCTTGATTGGCATTGATGGCGGCTCTGGCAAGGGATCTCACTTTCTGAGCACCCTTGACACCATGGCATGAGCAGTTTGTTGCTGATGTCCACAAAGACCACATCATGTATCTGAATGACCCGGCACCGTATATTTTCGGAGCGGACATCGGTTAAAGGACGAGACCCCTCAAATACACTCTTTCCAACGCTTCGGAAGGTACGACACCAATGCGAAGAGCCTTCATGCAAGGGCAACGCTATTTCGTCGAACGTTCCTTACAGGATGCCAAGGGTACCGCCCCATGGATCACTACCAGATTCGAAGCTGGCAGTCCTGGCATCACCATGCTTGTTTGATTCTGCAACATATACATCATAACCACAGACAGTATCGACAATTTACGCCAAGAAGGAAAAATTCAAGCTCTTCCCGGTTGCTTACTCATTATCACCGGAGCCACCTGGAATTTTTGAGGCTTTTTCTTGGAAATGCGGAGAACACTGAAAATTGCCATTGTCATTTTTTATACCTGCTCAAGGTCGGTTTCTTTGAGTGGCAGGCAAAATAATGCACGGTTTTGGGTTGATGAATAGTTTATTTTTGCATGCGTTTTCACTGGCATCGCACAAACTTTACCAAGGCAGGGAACTCTATGAAATCATGTGCCCACGCATGTATCAGTGCTGCAATCATTCTGATTACCTCGGTTTTCTGTCTTGCCGACACAGGACCATCTCAAACGCTCCTGACGAGTTTCGACTTCAACATCGTCAGCGTCGGCCTGAAGGCTTCGCCCGAATACCAGGCAGTACCAATGGGGGTTGCCAGCAAGGTCAATGCCTCCTTTGAAGCTGCCGGATTCAATCTGGCGGATGTCGTTGCTCAACTGCCTGCAAACTACACCGTACAAGCCGAATTGTCCGGCCCGGCCTTCCAGACGCCACTCTCGCTGGTAACAAAACCGGGCGTGGCGTTCGATCTCCCGACTCTGGCGGTGACAGGTCGGTATACCCTGGCCAATATCCGTCTTGTGGACGCCAACGGCATCACACTTTTTGGTGCTGTGCCGCAGGTAGTTGCCATTGAATCTATTCCTGACCCGCTGATTACCAGCGTAACGACCCGCCAGTTAACCACACAGGAACTGCTGGACAGAGGAGTCACCTTCGACAAGTCCAATTTCACCGCTTACGAATTCACCGCCGGCATTGCCACCAGTAGCGGCCAGGTTCCCTTGACCCTGCCGGTGATCATTCCCACAAGCCAGTCAGTGCAGGAAACGCCCACACTGGTGGCACCTTCAACCATCTCGCTCCCCCAACCCGTTTTGATAGCTATGCCCCCTGATATTCCTGAAACCGCGGTACCCCAGAATCTGGAAGTAAAGCCGTTCATAATGCAGGTGCAGGACTCGGATCAAGTCGACAAAATCAAGTTGCCACCTATCCCCGGTATTGTCGTCATACCTGGCAATATAGGCTTTCTACATCAGTACTTCAGTGCATTGACGCTGGTTTCAAATGGTGCGCCCCTGCAATCGGGGCTCTCAATCCGCGATGTGCAGACTACAATCAGCTTCCCTGCCGGAGAGGATCTGATTTCCGGCACTGATGAGATGCCGGGAGATGATCCACTCCGTATGGCAAAGGGACAAAACGGCTATTTCCCGAGGGTAATGCCGGTCATGAACGCCGGTCCGGACGGTAAAGTTGGTACAGCCGATGATGTGAGTCTCATGCAGTCGGGGGAATCGGGCCAGGCTGATTTCACCATTGAGGGGTTGAAAGAAGGGACTCACAAGGTAGATTTCGATATTACCGCCGTTCTGGAGGGTCTGCCGATAGGGCCGGTAACATTAAAAGGCAAAGCAAGCGGAGCCGTATTGGTGCGTAATCCCAATTTTGCCGTAACGTTTGGACATCCTGCCACGGTCAGAACCGGAGAGGAGTACGACCTCTTCATTACCGTCAGCAACACCGGACAGAGCGTGGCCACTATGGTAACGGTAGGGCTCGATCCCAGAGCTTTGTCCGGTGCGGCGTTCGTAACGGGCGAAGCCAACTCCAAGTGTATCGGCACCATTCAGCCAGGTTCTGCCGCCACGATAAAATTCCGCCTTAAATCCCAGCGGACCGGTGCGGTGACCGCCACCGCCTTCGAGTCTCCCGACGTGCATGGCAGCTTCATCCTGCGGGCCGGTGTTGGCGAGCATGATATTCCGCTTTCACCCGATAGCTTGACCCTTCCCTATACCGGTACGCTGCCAACAGACCTGGTGACCGCTGCCGTTGGACTACTTGGTCAGGCATGGAGCGTGGCCACCGCCCCGACCGGTGCTTTACCGGCCTCAGTGTTCCCCATCACCAAGCAGACTGTCACTTCCCGGGCCTATGACCTTTCCGAAGCGGGTCTACGTGTTCTGATCGGCGATGACCAGGTGAAAGCTGTTGTTGACATGACCTTCGATTTCTTCGGTTCAGATGTCTACAACAATGGCTTCGACAGCCTGCGCCGATCCTCGACCATGGGACTGGACCTGAACCGGGCCTTGGGCGGTATCTTCAAAACCGCAATTAACTCAACCGGTGTCATCGCCTTCCAGGCCGCTCTGGCTGACAAGGTATCCTATCGTCCCCGTCACCTATCGATCATCAGCGGTACTGCGCCGGTGCGCATCCGCCTGACCGATGCCTCCGGCAATCGAAGCGGTGCGCTGACAGCAAACAAGAGTGACCGCACCATTTCCTATGCCGACAACTTCGCCATCGGCGACGATGGCGTGAATCGCACCAACCTTATACTGGCCACTCGTCTCGACTCTCCCTCCTATACGCTGGAATTGGCAGCCGAAGATTCCGGAGCGTTTGACCTGGGTATTGTACTGCCGGATGCCGACGGGGTTTTGACCCAGTACGTTTTCTCAGGCGTCAGTGTTACTGCGGGAACGACCGGAGGCATAACGATCCAGCCCGGTTCGGCAACCATGCAGCTGCTGCTTGATGACAACGGCGACGGCATTATTGATCGCACCCTTGCTCCTTCGTCGGTAATTCCGGTACCCGATCATGCTCCCCACATTGTGACAGCTACCCAGCTCACCCCCGGTTTTGGTCCTGGTGGCGACAAACATGGCCGCAATGTGGTAGTGCTCTTCTCCGAAAGAGTCACCAAAGAGAGCGCACAGAAGGCTGCCAACTATGGCGTTGACGAAAACATCGTCAAACAGGCCATCATTCAGCCAGGGAATCGTATGGTCTTTATGCTGCTGCGTGACGGCATCGGGCCATTCTTCAATCGAAGCTTGACGGTGCAGGGAATAGCTGACCAATCGGGCAAGGTCATGCCCCAGCCAGAAATCCTGCCGATCAGAATTACCGTTACCGGTCCGGCGGCGGTGGTGACCGGAACAGTTCGGACAGCCCATGGCGAACCGGTAGCAAATGCGACGATCCGGCTTTACCAACTCATCTGGTATCAGGATCCGTTAACCGGCATTCCTGAAGAACGTTATGCTCTCTTTACCGAAAAACTGGCCAACAACGATGGAACGTATCGTCTGGAATATGTACTGCAAAATGATCCCACCGGAGAGGAACCTTCCGGGCCGTTCCAGCTTGAGATTATCAACCCTGTTACCAACGAAACGGGCAATCTGACCACCGGAGTCATATTCCACGGGCAGAGATTGCAACTCGATATCTTCATGAAGGCAAAAGGGAATCTGTCAGGCGTCGTACGAAACGAAGCGGGCAACCCGGTCGGTGGCGCTGTTGTCCAGGTCATCACCCTGGCCGACAATCGCGATCAGTCGAAGGCAACTGATGCATCAGGGGCATTTTCCTTTAGTGGCTTGATGGTGGGAGCCTATAGCCTTAAAGCGGTAAGTCAGGCGACCTTGTCCGAAGGAAGTACCATGGGGACACTGCCGGAAGACGGTGCAGCGGTTACCCGGGATGTCACCGTCAGGCGGGTAGCCGACATTGTGAGCGGCACGGTGGCAGGCAAGGTGCTGAGCACCGATGGCGTTACTCCGCGCTACGGAGTGATTGTCATCATCAACGGGCCTAATTACCAAACGTGGCAGCGCACCGGCGCGGACGGAAGTTTTAGTTTCAGTGGCGTCTATGCCGGCACTATCACGGTGACGGCACGTGATGACAGCACCGGGGAACAGAGCGATTCCGGCGGCGTCATCTCCACGTCGGGGCAGCTCATCACCGTGAACGTGATTATGAAAGGCACCGGCAGCGTCACCGGTCTGGTGAAACGCGATGATGGTAAATCTGCCGAAGGGCTCTATGTCGTCGCTTCACCTGTGCAGGGGCAGCCCCGGGTACTGCTGACCGATGCTACCGGTGCATTCCATATAGATACTCTGCCGATCGGTAACGTTGATATCAACATCATCGATCCGCGAGACTTTAACCGTACCGTTGCCTCGGGCACGGTCACGATTCTTTCTGCCGGTGCCACAGCCAATATTGTTCTGTTTGTACCCCTCAAAGCGATGGCGGTCGGCACCATTCAGGGGACAGTGTATCACCGTGACGGCACCCCGTGGGCCAATGCTCAGCTACGCAGAATCGTCGACGATTTACATTATTATGTCAATCAGAGTGATAGTGCCGGCAAGTACTCTTTTCCCAACCTGGCATTGGGCGGCTATCGGCTGGCAGTGCTTAGCGACAATGAAATAATCAACGTATCCACCGACCTCTGGTACGACACCCAGGTGCGTTCCGTTGATCTCTATCCGGTGGGGCTTGGCACCGTGACAGGAACTACATGGGACGATGCCGCCAAGGCAACACCCACCGGTGCTGATGTCACCTTCCATGCCACCAAACCGAATCTGGTTGGGTGGTTACGGTACGATAGCAATAATCCCGTCGTGGTCAAAAGCGATCCCCAAACCGGCCGGTTCACGTTTACCAACGTCCTACAGGGTAGTTTCACCGTGTCATCTTCAAACATCTTCCGTCCCACACCGGTCTCGGCTGGCGGAAAAATCGAGACGCATGGTCAGATAGTTAACGTCGATTTGCCCCTTAAGGGTTCCCCACCTGTTCCGGGCGGACCACCACCGGTCAACCAGCCGGGCTCCGTGTCGGGAAAGGTACTGATGCCGGACGGCAGCACTTCCGGCAAGGAGGTTCGCGTGACCCTTACATTCGGTGGTGTCGACGTCACCGTTACCACCGACGATCAGGGAACCTTTAAATTTGCCCCGATCATCCCGGCCGGCAATCAGGCAATCATCGCCGAAGATCCTGTGACAACCCTTAGATGGAAAGGGAACGTCAACGTACCGTCAGGTCTTGATGTTCCAATCACCATCAAATTATTGGGGCGCGGCACCGTCACACTCAAAGTACTAAATGCCGGTGGCACAGCCGTCCCGAATGCGACGATCGACATCAAAGGCACCGATTATCCTAATGATTCAGCCAGTGGCGTAAGCGATTCCAGCGGACAGGCGGTCTTTACCAATCTCTCGGAAGGAAGCTACGCGGTTTCGGCAAGCGGAACCGGCAGCCTCAGCGGACTCAGCGGACGAAATCAGGTCTTCATCCCCGGCGACAAAGCACATGTCACGGCCGAGGTGCGTCTTGCTCCCTCTGCTACGGTGACCGGTCGTTTCCTCAAGGCCGATGGCGTGACGCCAATTGTTGGCGGCCAGATTACCCTGAGGCAGAACGGTCAGGCCATAGCCTATGTATCAAGTTCTTCAGATCCTGCCACCCTTGGCAGCTTCCGGATGGAATATGTTCCGCTGGGCAACTTCTCGGTTGAAGGGTATGACCCGGTCACCGAACGCCGCGGTGTCGGTGCCGGACGTCTCACTGCCGACGGAGTGGTTGTTAATGCCGATGTAGTGGTAACGCCTCTCGGTTCTGTCAAAGGAACGGTACTTAACTATGGCGGTAGTGCGCCTGTTGCCGGAGCACCGGTTTCGATATCCGTCAGTAGCGTAAATGGCTTCAATTTCTCCTCGGTTACCGCTCCGGACGGTAGTTTCTTCTTCAGCGGTGTACCGGCCGGACGTTTCAACCTTGACGCCACTGATCCAAACAATGGCTTGCACGGCCAGGCTACCGGAACGCTCTCCTACGAGAATGAAATGGCCACGCCCCAAGTGCGTATCGCTCCTACCGGTTCTATCTCCGGCAGGGTACTGATGCCTGATGGCGTTACCCCAGTCACTATCGCAACAGTCCTGTTGAACGGCGGCTCTCCCCAGCAGGTTGATCCTGTTACCGCAGCTTTCCGTTATGATAATCTCGCGGCAGGCAGTTCCTACACATTGTCGTCGTCGCAACCCAACACCCGCCGTACCGGTTCCAGCGTGGCCACCATCTCCCGCAATCAGGATGTTGCCAATGGTGACATTATTTTGGGAGGAGTCGGGATTGTCAGCGGCGTGGTGTTCGACGCAGACGGGTCTACGCTGCTTTCCGGAGCCAAGGTGGAATTGCGTTTTGGTGGCGGCACCTTGACCGATTATACCGCCGCTGACGGCAGCTTCAGTTTTGGGGATATTTCCACCGGATCGTTCACCGTGGTTGCTTCCCACGCCGAGCGCACTACCGGCGTCTCACAGAGTGGCAACCTGCTCAGTGAAGGACAAGTGGCAGCACTTAATCTGGTGCTTGGCCCGGTGGCTTCGGTCAAGGCGACTATTGTCCTGGCTGACGGAGTCACCCCTTCGCGTGGCGGCGGCATCCGTATCACGACAAATACCGGCAGTACCCTCACCGGAATTACCAATAGCAATGGTCAGTATACCTTCTCCAACATCCCGGTACCCTGTACGATCTCGCTTTATGTAGAGGATGCCGCCGGGGTAGGCATCGGCAAGGCAATCGGCATCCTCGCTCAAAATGGTCAGCTGCTGGATCTCGGAACCATCGTGCTGGACGACAAACCGATCTTTGTCACCGGTGTCAACCCGGCTTCAGGCACCGTCAATGTTCCGGTCAATCAGTCGATGCGGGTGATCTTCTCCGAACCGGCCAACCCGACCACCATCACGGATAACAGTATTTACCTGACCCAGGGAAGTACCCGTATCGCAGGAACGCTTCAACTCGATACCGACAACAGCGGAGTAACCTTTATCCCCACGTCTCCACTCAAGGGTTTCACCCTTTACACATTTGTTGTTACCGACACCGTAACCGACCGGGTCGGGCGAAAGCTGGCGCTGCAGCAGAGTATCTCCTTCACTACGCAAGACAATATCCCGCCGACTATTCTTTCGGTAGTTCCTGACAACGGCACATTACAGGTGGCAAGCGATGCGGTAATACGTCTGATCTTCAGCGAAACGCTTGACCCGACCTCTCTGGTCGGCATTACGTTGTCCAGCGGCAAAATGGTGGTAGCAACTCGCAACGACCTGATCCAGAACGGTACGGTCGCTGCTTTGACCCCATTGGAACCGCTTGTCTACAACCGCAGCTATACTATTGACGCCAGCGGTCTGCGTGATGTCGCCGGCAACGTTATGGTCGGGGCATTACAGGCGACATTTGCCACCATCGATACTATTCCGCCAACGGTGACGGCAGTTACCGTGCCTCTGAACGCCGATCTGATCAAAGGCAATTCCGTACCGGTAACCGCTACGGTTGCCGATAATGATGTGGCATCGGTTGATTATTATCTGGATGATCTGCTTGCCGGAACGGTTAGTAAATCTCCTTTCACCCTGCCGATCCTGCTTTCCAAAGAAGGTGCCGTTCGGGTCAAAGCAATTGCCCAGGACCGTGTGGGGAATCGCGGGCTATCTCAATTCCTCGACCTGACAGTAAAGGGCGATCAGTCGCCGCAAATTATGTTTATCGCTCCCGCAGACGGCAGCAGCGTAAATACCGGGACCCCGTTCAGTGTCACCATCCAGGCGAGTGACGATCTGGGGCTGAAGGAGCTTACCCTCATCTCAAACGGCGAGACAACCACTACTCAGACCAAAGCCGTCAGCGGTAAAAACGTCGCTGCGACCTTTATGCTCACTGCCCCGGTCGGAATTGCAGGCACCGGTTCCATCAACCTCACGGTTACCGCCAAAGACAGCGGCAACAACGTAAGTACACCGGTTACCCGCACCCTTTTCCTGCAAGATAGTATTGCGCCGGCCATAACACTTGCCAGCCCCGGTAAAACCGTCAGATACAAACCGGGCGAGACGGCAACCGTAACTGTTGCTGCCAACGACAACGTAGGAGTTTCCGTCATAACCTGCGCCGCCTCCGGAGCAGCGACTGCAAACGGTGACTTCCAGATCACTCCGGCAACTGCAACCGTAACGCGCGATTTTTCCTTTACGGTTCCGGTCGGCGCAGCTCCTTATGCAACCATCGGCATCACCTGCAGTGCAGCCGACGCTGCCGGTAACAGCAAGAGTGACACCCTCTTCCTGATTATGGCCGATATCGTGCCGCCGACCGTTGTTTCTGCCATCCCCGCCGACAGCACGGCGAACGTACCGACCAATACTGCTTTCACAGTAAACTTCAGCGAAACCATCAATCCGGCTTCGGTGACGGCGGCTGCCCTCACGCTGACTGAGACCGCCTCGGGTGCAATCATCGCTTCAAACGTCACTCTCTCAAGCGACCGCGTGAGTGTAACAGTGAAACCTTCGTCACCACTAACACAAGGGCTTGCCTATACGCTTACCGTTTCAACCACCGTTACGGATGATGCCGGAAATGCTCTGGTAGCACCGTATCTGGTGCACGTAACCGGTGACAAAACTCCTCCGACAGTGACATCCGTTACTCCAACAGCGGGGAGCATCAACGTTCCGGTCGGATCGGCGGTTTCGGCCCAGTTTAATGAAAAGATTGACCCCGCTTCAGCCACTGCCGATCTGGTCTCGCTCACCTCCATCAGCGGCCCGGTTCCAGGAGTTCTAACCGTTTCCGCCGATGGACTCTCACTCAACTTCAAACCGTATAATCAGCTTGGCCCTGCCCGTGCCTACACGTTTACCCTCAAGGCCGGGGTGCGTGATATTTCGGGAAATGCCATTACGAGCGACCTTACCGCCACATTCACCACCCAAGGGCCGGATTCAGATTTGGTAGGGTATTGGCCTATGGATGGGGATTGGACCGATTATTCGGGGAATGGCAATAATTTGTCGGCAAATGGGGGAGCATATTTCGTACAGGATCATGTAAAAGGAACGTCATCATCTCACTACAATGCCGGGTTTGCCGTTAACAACACGCCGACTGGTTTGGATATTTCGTCAAACTTCACCATCAGCGGCTGGTTGAAGCCTGGAGGTGCATGGGATTGGCAGGGGGTGGTCGATCGTGGCTCGGAAGGTGGAGCAGGTTGGGAAATCTGGTATGATGGCGGTAGTGGCGTAGTTACCTATCGGCATAATTGGAATCGTAATTCATTGGAAGCCCTCTCCAGCACCCCCAACTCTGCGCCGCTTGGGGTGTGGACGCACTTTGCCGTGGTGTACACCGACAGATTTGCCCGTATCTACATTAATGGCGTGGAAAGCTCCAGTGGCAGATTTGACACCAATCCTCAGGTGTATCCATATGACTGGTTTGAAATAGGAGTCAACAGTCCCGGTGGCGATGAATATTACACGGGTGGTCTGGATGAACTGTCGATTTATAAACGCGCCCTTTTACCGGAAGACATAGCAGAACTTTACAATGGAACCCTTTCCACCGACCGCACTCCGCCGCTTACACCCACTGTCGAACCGGTGGCGTCAACAACTTTCAACAATCAGATCGTGTTGCGTGGCACAAAAGATGCCGGTTCTTCCATTAGGGTCAATGGCAAGCAGATTGTTGTTCACGATTCAAATACCTCCTGGCAGGTGCTTTACCAGCTCAACTTGGGACAGAACCTGCTGGATGTCTCCAGCCACGATCTGGCTGGTAATGTCAGTCCATCGGTAAACGTGGTTGTTAATCTCCTCCCCATGAATCAGAAGGATTCCACCATCGCCGGATTGTGGCATATGGACGGTGATTGGAAGGATTATTCGGGTAATGGGAATGACGGGACACCAATAAACCATAGTACATTTACTTCAGACGGTGTGTTTGGGACTGCGGCTGGAAGCTTTGACGGCAACGATGATTCGATAAGTATTCCCAATGCCGCCACATTACACTCGGATAGAAACCTGACAATAACAGGGTGGATATTTGGCAACGGTTTCAACAAAGATTGGCAGTCCATTATCTGGAAAGGGAATACCCCAGACTGCACCAACAACTGCGAAAACAGGGAATATACGTTATGGCTTAATTCAAGTGGCGTGTTGCATGTCGGCTCAACGCCGGAAAATGGGGTGGGTAGCGGACAAATCGCATACGTCACAACACCTGGCGTAATTCAAACAGGCAAATGGCAGCATGTGGCCGCAGTCATCAGTAGCGACCAGAATTTCATCAAAGTTTATGTGGATGGTATTGAAAATACATCAATGCCGTACAGCACTTCGGGAATCAGAGCAACCAGCGGACCGTTGATGTTTGGCAATAATCCGACCTGGAACTCATCATTCAACGGCAAAATGGGTGAATGTGCGATCTATAGCCGTGCCCTCACAATGGACGAAATCAAAGCGCAGGTAACCGCGAAATCGTCTCTTTCCATCACTTCCTCTGGTCAAGGAACCAAGTACAAGCCTGGAAAGGCAGGAATCGCCACCATCACGGCATCAAACCAAAATGGTATCGCTAAGCTCTACTGCAATGCCTCCGGTGCTGCTGACGAGGGGATTCTGGCAGTGTCTTTCGACCCGCCGCAGACCGATGTGACACGGCAGTTCAACTTCAGAGTGTCGCCCGATGCCGACCCTTTTGAACCGTATCGAATCTCCTGCATCGCCGAAACCGTCTCTGGAACCCTCGGTTCTGCCAACCTTGATCTCCAGGCGGCTGATGTCGTGCCACCTCAGGTGATGTCTACTTCCATCCAAAACAATGCCACAGGTGTCAGTGCTACCATGCCGATTGCTGTCACCTTCAGCGAGGCGATGCTGGCGGCAAGCTTTACCAGTGACACGGTGCAACTACACCGTAGCGACACCGGTGCAGTTGTGACAGGAACAATGAGTCTTTCGACTGACGGCACAATCCTTACTTTTACACCGTCATCAGCACTGGAGTGCTCTACTGCTTACCAGTTTGTGATTCTTGGTGTTACCGATCCAGACGGCAACAGCTCTGATTATGCCGTCAACTTTGCCACACAGCCGTTGACTTCGCCGCTTGTCGAGAACATGGGGACTTCATCGGCTCCGTATGTTCTTACAGCCGCCAGATATGGCGTGGTGACAGTGAAGAACAGCTATGTCGTTCTTGATGGCCAGGTTGCAGCGGATTCAATGAATGTTTCAATAAACTCCACCATTACCCATACACCTACCGGTTTGAGCGGAGCGGAGCGGTTGGAACTGGTTGTGGGGGGAACGTTGAACATCGACCCAACCTCCAGGATTGACGTCAGCGGCAGAGGCTATCTTGGTGCCTGGCAAAATGGTAACAGCTCGTATGTCGGCCGTACGAACGGCAATACAGCTGGCAGTACCGGCGGCAGCGGCGGCAGTTACGGTGGCTATGGCGGAATCAGTGATAGCGGTACGTCCAATGCTGTTTATGGCGATATTACAAACCCGAACGAACCAGGTAGTGGCGGTGGTCAAGCCTGGAGTGCC
>CAIRBT010000057.1 GCA_903876875.1 uncultured Geobacteraceae bacterium
GGAATTGAAATCATGTCCATCTAAAATATCCTCCGGTCGGATTGACTCGTGTAGTTACTATTTCGCTTCGTGTGGGTTAACAGCTGGAGCAGGTGTTGTCCCCTGCTGTAGTGCTGAAGCAGCAGGTGCCGACGTCTCATGAGAACCACCTGCAGCGGGGACAGACGACTGACCCTCAACAGGATTTGCAACCACAGGCTGAACTGGTTGTGCCTGTGCAACAGCGGGTGTCACCCTCACCTGTGCAACAAGTTTTTTTATGGCCGGTTCCATTTTGTCAATTATCGGTTTTGGATAGAGACCCATAAAGAATATCATGACAATGAGCGGAACCATAATGGCGATCTCTCTGCCATTCAAATCAGTTAGTTTCTGATTTTTAGGATTGTCAAGCTCTCCAAACATAACACGTTGAAACACCCACAACATGTAAACAGCAGAAAGGATGACGCCGCTGGTTGCGATAATAGTCCACCAACGAAGGGTACTTTCAAAAGCTCCAAGCAAGATCAAAAACTCGCCAACAAAACCGTTCGTACCGGGCAAACCGACAGAAGAAAACGTGACAATCATGAAGATGGTAGCAAATACCGGCATCTGTTTTGACAAACCACCAAAATCAGTGATGAGACGGGTGTGACGACGTTCATAGATAAAACCAACTATAAGGAACAGTGCCCCGGTGGAGATACCATGGTTAAGCATCTGCAACATGCCACCAGAAATACCCTCAACATTAAAGGCAAAGATACCGAGCATAACAAAACCGAGGTGGGCTACCGATGAATAGGCAACAAGCTTTTTGACATCTTCCTGAACCATGGCAACCAGGGCGGCATAGATAATACCAATAACCGCCAGTGTGGCAATCAATGGAGCAAACTTGTTAGCTGCTTCAGGAAAGAGCGGAATGGCAAAGCGCACATAACCGTAAGTACCCATTTTCAAGAGTACAGCTGCCAGAATAACAGAACCAGCTGTTGGCGCCTCGGTATGTGCATCTGGCAACCATGTGTGAAGCGGAAACATGGGAACCTTGATGGCGAATGCGAAAGCAAAAGCAAGGAACAGCCAGATCTGCGTAGCAAGATCAAGTTTTAGAGTAAAGAAATGGAGCAGACCAAAATCGGTAATACCGGCTTCCATGCCTTTGAAGTAAAGGAAGATTAAAGCTACCAGCATCAGCAGAGAGCCGACCATGGTGTAGATGAAGAATTTAACAGCAGCGTAAATCTTGTTTTTACCACCCCAGATACCGATCATGAAGTACATTGGGATAAGCATTACTTCCCAGAAAATGTAGAACAGGAAGAGATCGAGAGAGATGAACGCACCAAGCATGCCAGTTTCAAGCAACAGAAGGCAGATCATGTACTCTTTTACTTTTTCTTCAACAGCTGTATAGGTAGACAGTACAGCAATAGGCATAATGAAAGTAGTAAGTATCACAAGCCACAGACTGATGCCGTCGATACCAATATTATAGCGCATCATGAATGGCCCGGCGGCGATCCAGGGAACATTCTCAACAAACTGAAACTCTGCGTTTGTTTGAAAGCCGGACAGAATAAGCAGTGACACTGCGAAAGTTAACGCTGTCACCGCGAGGGTAACATTGCGCAGAACACCCTTGCTGTCTTTTGGAATAAACAGCAACAGCAGGACACCCAGAAGTGGCAGGAATGTCGTCAGGCTCAGTACGTTACTCATGAATTCGTGCTCCTTTATACATAGTACTTAGGTAGTGGTTATTTGAAAATATAGTAGCCGAGCATCACTACAACGCCAAGTGCCATCGAAAATGCGTAATTGTAAATATAGCCTGACTGCATATAACGAAACACACCGCTGAATGCCATTACAACATTGGCAACACCGTTCACAACGCCGTCAATAACAAGGACATCAAAACCCTTCCAGAGAAATTGACCCAGAGCTTTACAAGGATTAACGAAGATAAAGTCGTACAGTTCGTCAACATACCATTTGTTGTAGACTGCCCGGTGCAGTGCAGGGAAGGTTGCCACAAATTTACCAGGCAGATCAGTACTTTTGACATACATCGTAAAGGCAATGCCGATACCAACCAGAGCGATTACCACGGAAAGCCCCATCAGACCCCATTCAAGTGCATGACTCGGATGTGCACCATGATGTGCATAGGTACCGCCATATTCATTAGCCATTTCAAAAACCGGCTCAAGCCAGTGTTCAAAGTAGTTGGGAAGCATACCAAGTATTTTAGGCATACCGAGGTAACCACCAACCACAGCCAGAGTGCCAAGCACCATCAGAGGAATGGTTATGACCAGTGGGGACTCGTGGAGGTATTCCTTCGCCTTGCTATTGATTCGGCACTGACCGTAGAAGGTCATGAAGACAAGACGGAACATGTAGAATGCGGTGAAGCAGGCAGCAATAGCACCGATAGCCCAGAGAACCTTATTCAGTCCACCATGGTACGGATTTGAGAACGCTTGCCAAAGAATTTCGTCCTTGGAGAAGAAACCGGAGAATCCAGGAATACCGGCAATTGCAATGGTAGAGACGAGAAAAGTTATGAACGTAATGGGCATGGCGGATTTGAGCCCCCCCATGTTACGCATATCCTGGGCATCATCATGTGAATGTATCTTATGAAGAGCATGATGCATTGCATGAATAACCGATCCGGAACCAAGAAACAGACAGGCTTTGAAGAAAGCGTGGGTCATCAGATGGAAGATACCGGCGGTAAAAGCACCAACTCCCATTGCGAGAAACATGAAACCAAGCTGAGATACGGTGGAGTAAGCAAGTACCCGCTTGATGTCATTCTGGGCAGTACCGATAGTGGCGGCAAAGATTGCGGTTGCAGCACCGACTACAGCAATAACCATCATTGTTTCCGGTGATTTAACAAATACGAAGCTCATGCGTCCGATCATATAAACACCGGCGGTAACCATGGTAGCTGCGTGGATAAGTGCAGATACCGGTGTGGGACCTTCCATGGCGTCAGGCAACCAGGTAAAAAGTGGTATCTGAGCCGATTTGCCGGTTGCACCAACAAAGAAGCAAAGTGTGGCAACGGTTACAACGCCACCGTAGGGGAGTAAATGTGAAGCCGCTTTGATTTCTGTAAAGTTGATAGTCCAGATATTATGGTTGCTTCCGAACCACCAGTACAGCGTGAAGAGACCGATAAGGAAACCAAAGTCACCGACCCGGTTCATTACAAATGCCTTTTTAGCGGCATCACCTGCTGATTTTTTGTGGAAATAATAACCAATCAGCAGATAAGAGCAGAGACCTACGCCTTCCCATCCAATGAACATGACGAGCATATTGCTGCCAAGCACAAGGAGGAGCATTGACATACAGAACAGGTTCAAGTAAGCAAAAAAGCGATAAAAACCCTCTTCACCATGCATATAACCGATAGAATAAAGGTGGATTAACGTACCAACTCCGGTCACCACCATAATCATTATGCAGGAAAGCGGATCAAGCAGAAACGCCATATCAGCTTTGAAGTTGCCACAGTGTATCCAGGGAAAAATGACTTTTTCGAATACTCTGTGCTCAGCGGGAAGACCAATCATCTGCATGAGAATAAGGCACGAAACGACGAATGACCCAAAAATCGCCAGGGTACCGATGGCACCGATTATCGCTTCATTCTTGATTTTTTTCCCGAAGAGCCCATTGATCAGAAACCCGATGAGCGGGAAGAGCGGGATTAGCCAGACGTTCTCAAACATGTAAGACTCCTTTTATGCAATCTGTAAACGTTATCGCCAGAGGGTAAGTACAGTCTACCACTTCATCAGGTTTACATCATCAACATCAATTGACTGCTTGTTGTTGAAGAATGCGATGATGAGCGCAAGTCCTACAGCCGCTTCCGCAGCTGCAACCGTCATGATGAAAAACACAAATATTTGACCATCAAGGTTACCGAGATGACGTGAGAATGCGACGAAGGTCAGGTTGACCGCATTCAACATCATTTCAACGCACATAAAGATAACAATGGCGTTTTTTCTGGTCAGAACACCAATGGTGCCGATAGAAAAGAGTATGGCGCTTACTATGAGATAGCTGTTCAGGTTTTCCATGAAATATATCCCTCTTATATTTTTTTCTTAGCAAGTATGACTGCGCCGATAATTGCAACAAGAAGCAGAATTGAAGTCACCTCGAAGGGGAGCAGGAAATTAGTAAATATTTCCCGGCCAACCAACTCAGTATGCCCGATACTCTTGATCATATCGCTGCTGTACGGACCGGTAGGCAGGGCGGCACGACTACGATAAATAACGAAGAAAGCGTTCAGGAAGGTGAATACACCGAGCATGGAACCTAATATCAACTTGTGTGAATGCTTTTTACTAGCATCGACCCGGATATTAAGAAGCATTATGGTAAAGACCATCAGTACCATAATGGCACCAGCATAAACCATTACCTGTACGGCCGCCATGAAAGGAGCATCAAGCATGACATAGTAGGTTGCGAGGCAGAAAAAAGTCATAATCAATGCCAACGCATTGTTGATCGGATTCTTCAGAGTAACAACAAGTATAGCCGATACTATTGCCACTAAGGTTATAATCAGAAAGAAAAGGGTTTCCATGCACTGCTCCTTTATTACTTTTCTAAGAGACGCTCTTTGGAGTAGATGAAGTCCTGTCGATGATAATTGGCAAGTTCAAACTCACCGGTCATCTTCAAGGCATCAACAGGGCATGCCTCAACGCAGTAACCACAGAAGATGCACCGAAGCATATCAATTTCATACACTGAAGCGAATTTGTCGTGATTAGCATCCTCACCCGCTTCAACCGTAATACACTTAGCCGGACAGACCGTTGGGCAGAGGTAACAGGCAACGCATTTTGCCTTACTATGAGCAACTTTTAAACCATGAAGGCCACGAAAACGCTCAGATACTTTTGGTCTTTCTGTCGGGTACTGCAATGTCACCGGCTTCATAAACATATGCTTCAATGTTATAGCCATGCCGTTAATAATCGGTGTAATCGGATTCATATATCCATCCTCTTTTCAGAATTAGCGAGATTCAAATCGGAAATCAGACCAGGTAGCCAAGAATACCGGTTACGACAATATTTACCAGAGCAACAGGGATAAACACTTTCCAACCGAGATGCATTAACTGGTCATAACGGTACCGGGGTAGCGTTGCACGAATCCACATGCAGACAAACATCAGGAAATACACCTTGCCAATGAAGTAAACCGGTCCAAGTAGCGGTATGGCTGCTGTCAGTGGGCCATTCCAGCCACCAAGGAAAATGGTGGTAGTCAAGGCGCATACCGTAACCATGTTTGCATACTCAGCCATGAAGAACATAGCATATTTCATCGAGGAGTACTCAGTACAGAATCCCGATACCAACTCTGTTTCAGCTTCCGGCAAGTCAAATGGTGTCCGGTTAATTTCAGCCAGCGAGCAGACAAAAAACATGAAAGCGGCAAGGGGCTGTTTGAACAGATACCATTCAAAGCCGCCAAGTCCGGCTTGCAGTTCAACAATCTTGTTAAGTGAAAGTGTTCCGGAAAGCATGAACACAGCCACCAGAGACAGACCGGCAGAAAGTTCATAAGAGATCATCTGAGCAGAGGCTCGCAGACCACCCATCAAAGAATACTTGCTGTTTGATGCCCATCCGGCTAGTACGATACCATACACACCGAGGGAAGACATGGCAAGAATGTAAAGAACACCAACATTTACATCAAATACCTGCCCGGCAGCCGTATCATAATAAGCGGCAATCTGGAGCGGTATTTTGTAGCCGGCAACCTCTATTATTCCACCAAACGGTATAACGGCAAACGTTATAAAAGCCGGTATAAGAGCAATCAGTGGTGCAACGAGAAATGCAAACGTACTTGCTTGTGAAGGGACAATCTCTTCCTTGAAGAAAAGTTTGACACCATCGGCAATCGGCTGCAATAATCCATGCCATCCGGTACGCATTGGTCCCAGACGCACCTGCATGTGCCCGATAATCTTCCGTTCGGCATAGGTTGCATAGGCCACTGTCAGCAGCACAAAGACAAACGCCACCAAGACCTTGGCAACCATGGCGATGTAATACATCAGCGGCAGTCCTAATATCGCGTATTCCATCTGTCCCTCTTTCCTTGCACGTTAATATTTTTGATATACTACTAGTTTAGTACGCTAATTACTTTGTTATCGCTACTGTTGTGACAGGAGCACCGTTCCAAATTCGATTAATGGATGTTGTTGCAAAGTGATAGGGTGCAAAGACGATCCCTGCAGGTATCCGTAAGGATACTTTCGCTTTTAATTGTAATGACCCGCAATCAGAAGTAACCGTCACGAGATCATTTTCAACTATTTTGCGTGCCGCTGCATCGGTTCGTGAGAACTCGATATAGCCATCCGGACAAACATGCATCGGTCCTTCACCGTACTGAGAGAGAGTTCCACTGTGATACAATGCACTTCCGGTAACCAGCAGAAGTTTTCCTGCTGCCGCTGCAACGGGTGCTACAGCCTTAACAGGAACCAAAGTCGCCTTGATAGATACCGGTGCATAAGCACCATCTTTTCTCAGAGCGGCATAACGCAGGTTCTCATAACCAGCAGTCTGTGCGGCCAAAGCATCAAATTGTGCCGAGACTGTCACTGGTGCAGTACCACCAAGTTTAGACATCAGTAATGAGAAGACTTCATAATCTGTCTTACACTGGCCGAGTTTCCGAATAGCCGGCTTTATGTACTGTACTCTACGGTCGCTGCTGGTGAATGTACCTTCTTTCTCTGCAAAAGAGCATACCGGTAACACAACATCTGCCATGGCAGCAGTATCTGTGAGGAATAATTCAGAAACAACCAGAAACTCAACTGCATCAAGTGCAGCCTTTACTTTTGCCTGATTTGGATAGGAAACCAGAGGATTTTCACCAGCGATGAAAAGAGTTTTAATCGAACCCGAAGCACAACCATCTAGTATCTGGAGCGCATTAAGGCCATCACCTTGTGGATAGAACCCTATATCAACCGCACCCTGGCTGTTATTTTTTTCCGACAGACAGAGTACTCCCGAACCTTTCACGCCAAATTTGCCGGTTAGGATTGCAAGATTAGCAACAGCAGAAGCAAGTTCACTCGTATGACCGGTATACGCCTGGCCTATGGGGAAGATAATTACAGCTTTTGCAGCAGACGCATAATCCACAGCAATTTTTTTGATTTCTGCAGCTGAAACACCGGTATTCCCTGTAACAGCCTCAACCGTATAGCCAGAGAGTGATTCTACCAACGCTGCATACCCCGCAACTGACTCAACGGATGCAACGGTCATTTTCTCATCAATAATGCATTTTGCAATGGCATTAATGAGAAACAGCTCACTGCCCGGTCTGTGAACGGTGGTTTTGGCATCGGGTAACTTCGATAGCTTACCCCGCTTGTCGGAGAGTATGCTCAGCTTTACATTATTATTTTTTACTGCCATGTTTATTTCAAAACCGACCACTGGGTGGGTTTCATAGGTATCAGTCTTGATTACCAGTAACAGATCACTATTCTGAATATCAAGTATTGATGCAGACGATGCTGCAGTACCAAAGCTTTTCACAAATCCCTTTGTAAGAGCATCATGAGCATAGCCAGCGGAATGATCAAAGTTTGCAGTACCAACTTTTTCAGTAAGCAACTGCTTAAACAGAGACAGCTCTTCATTGGTCAAACGTGGTGTGGCAAGAGCACCAACCGCGCTTCCTCCCTTCATCCTGACAGCAACAGCTTCCAGTGCTTCATCCCAGGTTGCTTCAGTGAGAACACCGTTTTTCTTAATGAGAGGCTTGGTAAGACGCTTGGTACTGTTAATGAATTGATAGCCAAAACGACCACGCACACAGAGCTGCCCTTTATGGAATCCCTGGTCTTCATCGTATATTGTGGTAAGGACTTTGTTATCCTTTACACCAAGTGTCAGATTACATCCAGTTCCGCAATAACCGCAGACAGACTTATGTTTGGTCATTGCCCAGAAGCGAGCCTTATGTTTGAATGGACGAGCCAGAAGTGAGCCTACCGGGCAGACGGAAATGCATGAACCGCAGAATTCGCAGTTGAGCCCATCTTCAAATTCACAGCCAATTTTGGTTTCAATACCACGGTCAATAAAAGTCAAAGCACCATAACTGACAATTTCATCACAGATACGAGCACACTTGCCGCAAAGTACACAGCGGTTCATATCACGTTCAATAAGTGGATTATTGTAGTCAATTTCATGGTTAAATTTTTCATCGCTAAAACGGTTGCTATTAACTTGATACTCATAAGTCAAGTTCTGAAGATCGCAATCACCAGACTTATCGCATACCGGGCAATCAAGCGGATGATTTAGTAGCAGCAGTTCAAGCACCATTTTGCGAGCTTTGATGATATCCGGTGTCGCTGTACGGATTATCATACCTTCAGTAACGGGGGTTGTGCATGCAGGGATTTGACGCCCCTTCATCTGTTCGACTTCAACAAGACACATGCGGCACGCACCGAAAGGCTTCAGCTTTTTATCATGGCACAAAATTGGAATTTTGATTCCATTGATTTTCGCCGCGTCATAAATCGTTGCGTTTTTAGGTGCAGTTACCTGCTTGTCGTCTATCGTAAGATTTACCATCTCAACCTCTATAAAGTGAGTTTGACTCTGTGTGCATGTACTCAACCAGACTATTCAAGTGCCATGAAGCGACATGCATCATAACAGGATTTGCACTTTGTACATTTTTCCTTGTCGAGATAGGCAAGTTGCCCTTTTTCCCAGACAATCGCATCAACCGGACAGGCTTTTTTACAGGCACCACACTTAACGCATTTGTCTTCCACAACCTGCCACAGGAGTAACTCTTTGCAGCAGTTTGAGGGGCAGCGCTTGTCGTTGATATGGGCTTCATACTCATCACGGAAATAGTTAATCGTGGAAAGAATCGGATTCGGTGCTGTTTGGCCCAAACCGCACAGTGATGCTTTCTTGATTGCAATACCGAGATCCTGAAGGGTAGCAATATCAGTTGGCTCACCCCGTCCTTCCGTAATCCGCTCAAGAATGTCAAGCATAACTTTCAAGCCGATGCGGCAGGGTACGCATTTACCGCATGATTCCATACGGGTAAAGTTCAGGAAGAAGCGTGACACATCAACCATGCAGGTTGTTTCATCCATAACAACGAGACCACCGGAACCCATCATAGCACCAGCTTTGATCAATGAATCATAGTCAACAGGCGTATCAAGAATTTCGGCTGGAATACAACCACCGGATGGGCCACCGGCCTGAACGGCCTTGAATTTACGGTTGTTAGCAATACCACCGCACACATCGTAGATAACTTCACGTATTTTCATGCCCGCCGGCACTTCTACAAGACCAGTGTGCTTTACCTTGCCGGTGACCGCAAATATTTTTGTACCTTTGGTGGTATCAGTACCAAGAGAGGCGTACCAGTCGCCCCCTTTGTTGATGATGTGACGCACGTTACCAAAAGTTTCAACGTTATTAATGTTGGTCGGTTTACCCCACAGACCACGTACTGCCGGGAAAGGAGGACGGGGGCGACTCATGCCGCGATGCCCTTCAATAGAAGCCATCAGTGCTGTTTCCTCACCGCAAACGAATGCACCGGCACCCATTTTGATACGCATATCAAAATCGAAACCCCACCCCTGAATATTTTTTCCCAGGTAGTTTTTCTCATAGCAGATATCGATGGCATGCTGCAGACGTTGAACGGCCAGCGGATATTCTGCACGTACGTATACGTAGCCGAAGTCACAACCAATTGCATAGGCAGCAACCATCATGCCTTCAATAATACAGAACGGGTCGCCTTCAAGAAGGGAACGGTCCATAAAAGCACCCGGGTCACCTTCATCGGCATTACAGATCAAATACTTATGATCACCAGGAGAGGCTTTGCAGAAAGACCATTTCATGCCGGTAGGGAAACCACCGCCCCCACGGCCACGAAGTCCGGATTTTTTGACCTCTTCAATAACTTCTTCCGGTTTCATCTGCTTAATACATTTTTCAATCGCCTTGAATCCATCTTCTGCCATGTATGCATCAATGCTATCAGGGTCAATCTGACCGCACCCGGTCATAACTACGCGCATCTGGGCATCAACAAACTGGTTATAGTAAGGCTTTGCCTTTCTCTTCTCCATTATCGCATGGTTAACGATATGTTCGTCGATGATCTTTTCAACTTCTTCCGGCTTAACAAAGTCGTAGGTCACCCGTCCCTGATCCGGAGTGATGATATCGACCAGAACGTCGTTGGCACACAAACCCCGGCAGCCGGTTTTTATAACATCACACCGTTTACCGACGACCGCGTTGACACCTTTAGCAGCAAGATGCTGTACGAAGGCTGCCTCAACTTCTTTGGCACCCATCGAAACTCCACCGGTTCCCTGGCAGATCAGAATTTTTATACCCGTGTTTTCGCTCATGACTCAATTGTCCCCTGCTGGATAGTTTCGATCTACCGGCTATTTCATCGGTCGCTGACTGTAATCAGTGACGATTTCGTCAACCTTCTGTACCGTCATACCACCATAGGTGGAATCATTTACCATGGCCAGTGGTGCCATACCACAAGCACCCAGACAGGCAACTTTTTCAAAGGTGAAACGCAAGTCGGGAGTTGTTTCTGCGTGACCAATGTGCAGCTTGTCAAAGAATGTCTCAACTATTCGCGGTGCGCCCTGAACATGGCAGGCGGTTCCAACGCAAACCCTGATAATGAACCTGCCGCGAGGTTTAAGATGAAATTGTGCGTAAAATGTCAGTACGCCGTAAATCTGACTTGGATAGACATTAAGCCGCTCGGCCACATGGTCTGCAACCACACGGGGTACATAGCCATATTCATCCTGAACGCCCTGAAGCACGGGCATAAGGTTACCAGGAATGTCAATATATTTGTCTATAACAGCATCGGCAATGGAAAGATCGATTTCCGGCTCTTGCTCTGTATTATTCTGCGCTGCTACGTCACTCATGCGCCCCATCTCCTTTGGTCGTGCGGGAGTTATCTGTCAATTTCACCAAGAACAATGTCAAGGGTTCCGATTACGGCAACAAGGTCGGCAATCATTGAGCCAACACTCATCTGCTCGATGGCCTGCAGATTGACAAAAGAAGGTGGTCTTATTCTCAAACGTTCCGGCATATTACCGCCATCACTGACAATATAGAAACCAAGTTCACCTTTCGGTGCTTCTACACCCTGGTACACTTCACCTTCCGGAGCGTAAAAACCCTCGGAAGCAATTTTGAAGTGGTGAATAAGCCCTTCGATACTGTTGTAGACATTTTCTTTGGGCGGGTAACAGACCTGCGGACAGTCAGCAAGCACGGATCCCGGCTTTAGGCGATCAAGTGCCTGACGGACAATTTTGATGGATTCGCGCATCTCAATGAGACGCACTTTGTAACGATCAAAAGTGTCACATTCTTTGCCGACCGGCACCTGGAACTGATATTTTTCGTACCCTGCATAGGGTATATCCCGTCTCAAATCCCAATCAACGCCCGAACCACGGAGTGCGGGTCCGGTAATACCGATGTCGATTGCGTTCTCTGCGGAAATTATGCCGTTACCAATGGTACGTTTGAGCCAGATCGGGTTTGTCGTCAGCAGACCTTCATATTGATCGAGGTAGCCTGGCATGACGTCGATAAAGTCACTGACCTTTTTGACAAAGCCTTCCGGCACATCTTGGGAAAGACCGCCAACACGGAAGAAGTTTGAAGTCATACGGGCACCGGATATCTGCTCGTATATTTCCATGATCGTTTCACGCTCACGGAAGGCATAGATGAAGACCGTCATAGCACCAATATCTAGGGCGTGGCAGGCGATCCAGACCAGATGGGACTGCAATCTGGTTAATTCTGCCATTATGATCCTTATGGTTTCAGCACGTTCCGGTATCTCAACAGCCATCAACTTTTCAACTGCCAGAATGTACCCCAGATTGTTACTCATGGGAGCAAGATAATCAAGGCGATCAGTCAGTGGCAAAATCTGATGGTATGTACGATGCTCGGACAGTTTTTCAACGCCGCGATGGAGGAAACCGATATGGGGAGTTACCTTGACGATTACCTCACCATCGAGTTCAAGTACCAGCCGTAACACGCCGTGTGTACTCGGATGCTGTGGCCCCATGTTTAATGTCATTGTTTCTTTATTTGCCATGTATCGCCTCTTCTGATATCGAATTACCGTACGATGTTTAAACTATGACAAGCGCCCTTTGTAAGGTTCGCGATCAGGGCCCTGTACCGGATAATCTTTTCTGAGTGGATGACCGACCCAATCATCAAGCATGAGGATACGCCGCAGGTCAGGATGTCCCTCAAAGTTTATGCCAAAAAGGTCAAAAACTTCTCGTTCAAGCCAGTTTGCAGTGCCCCATACAACTGAAGCAGACGGTATCGTACAGCTTTCTTCCGAAACCGGTGTCTTAATACGCAGCCGATCCTTGTTCGGAATCGAACAGAGCAGGTAGACTACCAGAAAGCGTTCATCTGCTTTTCCCTGATTATCAACTGCCGTAAGGTCAGTTAGCAGGTTATACTGAAGTGACTGTTTGAGGAAAGTGAGGATATCCGATATGGCATCCTTTTTCACGGTCACCGTTACCTCACCCCTGAATTCTACGACATCAATGATTGAAGCGGCGAATTTTTCTCTCAGTTTCAGAACTGCACGATTATTTTCTGCCATAATATCCAACCCTTTTGTGGGATTTGTGATGATTAGTGCTGCTTACGTTTCCGTTAGGCGGCTTCCGGAATATACCGTTGACCCAAGCCGATCGCTGAACCAAATGAGTTACGCTCAGTCATAATCTTATCCTGAAGCTTCATCAGACCATACAGCAAAGCTTCTGGACGTGGGGGGCACCCGGGAATATAAACATCAACCGGCAGTGCTTCGTCAATTCCCTGTAATACACTGTAGGTATCGAAAATACCACCGGAACAGGCACAGGCACCCATGGCAATAACCCATTTTGGTTCCGGCATCTGCTCGTAAACGGTTTTGATGACCGGTAGCATCTTCTTGGTGACAGTGCCGGCAATGATAATACAGTCGGACTGACGGGGCGATGCCCTGAAGATAATGCCAAAACGGTCAAGGTCGTTGTGGGAAGCACCGGCTGCCATCATTTCAATAGCACAGCATGCCAAACCGAAGGTCATCGGCCAGATGGATGATTTCCGGGACCAGTTTACCAAAAGATCCAGTGACGTGGTGATAACGTTATCGCCAAGCGGATTGTCTACTCCCATTCCAGCGCTCCTTTTTTCCAAACGTAAATATAACCGACAAACAGTATAACGATGAAAAGTCCCATCTCAACCAGACCAAACATGCCAAGCTTCTTGTAGAGAATAGCCCAGGGATAGAGAAATACAGCTTCAATATCGAAGAGGATAAACATCATAGCAATCAGATAAAACTTGATCGAGTAACGCTCACGGGCTGTACCTACCGGATCACAACCACTTTCATAGGGCTGCAGCTTAACTGCGGACGGTTTTTTGGGGCCAATCAGTGACGACATGACCAGGGAAACGAGACCAAACCCGATGGCCACAAGCACCAGAAGTAGTATTGGCAGATAAGCACCAAGCATTAGACATCCTCCTCACTGCGGACGGTATACTGTATACAAACGCTACTTAAATAGGTTATTTGAGGTTTCTTGTCAACTGTTTTTTTACTTCTCTCCATTTTACAGTTCTCCGTACTGTTTCATAAATCACAAATGAAATTACTGCTTTACCATTGACATTTCTTTCACTTTCATGATATTTGATGAGGATGTCGACGTATCGGAATTCTCCATATTTTCACCTAAAAAGAGAGAACATTCATGAATCATTCACGCTCCAGTACACTTTTTGCTCAGGCTAAAATTGCCATCCCCGGCGGCGTCAACAGCCCGGTACGGGCTTTCAAGTCCGTAGGTGCCGATCCTCTTTTCATTAAAAAGGCATCAGGATGCCATATCTATGATGAAGATGGCAACTCGTTCATCGATTTTGTTGGCTCATGGGGACCAATGATTGTTGGTCATTGCCACCCTGATATTGTGCAGGCCGTTCACGATACCATGAATAGTGGTGCCAGCTTTGGTGCCCCCACCGAGCGGGAGACAATCCTCGCAAACATGGTGATTGAGGCAGTTCCCTCCATAGAGATGGTGCGTATGGTCAGTTCGGGCACCGAGGCCACCATGAGTGCTATTCGAGTCGCCCGTGGTTTTACCGGCAGAGATAAAATTATTAAATTTTCTGGCTGCTATCATGGTCATGCTGATTCACTCCTCGTGAAAGCAGGTTCGGGTGCTGCCACTTTTGGTGTACCTGATTCACCCGGAGTTCCTGCCGATGTTGCCCGCCTTACCCTGACTGCCGAATATAATTCACTAGATTCAGTAAAGAAGCTCGTTGCCGACAATAAAGACTCAATAGCCTGTATTATTGTCGAACCGGTTGCCGGTAATATGGGGACCGTCCCCCCACGGGAAGGATTTCTGGAAGGATTGAAAGAAATATGTACCTTGGAGGGGATTATTCTCATTTTTGACGAGGTAATGTCTGGCTTTCGGGTTGCCTACGGCGGTGCACAGGAGTTGTACGGCGTGACACCGGACATGACCACTCTGGGCAAAATAATCGGCGGCGGCCTGCCAGTGGGAGCGTTTGGTGGTAAGCGGGAGATCATGGAAAAGCTCTCCCCTTCCGGCGGGATCTACCAGGCGGGTACGTTATCAGGTAACCCCCTTGCCATGTCAGCCGGTATAGCAACCTTGAATATACTCAAACAGCCCGGGTTCTACAGCCGTCTCGAAGAGAAGAGCCGTATTATTGCCGAAGGGATCGCCCAGGCTGCACAGAAAGCCGGGTACCCTATTTACTCTACCCGGGTCGGCAGCATGTTTTGTGCTTTCTTCACCAAAGGAGAGGTTATTGACTGGCCAACAGCGTCCCGATCCGACACGGCTGCTTTTGCTAAGTATTATCTCGCCATGCTTGATGAAGGGGTATATCTGGCGCCATCCCAGTACGAGACAGCTTTCGTTTCTGCCGCCCATGGCGACGCAGAAATTGAGCGTACCATTGCTGCCGCCGAAAAATGTTTTAAATTGATTGCCTGAGCGGTGTCTTCGTTTCTATTTGACATACCGGAGTTACCTATGGTAATGAATACCGGTTTTGAGTACTTTAATCTGGCTCTTGTACCATGAATTCAAACAACCGCCAGCTGTTTCAGAATCTTGCCATGGTTTCCAGCATGGGCATATCTGTAGTGCTTGCCATCGGAATCGGCGTCTGGTTTGGTCTGATGTTAGACAGTTGGTTTGACACAAAACCTTGGTTCTTTTATATTTTTCTTTTGATCGGTATTGCCGCTGGTTTTAAGAATGTTTATGTCATCGCCGGCAGGGAGATTCGCAAAAGTGATGATGCAACTCCTTGAAGAGAAGATTTTTGGCATCGTCCTGAAGGGAAGTCTGGGGCTTGTATCCGTTCTCAGCATCGGTGCCTTGGTATTTTTTTCTGTGCCTGTTGCTCTTGGAATACTGGTTGGCGGAATTATTGCGGTAGTTAATTTTGTCTGGATCCGCAGCGTGCTGCAACGGATTCTCGTACAGTTACCGGCGAGAGCTTCTCTGTATGCACAGATCAGATACGTCGGACGCTTAACTGTCTTCGCCATTGTACTTTATTTTATTATTACTTCCGGTTGGTTTTCGCTGGCTGGGCTTTTTATCGGTCTTTCGGTTGTTGTGATATCTATTATCGCACTTTCACTATACGGCGCCCTACGCGCAGGAGGTTAGCTCCATGGTTCATCCTTTACTGTTTCTGGAATTTTTCCGCAAGTTACTGGCACCCCTTCATATTACCGGTGCCAGTGCCGACGCAATCGCCTACACCTGGCTGATTATTGTTCTCTTGCTGGTGTTGTCTCTGATGGCAACCTCTGCCCTCAAGTCTATTCCAAGTGGCATGCAGAACTTTATGGAAACCGTCATTGGCGGCATTGAAACCATGATAGTCGATACCATGGGAGAACATGGGCGGCCGTTTTTTCCACTCATTGCCACACTGGCAATCTTTGTGCTTGTCTCCAACCTGATTGGTCTGATTCCCGGTTTTTTCCCACCGACCGCCAATATTAATACCACAGCGGCCTGTGCGGTTATCGTTTTTGTATCGACCCATGTGGTTGGCATCAAGCATCACGGCCTGCACTATCTCAAGCATTTCTGCGGCCCCATCGCCTGGCTTGCTCCTGTTATGTTCTTTATTGAGGTTATTGGTCACCTGAGCCGCCCTGTTTCGCTGACACTGCGTCTCTTCGGTAACATGAACGGTCACGAGCTGGTTTTGATGATATTCTTCGGTCTGGCACCGTTTCTGGTTCCACTGCCGATGATGCTGATGGGTGTGCTGGTTTCTTTCATCCAGGCCTTTGTCTTCATGCTGCTGGCAATGATCTACATTCAGGGATCCCTGGAAGAGGCACACTGATTCAGCGCTTTTTTCTCTTTACTTAATTACTCCTATACTGTTTAGGAGACATAACCATACGGAGGTAGTAAAAATGAGTTTTTTCACGATGTGCGTTCTGGCAGCAGGTATTGGTATGGCACTGGGCACCGTAGGAACCGGCATTGGCCAGGGTCTTGCTGTTAAAAGTGCAGTTGAAGGTGTTTCCCGTAACCCCGGCGCTTCCGGGAAAATCCTGACCACCATGATGATCGGTCTGGCCATGATCGAATCCCTCGCAATCTATGCACTGGTTGTCTGTCTGATCATCCTCTTCGCTAACCCCTACAAAGATATCGCTATCAAACTTGCTGAAACCGTTGCTAAGTAATTTAAAGGCATCATTAAAGTAGACACAAGAAAGGGCATCCGATTGCGGATGCCCTTTCTTGTTTTATGATATCGCCACGTTTATTCGTCTTCTTTTAAAGCCCCACTAACTTCCGATGAAGGGAGCGTTTCAACAAGATGACCATCCCTACCCCGCATAACCATCCTCACCTGATACCGGTACGTTATATCCCGTTCAACAAGAGCATCCTGATACTCACCTCCGGAAAGAGGTTCCCTGTTAACCGGCAGGAAGGAACGTTGGGCTTGCTCGGCAGTAATCCGATAGATATTGTAACCCACCAGCTGCCACGCAGGTGATTCTGTCGCGGTAATGCGTACTCTGATATCGGTTGGCGTTGACTCCACGGCAACAGTCGGTCCCGCGAGAGGAGGCTCGACAACGACATTTTTGATCTCTGCCACCGCCCCTTCCACACCATCTGCCATGAAAGGCACCAGATTATACGAATAGGAAAAACCGCTTTTAACATCCTCGTCAATCAGCACCAAGCGACTCCCCCGGTGCTGAACATAAGGGGGCAATGAATCGACATACAATCGTCGCAACAACTGGTAGCCGGTGGTGCATGAACGGCAGACCTCTTCATGGGCATCAATAACCCTTCGACTTATCTTAATGCCCGATATATGCGGCATTACACCTCCTGCACGGTTTTTTTCCGGCAGAGCGAATTCCAGCCTGACCGAAGCACCACTTTGACGTGCTTCAAGAGCATTCGGTGCTTCCGGTACCAGCATATCCGGGTAGATGAGTGTGCCCTTCCTGCCACAACCGGACATGACGACCGGCAATGCGATAAAAAGTGTTAACTTCGCAAATACCTTCATTTTTTTACCTCTGCAGGCACCACTGAGTCGAGCCGTATTTCAAAGCGTCCTTCGGGAGTGGTAAACTTTACCCGATCATACTGAATCTCAGAAATAGTTGCGCCTGTTACGACTCCGCCCTCTTTAAGGAGGAAACCATTGATGACCGCCCTCCGCGAGCCACGGTCATCCTGCCAGGCAATACCGGACAGTTTGATCTCTGCCGGTGGTGGCACCGTCGGCGGAGGTGTCTTTTTACTAACCGTTTGTGATGGTACCTGTACAGGTACCGGCTTGGCCGTTTGAGGCTGCTTAAGCGGTTTTATCGGTTTTATCGGTTTTATCGGTTTAACCGGCTTTGCCTTTTTTTGAGTTTTTACTTCCACCGGCTGTTTTTTGCTACTCACCGCCTGCACCGGTGTTTTTGGTGGGGGAGCAGCGGCTGTTACCGCCGGTGTCGGCGGCAGTATGACCGGCGGAGGTGCGACCAACGACGGGGTGAGTGGCACGACACTCCTGTCAACAGCCACCTGGTTTGCAACCGCCACTGACGAGACCGAGGAACGGGAGAGTGCTGATTGCCCCTTGAGCTTCCCTTTCATCAGATACCAGATCACACCGGAAGCCACCAGCGTGACAGACAGCACGACAGCAGCAATTTTCATCACTGGCCGGGATTTCACGGGACGTGTACGCTCGTTGAAGAGTTCACCGGAGATATTAATTTTGCCATCAACCCGTTTTTTCCGGTTTTTTTCCTGCTCAATTTTTTTCAGGGCATCAAGGATATAACTCATAGGGTACGGTCACTTTCCTGAGAAAAAATGATTTAAAAGTCGAGACCAGAACCGACTGCGGTGCTCATCGCCATTAAGCTCTGCAATAACTTCTCCAACAATGCCAGGTGTCACATGAACCTGTTCCCGTGTCCATGCCATAATAAGTGCCTGTTCACAGGCTACGTTGATTAGGCGAGGAATGCCGTTGGAGAAGCGATAAATCCGCCGCATCGCTCCCGGGGTGAAGATGCCGGGAATTCTACTGCCTGATATGTGCAGACGATGATTAATGTACTGCTCCGTATCATCAAATGACATTGCCGTCAGCCGACAGCGCACGGTAATGCGCTGATTGAGCTGCCGCAGGTCATGGCGTCGAAGGATGCCATTCAGCTCCGGTTGACCGGCAAGTATGATCTGAATCAGCTTATCCCGCTCCGTTTCCAGGTTTGAAATCATCCGCACCTGTTCCAGCACTTCAGGTTCCAGATTCTGAGCCTCATCAATGACCAGCACCACCGTCTGTCCCTCACCGTTCCGCTCTATGAGGTAACTGTTGAGCTGGTGCAGATACCCGGCACGGTTCTGCTCTGCCGGGGGAGTTTCGATGCCATACTCGCGGCAGATGGCAGCCAAAAGCTGTTCCCCCGACATGCAGGGGTTAAAGATCAGGGCACTGGTGTACTTCTCCGGGTCAAGCTGACCCAGCAAGGTGCGGAGCATGGTGGTTTTACCGGTACCAACCTCCCCCACCAGTGCGATAAACCCCGCGTGACTGTCTACGCCGTAGAGAAGCCGTGCAAAGGTTTCCCGGTGGGTCGTACTGAGAAAAACGAAATGCGGATTTGGCGTAATGGTAAATGGTTTTTCTGAGAAGCCAAAAAAGTCGCAGTACATCCCGACTCAGTTTCCAGCCCGAACCGTATTAATTTCATCCTCTATCCGTTGCCGTGCCGTACCACCCGGCACATTTCTGGCGTTGACACTCGCCTCCACCGTACAGCATTCAAAGATATCCCGCTCAATCCTCCCGGAAAACAGCTGCCATTCGGTCAAGGAGAGTTCGGACAGATCCATCTGGTTTTCGACACAATAGGCAACCGCCTTACCAACCACCTCATGGGCATCACGGAACGGCAGCCCTTTGCGGACTAAATAATCGGCAACGTCGGTGGCCGTCGAAAAGCCCTGTCCGGCCGCCCGTGCCATACTGCCCCGGTTAACCCGCATTTCCCGGATCATGTCAGCAAAAATCTTCAGGCACCCCTTGACCGTATCTATGGTGTCAAAAAGTGGTTCCTTATCTTCCTGCATATCCTTGTTGTAGGCAAGGGGAAGTGCCTTCATGGTTGTCAAGAGTGCCATGAGATTACCATAGACCCGCCCGGTCTTACCCCGCACCAGTTCGGGCACATCGGGGTTCTTCTTCTGGGGCATGATGGAAGAACCGGTGCAAAAGCCATCGGACAGCTCGATAAACTGGAAGGCACTGGTAGACCAGATAATCAGCTCTTCAGAAAAACGTGACAGATGCATCATCAAGATGGAGGCGTTACCCAGAAACTCCAGGGCAAAGTCCCGGTCAGATACCGCATCGAGGGAGTTACGGGTAATGGCGGGAAAGTCCAGCTGTTCAGCCACATACTCACGATCAATGGGGAAGGTTGTGCCGGCCAGTGCCCCTGCACCAAGGGGAAGCACATTAATCCGCTTGAGACTGTCATCCAGACGCCCCTTGTCCCGTTTGAACATCTCCACATAGGCCATCAGATGATGGGCGAACAGGATCGGCTGGGCGGTTTGCAGGTGGGTGAAACCGGGCATATAGGTATCCAGGTTATCTTCCGCCTGCGTCAGCAGAGCGTCAATCAACAGGTCAAGATAGGTGGTGATGGCAACCACCTCATCACGCAGGTAGAGCCGGATATCCAGTGCCACCTGATCATTACGGGAGCGACCGGTATGGAGCCGTTTGCCCGCTTCACCGATGGCCGCCGAAAGCCGGGACTCGATATTCATGTGGATATCTTCAAGGGCTATGGAGAAATCGAAGTGCCCCGCCTCAATCTGTTCCAGAATACCATGGAGACCATGGACGATCTGCTCAACATCCTCAAGGGGGATGATCCCCTGCTTCCCCAGCATCCGGGCATGGGCAACGGAACCGCGAATATCCTGGTGATAGAGCCGCTTATCAAAATCTATGGAAGCGGTGAATTCTTCGACAAATTTATCGGTAGGCTGGGTAAAACGTCCACCCCACAGTTTATCTTTTGACATGGCAGTGATTTCCTTCATGGAGAATAAATAGGTGTTAAAAAAGAGAGGGAGCACGTTGGTATGGTGCTCCCCCGCTTGAACTATTGAAATGCCACTATTTCCGATTTGACTCCATCAGGGAGCGGATCCGCAAACGGAGCGAGTTGATTTTGATAAAACCTTCTGCATCGGCCTGATTGAAGACCTGATCCTTCTCAAAGGTGGCAAAATCAAGGTTGAACAACGAATCTGTTTCTGATTTACGACCAACGGTGCGGCAGTGCCCCTTGTACAGCTTGACACGTGCCACGCCATTGACACATTTCTGTGAATCATCGATCAGCGTTTGCAGCATCAACCGCTCTGGCGAGAACCAGTAACCGGCATAAACCTGCCAGGCGTATTGCGGAATCAGGCCGTCACGGATCCGCATCACTTCACGGTCCATGGTGATCTGCTCCACGGCGGAATGGGCTTCCCGTAGGATAGTGCCCCCCGGGGTTTCGTACACGCCCCGTGACTTCATGCCAACAGAACGGTTTTCAAGCAGATCGACTCGACCGACACCATGGAGGCCACCGATGGTGTTGAGATGGGCCAGCAACTCTGCCGGTGTCATGGCGACGCCGTCAACCGCCACCGCATTGCCGTTGCGGAATTCGATTTCCACATACTGTGGTTTATTGGGTGCCTTTTCCGGCGGACGGGTCAGCACGTACATCTCTTCCGGTGCTTCGGCCCAGGTATCCTCCAGAATGCCCCCTTCAAAAGAGATGTGCAGCATGTTGCGATCGGAAGACCAGGGGCGTTTTTTGGTGACAGGGATTGGAATACCGTTTTTCTTGGCATAGGCAACCAGTGCCTGACGGCTGTTAAGGTTCCATTCACGCCAGGGGGCCACCACTTTGATGGCAGGATTGAAGTGATAATAGGCCAGTTCGAAACGCACCTGATCGTTCCCTTTACCGGTGGCACCATGGGAAACGGCGTCGCACTGTTCGGCAGCAGCTATCTCCATCTGCCGTTTGGCGATCAGCGGACGGGCGATGGAGGTGCCGAGCAGGTAATGCCCTTCATAGATGGCATTGGCACGGAACATGGGATAGACAAAATCACGGACAAATTCTTCGCGCAGATCATCAATGTAGACTTTGTCGGCACCGGTTGCCAGAGCCTTTTCACGTACCGGATCGAGTTCATCCCCCTGACCAAGGTCGGCCGAAAAAGCGACGACCTTGCAGCCATACTCGTTTTTCAGCCATTTCAGGATAATTGAGGTGTCCAGTCCACCGGAGTAGGCAAGGACAATATTCTGGATTTCTGTTTTTTTTGCCATCTGAGTGTCTCCTTTAATGTACCGTTTTTATTTTAGTAAGGTAGCCATTATGGCCTTTTGAATATGCAGCCGGTTCTCCGCTTCATCCCACACCACCGAATGGTTCCCTTCGATAACCGAATCGGAGATTTCCTCTCCCCGATGGGCCGGCAGACAGTGGAGTACGATGGCGTCCGGCTTTGCCAGGGACAACAGTTCATCGTCAAGACAGAAGCCAACAAAGGCTTTTTCCCGTTCCTTCTGTTCACTCTCCTGCCCCATACTGGCCCAGACGTCGGTATTGATAACATCGGCTCCGGCAACCGCCTCCCGGGGGTCGGTGGTCAGGATAATACGCCACGGTGCCTTTGCCCGTGCCCAGGCGAGCACCGCTTCATCCGGTTCGTAGCCGGTGGGACAGGCCAGTCTCAGTTCAAAGTCACAGATGGCAGCCGCCTCAATCCAGGTATTGGCCATATTATTGCCATCGCCAATCCAGGCAAAGGTCTGACCGGCGTAACTCCCCCTATGCTCAATCACCGTCTGGAGATCGGCCATTATCTGACAGGGATGGAACAGATCGGTCAAGCCGTTAATAACCGGAATTGATGAATAACGTGCGAACTCATCAACGATCTCCTGGCCGAAGGTGCGGATCATGACCCCGTCACAATAGCGGGACATAACCCGTGCACTGTCCTTAATCGGCTCTCCCCTGCCCATTTGGGAGGTGCCGGACGAAAGAAACAGTCCATGTCCCCCCAACTGAAACACCCCGACCTCAAAAGAGATTCTGGTACGTGTCGATGCCTTTTCAAATATCAGTGCCACCGTTTTGCCTTCCAGCAACCGGTGGGCTATGCCCTGTTTCTGCTTTACCTTCAGATCATGAGCCAGTGCCAGAAGCGCGTCCAGCTCCTCTTTGCTGTAGTCATGTAATGCCAAAAAATGTCGTGTCATTTAACCCCTCTCTGCTGCAACTTCGGCAAATATACCATCAAGAATACGTATCATAGCATCAATTTCCTGTTTGGTGACCACCAATGGCGGCACAAAACGAAGTACGGTGTCGTGGGTGACATTGAGAAGTACCCCCCGCTCATGCCCTTTTTTAACAATATCCGCACCCGGTATGGTCAACCCCATTCCGATCATCAGACCGACACCACGCACCTCGCTAACAAACGGATACTGTGCGGCAAGAATTTCCAACTCTCCGGTCAGGTACTCGCCGATCTCCTCACACCGGTTGAGCAACCCGTCTTCCAGGATGGTGCGAATCGTGGCAATAGCAGCGGCACAGACCAGCGGATTTCCGCCAAAGGTGGAACCGTGGGTACCAGGCACAAAGGCGGCGGCATATTTGTCTTTCGCCAACATGGTACCGATGGGTGCCCCACCGGCCAGAGCCTTGGCCAGCGTCATAATATCGGGACATACCCCGAAATGTTCATAGGCGAACAGCGTGCCGGTTCGCCCCATCCCCACCTGTACCTCGTCAAATATCAGCAGGATACCGTGACGGTCACAGAGTTCCCGCACCGCTTGGAAATAGCCGGCAGAGGGCATATTGACCCCCCCTTCCCCCTGGATCGGCTCCAGCATGATCGCGCAGGTCGCTTTACTGACCGCCGCCTCAAGGGCACCACTATCATCGAAGGGAACGTGGGTGAAGCCATGGAGCAGCGGATCAAAAAAACGCTGCACCTTTTCCTGGCCGGTGGCGGAAACGGTAGCCATAGTTCTGCCATGGAACGACTCTGCGGCGGTGATAATTTCATATCGCTCCGGACCATAGGTATCGCGGCTGTATTTACGTGCCAGCTTGATCGCCGCTTCATTGGCCTCAGCACCACTGTTACAGAAAAACGCCTTGTCGGCGAACGAATGGCTGCAGAGCAGCTCGGCAAGTTCGATCTGCTGCGGTATCTGGTAATAGTTGGAACAGTGAATCAGCTGGGCCGCCTGTTGCTGAAGGGCGGCAACCACCTTTGGGTGACAGTGTCCCAGATTGTTAACCGCAACCCCGCCGAGAAAATCCAGATATTCCTTGCCATCGGCGTCCCACAAGGTGCTCCCCAGACCCTTCACCGGCACAATCGGATACCGTCCGTAGGTTTTCATGATATATTTATCAGATTTTTCTATCCATTGGTTTGAATTCATTTGGTAATCTCCGTGCCTATCCCCACATCGGTAAATATTTCAAGTAACACTGCGTGGGGCATCCGGCCATCAATGATGTGGGCTTTTTTGACGCCATCTTGCAATGCATCGGCGCAGCAGATAACTTTGGGGATCATCCCCCCCGTAATGGCCTCTTCAGCAATAAGACGGTGCAATTCGGCCACCGACAGGCTCTGCAGCAACGTGCCACTGGTATCTTTTACCCCGTTAATATCGGTCAGGAGAATCAGTTTCTCCGCATTCAGTGCCGCTGCAACCCGTCCCGCCACCAGGTCGGCGTTGATATTGTAACTTTCCCCCTCGGGACCCACCCCAATCGGAGCGATAACCGGAATATATTTGCCATTTTCAAGGGCGGTTATCAGATCCGTATTGACCTTGACCACATCCCCCACATAGCCGATATCGATCTGCTCAACGGTACCATCGTCCCCCTTGATCTCCTGAAGGAGTTTTTTCGAGAGTAGCAGTGTGCCATCCTTGCCGGAAAGGCCGACCGCTCGACCGCCATGCTGATTCAGGTAACCGACGACCTCCTTGTTCACCTGCCCCGCCAGAACCATTTCAACCACCTGCATGGTTTCGGCATCGGTCACCCGCATGCCCCGCACAAACTCAGACACAATACCATACCGTTTCAGGGTGTCATTGATCTGGGGGCCACCACCATGGACAATTACCGTATTGATGCCAAGTGACTTCAACAGTACCACATCAAGAGCGAAAGATTCTTTAAGCTTTTCGTCCGCCATGGCATGGCCGCCATATTTTATCACAAAGGTCTTCCCGGAAAAACGCCGGATATAGGGGAGTGCTTCCATCAGGGTGTTGGCTTTTTCTATGAGATTCTTCATAACCGTATTCCTTAGGGACTTACTTTTTAATTTTCAGCGGTATGTTGATTGTTACTGTAGTGCCGTTATTCGGTTCGCTAACCAGAGTTATATCCCCGCCATGCTGACGAACAAAGTCCCGTGCAAAGAAGAGCCCAAGCCCGAACCCTCGTACCTGCCCCGTATTGTCCGGGTCTATCTGATAAAATTTTTCAAATATTCTTTGCACTTCCGAGTCAGGAATACCTGAACCGGAGTCGGTAACCGAAATATACAGAGAGCCCTCGCGAGTTCCGGTACAGACGGTAATGAGGCTGGACTCACGGGAAAATTTGAAGGCGTTGTTAATTACCTGTAGAATGGCAAATGAGACTTTTTCCACGTTCAGGGAAGCCAGCGGTACTTTACCGGGCGTACAATGGACCTTAACGGTCGGGTGATATTTCTTTTCCCTGCTTCTCTGCAACACGTCATCAACAATTTCGTTCAAATCGGCGGGAGCAGAACTGACACTCCCCTCCTTGACCATGACCTGACTGAAGGTCAGAAGATCGGCAACCAACTGATCCAGATAGACCGCCTCTTCGTCGGCCAGTGCCAGATTTTCCAGAAAGTCCGGATCTCCCGGCGTAAATCCCCCATAACGAAGATTCTGTAAGAAGAGGGATATTCCGGTTAACGGGGTACGTAACTTGTGTGACACCAGTGATAAAAAAGCATTTTTGAGTTGATCGGAACGCTTGATATTCGCCAACTCCTCCTTGAGAGCCTTTCTCCCCAGGGTCTTTTCCACGGCAGTTCTGAGCTGCAGGAAATTGAGCGGCTTATTGATAAAATCATCGGCATCTTCTTTCAAGGCGTTTAAGAGCATCTCCTTGTCAGCAAAGCCGGTCATGATAATTACGGTGGCATTCGGATCCAACTGTTTCACCTGTTTAAGCAGTTCAATGCCTGACTCACCCGGCATACAGATGTCGGAAAGGATCAGATCCACGCTTTCTGCGGCATAGACTTTGAGAGCCTCTTCACAGGTTTCCGCCTGCAAGATACGATAGCCATACAAGGCATTTTCACAGAGTTCACGGATAAACTTATCGTCATCAACAATCAGTATGACTGACGATTCTGGTGGAAGCTGCGGTTTTTTCTTTTTTAATGGTAACGCTGCCATACCTGACTCCGAACGGCACTAGAATTTTCCCTGGGCGGCCTGCCAAGCCACTACCGTGAACCGAGAATACCGGCAACCGCCGCCAATGCGGCAGCCAACTGACCCGGGTTACTCCCCCCCGCCTGGGCCAATTCCGGTTTTCCACCACCACTTCCCCCCACAAGGGGAGCTATCTGCTTGACTATGTCACCCGCTTTGATGGTACCGATCAGATCACGGGTAACCGCCACCAGCAGATTCGCCTTGCCGCCGATGGCCGCCCCCAGAACAATAACCCCGGAACCGATACCATCTTTCAGCGTATCTGACAAGTCACGGAGTGACTTGATATCTTCAACCGTCACTTCTACCGCCAGCAACCTTACCCCCTGCACCTCAACCACCTGGGAAAGAAGGTCACCTGATGCGGCGGCATTCAGCTTGGCCTGCAACAGTTCTATTTCACGGTGCAGCTCCTTCTGGCGCAGCAACAGTTTTTCCAGCCGGTCAGCGGAATTGCCCGCATCGGTTTTCAGCAGGGCGGCAATTTCCTTCCGTTCATCCTCCATCTGCTGGACAAAATCAAGGGCACCAAAACCGGTCAATGCTTCAATTCGCCGCACTCCGGCCGCAATACCCGCTTCGGAAACAATTTTGAAGAGCCCGATGTCCCCCGCCGATCTGACATGGGTACCGCCACAGAGTTCCATGCTGACCTCACCAACCCGTACCACCCGCACCGAATCGCCGTATTTCTCGTCAAACAGGGCAGTGGCTCCCGCCTCTATCGCCTCGGCAATGTTCATTTCACGGGTAATTACCTGATCGTTGGCAAGTACGAAGCCGTTCACAATCGTCTCAACCTGGCGCAGTTCTCCATCGGTCATAGCAGAAAAATGGGTGAAGTCAAAGCGAAGACGCTCCACGGACACCAGCGAACCGGCCTGTTTGACATGTTCGCCCAGCACCTGACGCAAAGCGGTTTGCAGCAGATGGGTTGCGGTATGGTTGCGACAGGTGGCAGCACGCTCACGGCACGCCACCTTTAAATCGGCAGCATCCCCAACGGTAATAACCCCTTCCTTTACCACCGCATGGTGGACGATCAGATCCGTAAAGGGACGACTGGCCGTCATGACCTCCAGGTGGGCATGACCTGACGATATTGTGCCACTGTCCCCCTTCTGACCACCGGAATCGCCGTAGAACGGGGTGCGTTCCGTAATAAGCGCGACCGTATCCCCCCCCTGGGCCGAAGCAACTGAAACACCATTGCGCAGGATCGCCAGCACCGGCGCATACACAGCACTTTCATCGTACCCCACAAAACTACTCCGGATGCCGCTGCTATGCAGCTCCTTGTAGACCTGCTCAATCCCCGCTTCCCCCGATCCTTTCCAGTGTTCCCGCGCCTGAGCCCGCTGCCGCTCCATGCAGAGTTCAAAACCGGTTTCGTCGATGGTGAACCCCTCCGCTTCAACAATATCGGCGGTCAGGTCGATGGGAAAACCGTACGTATCGTACAATTTGAAGAGGATGTCACCCGGAATGACCGTATGACCGGCACCCCGCAAGATTGCCACCTCATCGTTCAAAATGGCCAGACCACGGTCAAGGGTTTCGGCAAAGCGTTGTTCCTCGGCCAACACAACCTTTTTGATATAGACTTCCCGCTCATGGAGCTCCGGATAGGCATCACCCATGGCGTCCCGCACGGCATCCACCATATTGTACAGCATCGGTTCGCCGCAGCCGAGCATTTTGGCGTGACGGGCCGCCCGCCGCATAATGCGTCGCAGCACGTAGCCCCGCCCTTCGTTGGAAGGGAGCGCACCGTCGCAAATCAGAAAGGTAACCGCCCGGGCATGGTCGGCAATAACCCGCATCGATACGTTATCCTTGTCATCCTGCCCGTATTTTTTGCCGGTCAACCGTTCGATGTGGCGAATGATGGTCTGGAGAATGTCGATATCATAATTGGTGCTGACCCCCTGCATGACCGCAGAGATCCGCTCGAGCCCCATGCCGGTATCGACGGCAGGTTTCGGGAGCGGCGTCAGTGTACCATCGCTGGAGCGATCAAACTGCATGAAGACGTTGTTCCAGATTTCCATATAGCGGTCACAATCGCACCCCACGGCGCATTCCGGGCTATCACAGCCAACGGCACTCCCCTGATCGTAGAAGATTTCACTGCAGGGACCGCAGGGACCGGTGTCCCCCATGGACCAGAAGTTATCCTTCTCGCCGAAACGAAAAATCCGTTCACGGGGAACCCCTTCCTGAATATGCCAGATATCCGCTGCCTCATCATCTTCGTTGTAAACCGTCACATAGAGCCGATTTTTGTCCAGCTTTAGTTCTTTAGTCAGAAATTCCCAGGCGTAGGCAATGGCCTCTTTCTTAAAATAATCACCAAAGGAAAAGTTACCGAGCATTTCAAAAAACGTATGATGGCGTGCAGTTCGACCGACATTTTCAAGATCGTTATGTTTGCCACCGGCACGGACACATTTCTGGGAACTGGCCGCCCGGTAATAACCACGATCCTCAAGGCCAAGAAAGCAATCCTTGAACTGGTTCATACCGGCGTTGGCAAACATCAGGGTGGGGTCGTTCTTGGGAAGAATGCCGGAGCTGGCAACAATCGTGTGACCACGCTCTGCAAAATAGCTGAGAAAACGTGCGCGAATTTCAGTACCTGTCATGATGTCCTCATTATAGTGTAATAATTACAGAAAAGTTCAGAACTGCTCTTCAGCTTTCAATACCTGCAGTATGGCGACAAAGCCGAAACCACGGCGCTGCAAATAACCGATAACCCGCTGCCGTTCACGAGGGGAGGCCTGTGAATACGTAAATCCGGGATATCGCCGTTCAACCAAAGCTTTCACCTCGGGAATTTCGTCATATGCCACAAGAAGTGGCGCCAACGTTTCCTGCACCAACTCGCTCTCAAAGCCCCGCTTCTGCATCTCAATGCGCAGCCTGGCACCGCAAAAACGCCCCGAAGAGAGGGCTGATTCGGCAAAGCGCCCCGCATATCGGGCGTCATCAAGCCACCCTTCCCGCTGCAATCGGGAGATAATTTCTTCACAATCCCCCGAAACCACACCCCACCCCGCCAACTTTTTCCGCAGACGAGCCGCCGTATAATCCCGACCGGTCATCAGTCGTAGGGCATAGGCATACGCCTGCTCAACGGTTCTTGCCTCAGTATCGTTCGATTTCAAGCTTTTCCGTTTCCCCATCGGCGGACTTATTTTCAAACCCTTCCCACGAAGCATCGGAGGTTGATGATATACCGGAGACCTTGAGGGCAAAATCATCCGGATTCGAACTTTGGCGGATCGCCTCTTCGTAGGTGATCAACTTACCGGTATACAGCTTCATCAACGACTGATCAAAGGTTTGCATGCCATAGGTCACAAAGCCGTGGGCAATGGCATCAGTAATCATCTTGGTTTTTTCACTATCGTCAATACACTCCCTGACCCGGGCTGAGGCCAGTAGCACCTCTACCGCCGGCACCCGCCCCTTGCCATCGGACTTCGGTACCAGGCGCTGGGAAATCACCGCCTTGACAATACTGGACAGTTGCATCCGCACCTGACGCTGATGGTAGGGAGGAAACACACCGATGATTCGATTGATGGTCTCCGCAGCATCCATGGTATGGAGGGTAGACATGACCAGATGGCCGGTTTCTGCTGCGGTCATGGCCGTTTCAATGGTCTCCAGATCCCGCATTTCCCCCACCAGAATAACATCCGGATCCTGCCGCAGGGCACCCTTCAGAGCCATCGAAAAGGTGGGGGTATCCGTACCGACCTCCCGTTGGCTGATAATACTCTTGTTATCACGGTGCAGGAATTCCACCGGATCTTCAATGGTAACAATATTACAGGTACGTTGACTGTTGATGTAGTCAATCATGGCCGCAAGGGTGCTCGATTTCCCCGAACCGGTGGTACCGGTCACCAGAATGAGCCCCCGCTCTTCCCGACAGATTTTCTGCATGACCGGCGGTAGATTCAGCCCCTCAAGGGTTGGAATCACGATGGCGATGGAGCGGAATACCATGGCCACCGTGCCCCGCTGCCGATAAACACTGACCCTGAACCGGCCAAGCCCTGCTATTGAATAGGCAAGATCAACTTCGTAGTTCTCTTCAAACAGGCGTCGCTGACGCTCGTTCATGAGCCCCAGTGCGGTGTTTGAAACAAACTCTGCCGTCAAACGGGGTGCATTGGGAATTGGATGCAGACGCCCATCAATCCGGACAATAGGGGGCAGACCCGTTTTGATATGGATATCTGAGCCCTTGGCTTTAAAGGCAATGGCTAATATTTCATTCAATTCCACGGCGCACCTCCGGTTATCAGGCGGCTGTCTCGGCGACCGGCACCGGCTTCAGAAGTGCCATCAATTTAATTTCCAGTTCGGCAAGCACCTCGGGATGCTCGGTCAACCAGGTGCGGGAATTCTCACGTCCCTGACCGATACGCTCCTTACCGTAGGAGTACCAGGCACCACTCTTCTCAACGATATTCTTATCAACCGCCAGATCGAGCACATCGCCGGTGCGTGAAATTCCTTCACCGTAGAGGATATCGAATTCAACCTCTTTGAACGGTGGTGCCACCTTATTCTTTACCACCTTGACCCTGGTACGGGAGCCAATAATCTGATCCCCCTGCTTCAATGTGGCAATTTTACGAATATCCATACGAACCGAGGCGTAAAACTTCAGTGCGTTACCACCGGTGGTGGTTTCCGGATTACCGAACATAACGCCGATTTTCATTCGGATCTGGTTAATGAAAATAACACAGCAGTTGGATTTACTGATGATACCGGTCAGCTTCCGAAGTGCCTGTGACATGAGTCGAGCCTGAAGTCCCATGTGGGAATCTCCCATGTCACCCTCTATTTCCGCCTTGGGAACCAGTGCGGCGACCGAGTCAACAACCAGTACATCAATGGCACCACTCCGCACCAGGGTTTCAGCTATTTCCAATGCCTGTTCACCGGTATCGGGCTGGGATACCAGCAGGTCATCGGTTTTAACACCCAGTTTACGGGCATAGCCGATATCAAGGGCATGCTCGGCATCGACAAACGCGGCAATCCCGCCGGTTTTCTGTGCTTCTGCCACGATATGGAGCGCAAGGGTCGTCTTTCCGGAAGATTCCGGGCCATACACTTCAATAACCCTGCCCCGAGGCACCCCGCCGACCCCCAGTGCCATATCAAGGGAGATGGAACCGGTGGAAATGGCCTCAACCCCCGGTAGAGCCTCATCATTACCGAGCCGCATGATGGCACCCTTGCCAAACTGTTTCTCAATCTGGCTCAGAGCCAGATCAATCGCCTTATTTTTCTCGATCATGTTGTTCTTCTCAGCCATTTGTATGGTTCTCCTGAAGGTGGGGTAGCTTGAATGTCGATATAAACACGTTAAAATAACATACTCAGCAGAAGCATCGCAAGGATTTATCCCTTGAAAATAAATTGGTATGGAATCAACTCCTTTGGCACAGGAAGCACAACGATGAGTAGATGGGGGGTGAGAGGGAGAAGTTGATAAGAAGAATCTATGTTCTTTCCATTGTTTGCTGTAATGGCATTACCGGTAGACTTCTTTGCGGTGGGCAACACGAATGACGGTAACGATATAAAATCGTCTCACGCAACACCGCACGACGCTACGACAAAACAGTATAAAATGAGGTGGCTGTTTTTACTGTTTTTGTTTTAAATTATTTATGATATGTATAAAAATTAATTGTATTCTGCCTTTCATTAGTTTTACCATATCGGGGGTATTACCATGTTTTTTCTTTTCGAATTTTACCGGGGCTTGAGAATTCGTACCCGTATCGTGTTCCTCAGTGGATGCTACAGCTTGTGTATCATTTTCGCCGTAATGACAGGCCGCATGTTTTCCCAGACGGTTTCCATTCTGTCAACAGCGCTGTTTGTTCTGCTCGGTATCTTCTTCAGCTTCCTCCTCTTCTGGACGGTCAATGACGCCCTTGACAGAATTATGAACTACCTTGCCCAGATGACTGAGGGGAACCTGACCCAAAACATCAAGGCACTCCGCAATAATGAAATCAGCTTTATTATCAGAGCTATCGGCACACTTCAGTCAACTATGCGGGAAATTATCGGCCAAATTTCCCAGACATCCCAGCAGATCACTATGGCAACGGACACCCTCCATACCAATGCCAGCCAGATTGCCACCGGCACGGAGGAAGTCGCCCACCAGACCAATTCGGTTGCCGTGGCTAGTGAAGAGATGGCCGCCACATCCAACGATATTGCTCACAACTGCCTCAGTGCCGCCGAAACCTCTAACCGTGCCAGCGAGACGGCACGCACCGGGACGGAGATTGTCAGCCGTGCCACGGGGGGCATGGAACGGATCGCTGCACGAGTCAAGGAAACGGCAAAGACCGTAGAAAGCCTCGGTGCCCGTTCTGACCAGATTGGCCAGATCATCGGTACCATTGAAGACATTGCGGATCAGACAAACCTGCTGGCTCTCAACGCCGCCATTGAGGCGGCACGGGCCGGCGAACAGGGGCGTGGCTTTGCCGTTGTTGCCGATGAAGTTCGTGCCCTGGCCGAACGGACAACCCGGGCAACCCGTGAAATAGGTGAAATGATCAAGGCGATCCAGAGCGAAACAAAGGGAGCTGTTGCCGCAATTGAAGAAGGGGTAACTGAGGTGGAAAAGGGAACCGAGTATTCCATCCGTTCCGGTGAAGCACTTGAGCATATCCTGGACCAGATTAACGATGTCACCATGCAGGTCAACCAAATCGCCACAGCGGCAGAAGAGCAGACCGCCACTACTGGTGAAATAACCAATAATATCCAGAATATCACCCGGGTGGTGCAGCAGACCGCTGCCGGTGCAACGGAGACAGCCGCAGCTTCTTCCGATCTTTCACGGGTTGCCGTTGAGCTTCAGCGTTTGATCGGCCGCTTCCGCCTGTAAAGCGATTATCCCTGGCAGGAGCGACAGAATACGGTACTTCTGTTGCCCTGCCTTGTTTCAACAAGCATGTCGCCGCAGCGGCGACACGGCTCCCCTCCCCGGCCGTAGACGTTGTTATCCAGCGGAAAATACGCCACCGAATCCTCCATAACCCGCAAACTGCTTCCCCGCGCCACCGAACCACCTAATACCTGCTGGATTGCCTCTGCCAACCGGTTGAACTCCACCACTGTCACCGAGGCGGAAACCCGTTCCGGACTGATTCCGGCCATAAACAGCGCTTCATTGGCATAGATATTTCCAACCCCGGCCACAACTTGGCTGTCCATAATCAACTGTTTAATGGCGACCTTGCGGGATTTTCCAACGCTATGAAGGACGCTTCCGTTAAACCGCTCTGAAAGCGGTTCGGGACCGATGGAAGCCAAAAGAGGATGGAGCAGGGGATCGCCGGTCAGCCAGAGCACGGTACCGAATTTGCGCGGATCGTGAAAACGGAGCATTTTCCCATTGTTAAAATGACAGTCCAGATGATCATGCTTGCCAGGGGGCACCGCAGCGGGTAGCAGTTGCAAATAGCCAGTCATCCCCAGATGAATTAGCAACCAACCGGTTGCACAATCAAAAAGCAGATATTTGCCCCTCCGTTCGATGGCACGCAATGTTCTCCCTTCGACCATCAAGCCAAGTTCCTGCGGCACCGGCATACGGAGCTTGGCGACCCGTATCTCAACCTTTTCAAAACGCCTTCCCGTCAACTCCGGCATCAGACGGAGACGGGTCACCTCAACTTCCGGAAGTTCCGGCATAGCTTCTCCTTATTCAATTATGGTCTCCAGATACCGCCTGAGCAACTCCAGTGCCGCACAGGCGGTCTGCATACGAACTTCGTCCCTGTTGCCGCTAAACAGGAAATGGCTGGCACGGCACCCTTCCGGAGTAGCCAGAGCAATATATACCGTTCCGACAGGCTTTTCTTCTGAGCCCCCTTCGGGGCCAGCGATGCCGGTCACGGCAATGCCGATGTCACTCCCCGAAGCATTGCTGATACCGGTTGCCATGGCAGTTGCGCACTCCGCACTAACCGCACCACAGCACTCCAGAAGGTCAGCCGGAACCGCTAAAAGCCGCATCTTGGCTTCGTTGGAGTAGGTCACCACCCCTTCTAAAAAGTAACGGGAGCATCCCGGTACATCAGTGATCCGTTTGGCAATCAGACCACCACTGCACGATTCGGCAAGGGAAAGGGTCATGCCGCTTTCTCGAAGCAACAGAGCCACCGCATCATCTAAACTGGCATCCACGATTGCAGCACTATTCATCGTACTATCCCCCCTTTTCCTTTCATAACCAAGACCGAGAGATACCCGGCATCAGCCACGGAGCTCAAATCCGGTTTATCAGACTCGCCGCACATCCTGCCCCGAAACCATTATCAATATTAACCACCGTCACACCGGAGGCACACGAATTAAGCATGCCCAGCAGTGCGGCGAGACCACCAAAAGAGGCCCCATAGCCAACGGAGGTCGGCACCGCAATCACCGGCTTATCCACCAATCCGCCGACAACCGAAGGGAGTGCCCCTTCCATACCGGCAACCACGATGAGAACCGTAGCGGCAGCCAACTGTTCCCGCCGGGCCAGCAGACGGTGAATACCGGCAACCCCCACATCGTAGACATGTTCCACACGGTTCCCCATGAATTGTGCCGTAACCAGTGCCTCGGCGGCCACCGGAATATCCGAGGTACCGGCCGACAGCACCAGGATGGTTCCCTTCCCCCTGATCTCAGGGGGGTGCAGTTCCCAGGTGAGGCAGCGGGCAGCAGCATGGTAGCAGGCTCCCGGCAGTGAGGGGAGTATCTGTGCCCCCTTCTCTCCGCTGAGACGGGTCACCAGCACATTGCCCCCCCGGGATGACAGGGCGTTGGCGATGGTGATGATCTGCTCTCCGGTTTTTCCTTCACCGAAGATGACTTCCGGCATCCCCTGGCGAAGCTCCCGATGGTGGTCAACCTGGGCACACCCCAGATCCTCGGAGGGAAAATGCCGCAGTTCTGCCAGTGCGGTATCTATTGAAACATCACCTCGTTGTACGGAGTTCAGCAATGTTCTCAGCTGGTGCGTTGTCATGGTAATAAACCTCGGTTCGTAGCGTACCCACTGTTTATACACCAGGGTGGAACCGGGTGCCACCTGATTTTCCCCAACACCTCCACTTACTGCTTTTATTGCCCGCCAGAATCATGTATAGGTGAGAGCAATACTGTACTGAAGCGAGGTCATACATGGGTAAAACAACAGCAGAAAAGATTTTTGATGCACATCTGGTCAACGAGCCGTTTCCCGGCACCAAAGTACTGCGTCTTGATGCGGTGCTCTGCCACGAAATCACCACACCGATCGCCATCGACGACCTGATCCGTCGCGGCAAAGACCGGGTATTCGATCGGACCAAAATCAAGGCGGTCATCGACCACGTCACCCCCAGCAAGGACACAAAAACGGCAACCCAGGCAAAGATTCTCCGTGACTGGGCCCGGCGCCACGACATCAAGGACTTCTTTGATGTGGGGGCAAATGGTGTCTGTCACGCCCTTTTCCCAGAGCGGGGCTTTATCCGTCCCGGCTACACGGTCATCATGGGAGATTCCCATACCTGTACCCATGGTGCCTTTGGTGCCTTTGCCGCCGGTATCGGCACCACCGACCTTGAAGTCGGTATCCTGAAAGGGGTCTGTGCGTTCCGCCAGCCGAAAACGATTAAATTCAATGTCACCGGCACCCTCCCGACCGGCGTCTATGCAAAAGACGTCATCCTACACATTATCGGCAAAATCGGGGTAAACGGAGCCACCGACAAGGTTATGGAGTTCCACGGCCCGGTGGTTGACGCCATGTCAATGGAATCCCGCATGACGCTCTGTAATATGGCCATTGAAGCCGGTGGCACCTCCGGCATCTGTCAACCGGACATGACCACCGTTGACTACCTCTGGCCCTTTATTCAAGACGATTTTGCCGACAAATGTGCCGCCATCGCCGATTATTCACAGTGGCGCGCCGACGCCGATGCCGAATACGATCAAGTCATCGAGATTGATGTGGCAACTCTGGAGCCGACCGTCACCTTTGGCTACAAGCCGGATCAGGTTAAAACTATCTCCGAAATAGCCGGTTCCCGACTCGATCAGGTTTATATCGGTTCCTGCACCAACGGCCGTCTGGAAGATATCCGCATCGCCGCGCAGATCCTCAAAGGGCGCAAACTTGCCCCCCATGTCCGTGGTATTCTTTCCCCCGCCACCCCGGCCATTTTCAAGGATGCGGCGAAAGAAGGGCTCATCGAGATATTCATGGAGGCCGGTTTCTGCGTCACCAACCCGACCTGTGGTGCCTGTCTGGGCATGAGTAACGGCGTGCTTGCCGATGGCGAAGTCTGCGCCTCCACCACCAACCGCAATTTCATGGGGCGCATGGGTAAAGGGGGCATGGTTCACCTGATGTCACCGGCAACCGCCGCCGCCAGTGCCGTTGAAGGTGTCATTGCCGATCCAAGAAAGTATTTATAATAAAGGAGTTATCTATATGAAAACATTTGGAGGCCCGATCCTCTTTCTTGACCGCAGCGATATCAACACCGACGAGATTATCCCGGCCAAGTATCTGACCGAGATCACCAAGGAAGATCTTAAGCCGTATATTCTGGAAGACCTGAAGCTCCCCGGCTTTGAGCCCAAGGGGGCAAAAACAGCCCAGGCCCGTGTTATTCTGTCCCGTGCCAACTTCGGCTGTGGTTCCTCACGGGAACACGCACCCTGGGTATTTGAGGTGAATGGCATCACGGCGGTTATTGCCGAATCCTTCGCCCGTATTTTCCGTCAAAATATGTTCAACTGCGGCATGGCTGCCATTGAGCTTCCTGCGGCAGACCTTGACCTGATCTTCAGCCACGCCGGAGATGATGATGCGACTATGTCCATCGACATCGAAGCAGAGTCGTTGACGGTGAGTGCGGCCGGAAAACAGAAAACCTTCTCCTTCCACATCTCTCCCTTTGATAAGGCGCTGGTGATGGCGGGCGGCTGGGTTGACTACGCCGACCAGAAGTACTGATTTCCTGACCCCGAAAACCGGCGGGGCGAAAGGTTTCCCTTTCGCCCCGTTTTCTTGTACATCCCTCCCCTAAAAACGCCTGCTCACCCCAAGATGAAAGCTGACATCCGGAGCAGTTGCCACCGCCACATCCTCCACCACACCGATATCCAGCAGATAATTATCCGGCAGATGGAGAGCCCCTCCCATGGTCAGCATCAGAGAAGGTGACGAGAGCTCCGCAAGGGAACTGTCCCGGTACAGGGGGGTTGTACCGTTGAGTTGGATTTTCAACGAAATAAGTGGGGTGGCAAGCCAGCCAAAACCAAGGGAACCGGTTGCCGCCAGGGGATTATGCTGATCGCCCAGCAGATCCCCCGGTGCCATGACCAGGCCGCCAACTGAACCGTACAGACCGACGGTTCCCCACTGCCTGCTACCGCAGAGCTGCAGTAGCGCATCGACACCGCCACTGCCGGCCAATGTGGTGCTGTCTCCGGTCGGCAACTTGAGCTTCCCCTTGAGGGCCAAACGGTCATGGTGACCATTGCCTGTATCATCAACCAACCGGTACCCCCCGGTCACAGCCAAATCGCCAATACCGGAAGAACCATGATCCATCTGCAAGAGTGACACTCCATCCTTGCGATAGCTGTAATTCAGGCGATTCCGGAGAGCGGTTGTCCGCCCCCCCTGGGGCAGGCCAAACGTGTTGTGCCAATCAATAATGAACGAATCGAGAAAGCCTCCCCCCTGCACAAGGTACGGCAGTTCAACACCGATCTCCCCCCGGGGTGAAAAGCCATAGCGGGCGACCACGGTCAGCCGATACGTTTCACCATCCAGGGTAATCTGTTCCCGGCGGGAGCTACCAACGGTGTAGTTACTTGCCAGATCCTGAAGAAGAGCCATCTGCACGGCACCCGATGGCACTATCTCCGCGCCGGTATCACGGGGAAGTCCGTAGATCTGCACGAGGGGGCTCTGATTTTGCACCTGAAACGGAGTTATGTCCCCGCTTGCCCCCCTGGCACCGGGCGTATTACCGAACAGAAGAGCGAAGACAATAATTAGTCCTGCCATGTTCGACCGGCAGGTTCTCAAGCTGCGTCCAGCCAATGGATAGTTTCTCATGTAAGTTCTCCCGTCGCGGTACTTGATTTTTTTTTACTGCGGTGAGATAGTATGATTTTAGTTGACACTTGCAACAGAGGGGGCACAATGTTTGGTTTTGGCATGCCGGAAATGATAATTATCCTGGTCATCGTTTTGGTCGTTTTTGGTGCGGGGAGACTGCCGGAAATTGGTGGCGCTCTTGGAAAAAGTATCCGCAATTTTAAAAAAGCAGCCGATGGCAAGGACGAGATAGAGATCAAACCCAAAGGAGAAGAGAGCGACAAAAAGTCGTAACCTCCCGTCTGTTCTGGGCTCTGCTGAGACAGCACAGGGGAGAGCGGTGTCGCCGTTCCCCCCTGTGCTGTCTCATGTTATGAATTCAGATACTCGCCAATTTTTTCCGCCAGAGTCCGATAGACCCGTCGGCATTCATGCTCATCCTTCTCCAGCAGTGTCACCCTGAAGCCCTGCAACGGGGTGGAAAATGACGACAGCGGCACCACGCAAATTCCGGTTGATGCCAGAATCTGATAAACAAAACGTTTGTCCGGTGACACCCCCGGCTGGTTAATCAATCCGTCAACCAACTCCCTGACCTCCTGGTTTTCAATCCGGATAGATTGCCGGTTGTTCAGCAACCCATCCCGAAACGCCACCGCCATATAAAAGGCACCGTTGGTCCGGTTTACCTGCAGCGCCGGAACCTGACTGAGTGTTTCATAGGTAATGTTGCTCATCCGCTCGTAGCAGCTAATGCGCTGAGCCAGATAGGCAGCATATTCGGGGTGACGGACTATTTCCGGAATAACCGTCTGGGGGAGCGTGGTTGAGCAGACCTCGTTCATCTTGCCGGTGAGGATCAGATTAATATACTTACGGAAACGTTCATCTTGCTGTCCGTTATAGACCTCAATCCAGCCACAGCGGGAGCCGGGCCAGGGGAACTCTTTAGAAATCCCCTTCAGGGAGATGGCGGGAACGTCACCAATGACGTCACTGATCGGCACCGTACTCTCGCCGTTATAAACGATATTGATATAGACCTCATCGGCAATGATAAACAGATCGTTTTCACGGGCAACAGCGACGATCTGTTCAAGGATTTCCCGGGTGTAGACCATGCCGGTCGGATTATCGGGGTTTATCAGCATGATGGCACAGATGTTCGGATTGTACCGGACATGATTCCGCAGATCATCCATGTCCGGATACCAGTTATTGTCCGGCTGGAGACAGAACAGGGAGGGTGCCGAGTGGGCATGACCAATCTCACCGAGGGTGTGGGTGGTATATGACGGGGATGGCATCAGAACCCGTGCTTCCGGGCGGAGGCAGCCGTAAATTTTGGCAATGGCATCACCAAGCCCATTAAAAAAGATGATGTCGTCCGGCGTTATCTGCGCTCCGCCACGACTGTTGGTGGCTTCACAGATAAACTCCCGTGTTTCGAGCACACCCCGGGTATGACAATATCCCCAGGTGCGGTTATCCATGGCGGCCTTCGCCACAATCTCCTTCATCCACTCCGGAATGACCTCACCTTTGACAATGGGATCGCCGATATTTTCCCAGTTGATCTTGACGCCATGTTTTTGCAGTTTTTCTGCAACATTGACGATATTTCTGATTTCATAGGTCAACTCGCCGGTGCCTGGTGGTACAAGTTCTATTCTCATCTCAACTCCTCCTCACGATATGTAGGCATTAAGTCGTCTAAACAAAAAGGAGCCGTGGGCATCTGCCCACGGCTCGCGATTATCTCTCATAGGTAAGGACAATCAGCAGGCAACGGGCATCGCTGCGGCATCAAACGCCGCCGCATAAAAAACTCGTCCTGCTCTTGCCATAGTAATCATATCCATAACGGCTGTCTATCACACCAGAAGAACCACGTCAATAGTTATTCTGCCACCGCCTCAGGGTTGAAAGCCCACCAGCAATCGGCCATCCTCATCACGCCATCGAATCCACCCCAACCGATAAGGTACCGACAGCACCATCACCCAGTCATTTTCCCGTTTCAACACCCGAAACTGCTGCTTTGCTTGTACGGTACCGAGGGAAGTACCCCCTGGCGTCGATACCAAACTGTAGTAGCGGGGCAGGAGCCCAGGGAGTATACGACAGTTCTGCTGTTTCAAAAAATGATCCCACCCCTGGAACCGGCCTGCCACCTCCGGATTAACCCACCCTTCATGACCGGCATCATCGTACAGAATCCGCAGCCATTCCCCCCTGCGGGCGGTAACAATGAAAGGTACCGGCTTTACGCCGTTTCCGAAAAGCCACTCAATGCCGGTTACCGTGGTGCCGCTCACTGCACCGATCCGTGTAAGTCCCGGCTCCTCGTACAGGGGGAGCGGCAGCAGTTCCCCCTCTGCGGAAATCAGACCGGCAGAGAAAACCAGACCGATACCCGCATACGGTCGCATCGGGGGTCGCGGTGAAACGGAGCCTGCCGAAACGGTCAGAGGAACCACGAGCAGCAGCGTCATCACCCCGGAGCACAAGAGAGACCACTTAGTCAAACAGACTCCGTAGTCGTTCCAGATAGAGTGACGCCTGGGGATCACCATCTTCGGGAGCCCAGGTGCCTTTTTCCTCCTCGCGGAGCGGCAGATAGGGACCCGCCTTTGCTTCATAGAAGACAGTTCCCGACTCCAGACTCACAGCGGTATGGAACACACCGTGGGGAATGTCGGCGGCCAGATTACCCCCATCACGGGAAAGAAGCACGGCTTCAGCCACCTCACCTGCATCGGTAAAAATGACAATACCGAGCCGCCCCCCCATCAGAATGAAGGCCTCGTCTTTTTCAGGATCAAGGTGACGATGGGGTCTGATGTATGAGGCCGGTTCGATGGCGTTGAGCAGACGATGACACCGGGAGCTGTCAGATACATGGATATTATAATTCTTCCGCAACCGGGGATTCAGCTGCGCGTCCCCAACCACACTTGCCAGCAGTTCACGGGTCACAATCTTCATCTAACGATCCACCAGAGCCATCATATTACCGTCAAAATCCGCAACGACCGCCATTTTTCCCCAGGGGCTGGATTCGAGAGGTTCCACAAAGTGAGCCCCACCAGCATTGAGCTTTTCACACACTGACACAATATTATCGACCTTCAGCGTCAGGCCGGTATGTCGTCCAATGAGAGTTCGGGCATCTTCGTGGAGAGCCAGTGAGACACCGAGTGTGGTGACGGCACCGGGGAAAAACTCCATGAGCATTTCACTCTGGCCGGCAACCGGCAGACCGAGCAGATCCACATAAAACGTTTTCGCACGGGCAAGATCGGTAACAAAGATCACGAGGTTTTTCAGTGTAATTGCCATAAGTCCCCCGTTACTTCTGTGACAGACGATGGACGCACTCAACCATGTGAATTGCGTTTGCCGGTGGCACCGTCGGCAGAATACCATGACCCAGGTTAAAAATATGACCGGGACGACCGGCGTTTTCATCAAGAACCCGCTGCACTTCCCGCTCGATAATTTCCGGGGTGGCGTAGAGTACCGTCGGGTCCAGGTTCCCCTGAACCGCCATTTCGGAGCCGAGCAGATCCCGCGCCGCTCCCAGATTCACGTGCCAGTCAAGCCCCATAACATCGCCCCCCGCCTTCTTAACGGTGTCGAGCATGGAGCCGGAGCCCTTGACAAAATGAATGACCGGCGTTTCCAGCCGGTTCAGCCCGTTGATGAGACGTGACGTGTAGGGAATGACGTACCGTTCATAATCGGCAGGGGAAAGGATGCCTCCCCAGGTGTCAAAAATCTGGATACACTGGGCACCGGCAGCAATCTGGGCGTTCAGGTATTCAATACTCATGGTGGTAATTTTTTCCATGAGAGCCCCATAGATTTCAGGAGCGGCATACATCATCCGCTTGATCTGGGCAAAATCCTTGGAGCCCTTCCCCTCTACCATATAGCAGGCCAGGGTAAACGGTGCGCCGCCGAAACCGATCAGCGGAACCTTTCCAGCCAGCTCACGGCGGAGGATTTTGATGGTTTCCAGAACGTACGGTACGTCCTGCTCCATCTGGGGAATACGCAGTCTCTCCACATCGGCCATGCTCCGGATCGGGCTTTCAAAAACCGGGCCCGGCACAAAATCAAGTTTCATCCCCATGGGCTCCACCGGAGTCAGGATGTCGGAGAACATAATGGCCGCATCAACGCCGAGAATGTCTACGGGCTGAATGGTAACTTCGGCCGCCAGTTCGGGGGTTTTACACAGTTCCAGAAAGGTGCATTTGGAACGAACCGCCATGTATTCAGGCAGGTACCGGCCAGCCTGACGCATCAACCATACCGGAGTCCGATCTACCGGTTTTCCCCAACAGGCATCAAGAAAACGCATATTCATGAAATTCTCCTCAATAACGCCCGCAGGCGCAGAAATTGGCACATAAAATCAGTGCATAAAATATTTCAACTATCTGATACATAGAGCAAATTACAGAAGAGCCCAGTTATTCCGCCTCGACAACAAAGCGTCTTTTCCCGTACACGACCCGGTCACCGGGATAGAGCTTGCGCCCCCGGCGCAACTCAACCTCACCATTGACGGTGATATACCCTTCGGCGATCATCATTTTGGCTTCTCCACCGGACGAAACCGCGTTTTCTACTTTAAGAAAGCTGTCAAGCTTTATGAATGGTGTAGTTATCTGCATGGTTGAACCGTATCCCCTTCTGCCGCACCTTGAATTGCCACCGGCATGGCACGTCCTGCCACATATCCCATCCGCAGTTCGCAGTGGGGAGCCCCGCCACCGTACTCGGCGGCAACCTCACCAAGGGGGATATAACGCACCGGACGCTCTGCCAATCGGCCAAGTAAATCCACAAACTGCTCCGCGAGAGCTTTCCCTTCAAGTTCGGCATGAATGGTGTGGACGTTCAGCCCCGGCTGCAACAGTGCTACGTACTGATCGTTAATGTTTTCCGTCGTTATGCCGTTTTCACCGAGCAGCTCATCCATAGTCGGCCACGTCGAAGGAATCTGGAGCGTTGTGAAGCGGTGACCGGCCATGGTCGGATAGAAAGGTGACCGGCCACGGGAATCACTGCTGTAGGCCAATCCCATGGCATCCTGCACGGCAAGGGAGTCGGCGGTTACCGTCCACCCCGGTGCGGCGGTCGTGGCTGCCGGAACGCCAAAAATAGTTTCAAAGACGTCGTTTGCCAACCCCAGTTCACGGGCTACCGTCTTCCTGTCATAACGCGGTAGATAATCGTGCCACTTAACATGGTCCCAGCAATGAATACCCACTTCGTGCCCCGCCCCCTTTACCGACGCGATGACGTCAGCCAGATCCCTGCCGATGGCCGGTGCGGGAAGCAGGGTGCCGTATAACATGGTCCGCATCCCGTACATTGAAGGTGCCCGGGTTCGGAGCATTTTTTTCAGAAACCCCGGATGCAAAATCCGCCGTATCGCTTTGCCCGAATTATCGGGGCCGAGAGAAAAATAAAATGTCCCCCGGATGCCAAACCGCTGCAAAATCTTCAGCAGATTCGGAACACCTGCCCGGGTTCCCACATAGGTGTCAACATCGACCTTGAAGGCCAGAACGGATTCTGCCTCACTCATTACTATTTCTCCCCTCGGTCACTATCAGAGCAGATGTTCAATCTTCTGCCGATCCTCAACCAGATAGAAATCAAGAGTTTTCCGCAGGGCATCATCAATCGTTGTGGTCGGCTCCCAGCCGAGCCGTTCCTTGGCATTTTTCACCGACGGTACCCGGGTCAGCATGTCCTGATACCCTTTACCATAGTAACTGTCAGAGGTAACATCAATAATCTGGCACTTTTCAGCTTTTTCCCGATAGGCCGGGTACTCTTTGACCAGGGAGATCAATTTTTCAGCCAGCTCGCGAACCGATAGATCGTTGTGCGGATTGCCAATATTGAAAATACCCCCGTTTGCGACACCATTTTCGTTGGCAATTATTTTCATCAGACAGTCAATGCCATCTTCCACAAAGGTAAAGGAGCGGCGCTGACCGCCACCATCAACCAATTGAATCGGTTCACCGGCAACAATGTTGTAGAGAAACTGGGTCAGCACCCGGGAACTCCCCTCTTTGGCGGTGCTGATGCTGTCAAGCTTGGGCCCAATCCAGTTGAAGGGACGGAACAGGGTATACTGGAGCCCCTCATGATTACCGTAGGCATAGATGACCCGATCCAGCATCTGCTTGGCACAGGAGTAAATCCACCGTTCCTTGTTGATGGGGCCAAGCATGAGGGGCGAATTTTCTTCGTCAAATTCCCGATCCGGGCTCATGCCGTAGACTTCCGAAGTTGACGGAAAAATAACCCGTTTCTTGTATTTAGCACAGAGGCGAATAATCTTCAGGTTCTCTTCAAAGTCGAGTTCAAATACCCGCAGCGGATCCTTTACATAGGTAACCGGCGTGGCAATGGCGACCAGCGGCAGCACCACATCACATTTTTTGATATTATACTCAATCCACTCTTTGTTGATGGTGATATCCCCTTCAAGGAAATGGAAACGGGGATCACCGAGGGAATGTTCCAACTTGTCACAGGCCATGTCCAACCCGAACACCTCCCAGTCGGTGGTTGCCAGAATCCGCCGGGTAAGGGTGTTGCCGATAAAACCATTGACACCAAGTATGAGTACTTTCACAGTTGCTCCTTATTGATTCGTGGAAATAACAAAGAAAAAATTACGTAAATTGTTCTGCCGCAGGATACCGAGCCGCAAACTGAACGGCCGACTCTTCGGCCATGCCGCCGACCTGCACCATCCTTAGCTCCAGTAGACCATCGCCGGTACCGACTACCAACGGCTCCCGTGACACGACCCTGCCCGGCTCTGCAGTCCCTACGACCGGCCACGCCCCCCACACCGTCACCGTGGCATCCCCCAGACGGGTGAACGCACCCGGATAGGGGTGGGTAACCCCCCGCACCAGATTATAAATCTGCACGGCACTTTTTGACCAGTCGATCAGACCATCGGCCGGCGTGCGACCACCGTAGTAACTCCCCTGCCCAAGATCCATGGGGATACGGGGGGCGGTTCCGGCGACCAACCGCGGCCAGGAACGCCTGATAATGGCCGTGGCCGCGCCGGTCAATGAGGTAAAGACATCAAAGGCCGTGTCGGTAACGGCGATCGGCACTTTTTCCTGATCGACGATATCACCGGCATCGGGCTTGGCGGTCATATAATGGAGCGTTGCCCCGGTTTCGGTTTCGCCGTTAATCACCGCCCAGTTGACCGGTACCCGTCCCCGATATTTCGGCAGAAAGGAGCCATGGAGGTTTAATGCCCCCCCCGATGCCAACCCAAGCACCCCCACATCAATCATGTTCCGGTAGTAAAAGGAGAGAATAAAATCGGGGGCGATACGAGCCACACTATCACGGTTTTCCGGTTCATTGATACTGCTGGTACAAACCGGAATGCCGTGCTTTTCTGCCAGTTCACGGACAGATTTAAACCAGATTTCCTCATTCAGAGAATCTTCATGGGTAAAAACCAAGGCCACATCTGCGTTCTGAAGCAGCAGCTCTTCCAGACACGCGTACCCCACATTGTGATAGGCACAGACCACAATCCGGTTATTCATCGGCCGCCCCGTGAACCCGGCGCACCACGTAGCGGGGGCGCTGACGTACTTCCTGGTAAATGCGTCCCACATACTCACCGACAATCCCGATACCAAAAATGGTTATGCCGATAAAGAAAAACATGATGGCAAAAAGGGTAAAGACCCCTTCAACCTCGGCACCGACCACGAAACGCCTCACCAGCAGAAAGAGAGCGAAGGCCACGGAGAACAGTGACGTCAAAATCCCCAAGAGGGCAAAAAGTTGCAGTGGCACTACGGAAAAGCCGGTCATCAGGTCAAAATTCAGCCGAATGAGTCGGTACAGGGAGTATTTGCTTTCTCCCTCAACCCGCTCTGCGTGGGCAACGGCAACCTCCCCCGGATTGGTGGCAAAGGTCTGAGCCAGTGCGGGAATAAAGGTGGAACTTTCACTACAGCGATTGATATTATCCACCACGTTGCGCCGGTACGCCCGCAACATACAGCCATAATCACTCATCTGCATACCGGTCATTTTACGGGTAATGACATTGACCATCAGTGACGCCGATTTACGGGCAAAGGAGTCCTGCCGTTTCTGGCGCACGCTCCCGACCACATCATGCCCCCGCTCCACCGCCGCAATCAGCTTCGGAATTTCTTCGGGGGGATTTTGCAAGTCGGCATCGAGGGTAACGACAATTTCGCCCCGGCTGATTTCAAAGGCGGCCATAATTGCCATGTGCTGGCCAAAGTTGCCGTTAAATTCGACGACCCGCACCTCCTCATGGGATGCAGCGAGGTTTTTGAGCATTTCCAGGGAGCGATCCTTGCTGCCGTCATCGGTAAAGATGATCTCAAACGGTCTGCCCATATTCTGCATGACCGGGTAGAGTCTGCCGAACAGCCGTTCCAGATTCCCCTCTTCGTTGTAAACCGGGATAACTATTGAGATATACGGTGTCATTTCCGGTGTCTCGCTATCACTGTTTTGACCGCAGCAACAACGTCAGCGGCATCGTCCTCTGTCATCCGGGGAAACAGTGGCAAGGACAAAATCCGGTCAGAAGCGTAGTCGGCATTGGGTAGACTCTGCTCCGTCTGGGGGAGGTTTTCCCGGTACCAGGGGTGGTGATGCACCGCTTTGTAATGTAATCCGGTACCGATATTTTCTTTCTTGAGCTCGGCCATAAAAGCGTCACGATCCAGTGTCAGCATTTCAATCCGCACCAGGGGGGTGTAGAGATGCCAGGCGTGGCGCTGCTGGTATGGCGCAGTGACCGGAATCGCCAGTTCGTCGACAGTGGCAAATGCCCTGTTATAGAAGTCAGCAATTGCCTTGCGGCTGTCGATGAAGCCATCCAGCTTCGGCAGTTGATGGATACCGATTGCCGCCTGGATATCCATCATATTGTACTTGAAGCCGGGGAGCAGAATGTCATAGTTCGGTGTCCCGGTGGCGGCAAAACGCTTCCACGCCTCGCGACTCATGCCATGGAACTTGAGCAGGGAAACCTCCTCGGCCAGTGCTTCATCGCCGGTACAGACCATCCCCCCCTCACCGGTGGTAATATTTTTGTTGGGGTGAAAGGAAAAGATGGATACTGAGTCTAGGGAACCAATCCGCTTCCCTTTGTACTCACTGCCGGCTGCATGGGCCGCATCCTCAATGACCGTAAGCCCGAATTCCGCAGCCAGGGCAAATAGCGGGTCCATATCACAGGCTTGGCCGGCGAAATGCACCGGGATAATGGCCCGTGTCCGGGGGGTGATCTTTTCCCGTATTTTTGTCACATCAATATTCAGGGTACCCGGCTCAATATCAACCAGCACCGGCACACCACCGGCCAGCACAATCATGCTCACCGTGGAGACAAAAGTCATGGGAGTGGTGATAATTTCATCCCCGTCCTCAATCTTCAGAGCCAGCAGCGTCAGATGGAGCCCGGCCGTCGCCGAACTGAGCGGCACGGCAAAGGGGGCTCCCACATAGGCACCAAATGCCTCTTCAAACCTCTTGACCTTCGGCCCGGTGGTAATCCAGCCTGAGCGGAGTGAATCAACCACTTCATTAATCTCGGCATCTTCGATTGTCGGTGTTGAAAAGGGAAGAAACTCGTTTCGCACATCACCCTCCTGCACATACTGACCAGCATCGCTCTTTATCGCACAACATGGGAACGACTGCAAACTTTTTCAAACGATTCAGCGATTTGAGATCAAGAGTTTGCGATGATCCTCTCCAATCACCCGTACCGGAGTAAGAGCAGCAGTTTTCAGTTTTACCAAGCTGTCCGGAGTAATCAGCGCAACCACCGGGCGCTCCGAATCCCACAGCGCGGGCAAACGCCCCTCTTCCATAAACCAGGAAGATTGATCTCCCCGCTGTGCTCCGAACTCCAACTCCCCCATGTTGCCGGCCAGAATGACGCGCCGCCCCGCGTAGAACGGCAGTCCCTGTTCGTACCCCACACTTACCACCGCCGTATCTGGACCGGCAGTGGCCTTCACCATACGGCACAGCTCCCGTGAACAGGCGTTTTTTTCAGACACCAGCGGCAACACGACATGGGGTGCGGTGACCGACAGCAAGACACCACCGGCAACAAAGGTGAGAAGCAGTGCCCCCCCCCTGTTGTCCCGTACGAAAACAAAGGCCATCACCCCTTCCAGCAGAAACAGGGAGCCAAGAAGCATCCCCCCGAGCGGGGTCGCAAACGGAACGGCACCAAAGAGAGGCAGAGAGACAGAGGGGTAGGCGACAAAACCACAGCCGATCATCACAAGGATTACTGCCGCCACCATGCCGCTCTTCCGGGGGATGGTTTCACCATCCAGGCAACGGCTGAACAGTCGTCCGACCAGCAGAGAAAGGGGTGCAAAGACCGGCAGAATATACGGTATCAGCTTGGAATGGGATTTTGAGAAAAACAGGAAGATAAAACCTGCCCAGATGAGCAGATAGAGCACCCGCTCTCCATACTCCCCCCTTCGTTCACGCCAGGCCCGAGCTACTGCCGTGGGGACAAAAAATGACCACGGCAACATGGTCAGCAGCAGTATGGGAATAAAGAACCATACCGGCTGATAACGACCATGCACATCGCTCAGAAAACGCTGAAAATGTTCATGAATGAAAAAGAAGTGGGCGAACTCAGGATTTCTCAGTGAAACCACCACAAACCAGGGGGCGGCTACGGCAAAAAACAGCAACAGACCGCTCGGCAATGCCATGGTTCGCAGCAGTGACCAGCGGCGACAGAAGAGCATATACAGAAAGAGGACTCCCCCCGGCAGCACAAAGCCGATGAGCCCCTTGGCGAGTACGGCCAGAGCGGAACAGAGATAAAACAGGTAGTAGTGTCGCAATTTGTGCGGTTCATCATGTCGTGATGCCAGCAAAAATGAGCCGATTGCCACCGTCATACAGCAGGTCAGGGTCATATCGGTCAAATTGATGCGGCTTTGAATCAGAAAGCCGGTGGTCGAACCAAGTATCAGGGCGGCCAAAAACCCCTCCCGACGCCCAAAGAGTTTTCTTCCCAGATAATAGATGAAGAGCACCGTCAACAACCCGCAGAGTGTTCCGGGAAAACGACCGGCAAACTCGGTTTCGCCAAAGAGCTTCATCGAAATGATGTTAAGCCAGTAATGAAGCGGCGGCTTTTCAAAATACTTTACATAATTAAGCATCGGCGTCACAAAATCGCCCCGTTCTATCATCTCCCGGGGGATCTCGCTGTACCTCCCTTCGTCCGGCTCCATAAGTGGCAGCCGACCAAGAAACTGAAAAAAGGCGATACTAAACAAAAGAGTGAGCAGGGATAAATCCCTGCGTGCCGAAACCGTTCTGGAGGTAATAATTTCAAACAGATACTTCATACTGCTCCCTTCATGAGCTAAAAAACAAAAAAGGTATGGAGGTTATCCCCCATACCCTGTACCGTGATGGCACACATAAATCAAGAATTTAATTATCATCCCACTACAAAAGGGGGGCTTCGTACTACGCCGTGACGTTGGCTGTCAATTCGGTCTTGGACATCAGGTCTTCGGTTTTTGCCACCATCTCTGTAGGGATTTGGTAAATTGTATTGTTATTGCTATCGAGAAATTTTATCCGCACCTTACCCTGCGGATTATACGACTCAACGATATGCCTCATGGAGCGACCCGATGTGGCAGCGTTTTTTGTCGTCGCCACGACAGGCACCTTCGCCGGTGCAACCGGCTTGCTGTCAACAGTTGCATCCTTCGAATGCGCCTGCTGCACCTGGGCTGCAATGGCAGCGTTCTTCAAAGCCCCATCCCGTGTTGCCATCGCTGGCACCGGGGAAGTAGGTAACTTGTAAGAAGCAGCATCACCTGAAATTGGACTTAATCCCATCACACACCTCCACACGTCACTGTTTTAAACCATGCTCACGGCAGGTTTCTACGCGGTAACGTGTAACCCCCCGCCCGTTTTTCCCCCGGCATTTCCCGCCAGTTGCCGGGAAGGAGAACCCCCTTCACCTGCCAGCTTCTGTAATGCCTGTTTAGAGATTGTTACCGTATCGGTCTTGGATGCCTGAACAGATTTCTGCGCATCCTGCTTTACCTGGGGTGCTGCCGCCGTCAGGTCAACTTTAGCCTGCGGATTCACGTACCCCTGATTCCCACTCACACTGTACGGAGAAATAGTATGTAACATAACACCTCCCATCAAACTCCACCTCTTATGGATTCTATCGGCATTGCTTCAAAAAACTTTACAAAAAAAATGCTCCACGCAAAAAAAATACGCTACTTCTCGTTTTCATGCTTTCTCACACAGGTAACATCGTAGGGCTTACCCCTGAAATCCTTCATATAGGTATAGGCCATGCCCGCTTCGGTACATTTGTTGATTTTAGCGTCAAGTTCTTCCTGACTAACATTGGAGCAAGCCCCCAGCAACAGTGCCACAACCAGAACGACCAGAGCTTTCATACGACTACCTCCTTTAGAAATTATTAATTTGGATCTTCATATTGGAATATCAATTAATAGTATCACAAATTCGTCTCTCGTGTAACTGCTATTTACAATTGATGACAGCACACCATACAATATGGTAGTTTGGTTGAAATTTGCATTGACGACCTATTCAATTAAGTACCCGATACCACAGCAAGGGGGCGGCTGGTGAGAGAGCAGTTCATCCGATTTTATTTTGCGTTGTCTTTGCGAACCCACCTGATTCTGTTGGTACTCCTGCTGACCATCCCCACGCTTGTACTTATCTTCCACTCCGGGGCATCCCAACGACAGGAGGGTATTCGCAAAGGGCTCGGAGAGGCTCGCAGACTGGTCAACACCATCTCAATGGAGCAGTACAACCTGACAGGGGACGTGGAACAGCTGTTGGTGACACTGGCACAGATTCCAGACATCCGGAACCAGCGCACGAAATCGGTCAATACCATGCTGGGGAAAATTCTCACGGGAAGCCCCCATTTCACTAATATTGTCATTGCCAGACCGGACGGCACCGTATGGGCCAGCGGACTACCGACGACTCTGGCTCTATCCCTGAAAGGAAAGCGGTCGTTCCAAAATGCTGTAATAACAAAAAAGTTCTCCTCCGGTGAGTATGTGGTAGGTACCATTTCCGGCAAGCCAACCCTTGGCTTTGCCTATCCCCTGTTAAACGAAAGCGGTGAGGTAGAACAGATCCTGGCTGCAATTGTCAATTTTAATTTTTATAACTCTCTGCTCAGTCAGAGCGATGTCACAAAAAATATTTCCTTCTCCGTTATTGATACGAATGGAACCATTGTCCATAGAAACAGTTCACCGGAACAGTATGTTGGTAAAAAAGTCGAAGAGAAGGCTTTTCAGCGCATGAAAAGTGGCCCGGCCAGGGATACCCATATTGAAACGGATAATGGAGACATTGACCAGATAGTTTCCTATCGGGCCATGCAACTTCCGGGAGAGCAGTCCCCCTACCTCTACATACGAGCCACCATGCCGACCACCGGTGCTTTGGAAAACGCACTCCGTGCGGAACTGATCAATATCGCCATCCTGTCACCCTTGTTACTGATAGCCATTGTAACGGCAATTCCCATCGCCGATCGCTGTTTCATCAGACGTATCAACAAACTGTGGGATGCAGCTCTGCGACTTGCATCGGGTGATCTTCAGGTGAGAGCGTCGGACTCCGTAAGCGGCGGCGAGTTGGGAGAACTGGCTCGGGCCTTCGACACCATGGCCAGCCAACTGGCCGAAAGGGAGCAGATACTGTCACAGAGCAAGCAGGAACTGCATAACCTGAATGAAGGCCTGGCAAAGCGGGTCGAGGAGGAGACGGAAAAGCGGTTGACCCATGAACGCCTGCTGGCACGTCACGCCCGACTGGCGGCCATTGGCGAAATGATTGGAGCCATCGCCCATCAGTGGCGACAACCACTTGCCACACTCGGAGCTACCATTCAAGGCATACGAATGGCATGGGACACTCACTGCCTTGACGACACCTTTATGGAAACGGCCGAACTCGATGCCCAGGCACAAATTTACCATATGTCGGATACCATCGAAGGCTTCAGGAATTTTTTCAGCCCTGAAAAAACAGTGGAGCAGATAGATATCAGAAAAGTTGTTACCGACGTGGTTCCCCTAGTTATTTCACAGTTTACCGACTCCGGAGTCGCACTTGAGATAGCAGACACTACCGATGAGGCAATTTTCACAATCAGCGGCTACCAGAATGAGCTGAAGCAGTCGATTCTTAATCTGGTCAGCAACTCCCTCGACTCTATTCTGGAAAAAAGGCTCCTTTCCGGCGCAGTCGATGGAACCGGGCTGGTCACCATAGCACTCCGCAACACGGGAAATACAGCAATCATTCAGGTACGGGATAATGGCTGTGGTATTCCGGAAGAATTTGCCGATAAGGTATTTGAACCATACTTCACCAGCAAGTCGCTTCATAAGGGAACCGGCATCGGGCTCTATATGTCAAGACTGATTGTTGAAGAGAGCATGGGGGGTCGCCTTGGTTACATTAGTGGACCAGAGGGAACCGTTTTCACCATTGAACTGGTAAAAAACGGCATAGAGGAGCTGAACAATGGGTAACAAACTGCCGCTCAAAGTCCTCTACATTGAAGACGAACCAAAACTGAATGAACGTATCTGCATCGTCTTGAGAATGCACTTCGCATCGGTCATCAGTGCCGCAAATGGCCGTGAGGGCTTGGAACTCTACAGCTGTGAGCGACCGGATATTGTGGTCAGTGACATTAAAATGCCGATCATGGATGGGCTGGAAATGACGGTTCGCCTCCGGGAGCAGGCACCGGACGCGCCGATTATTTTAACAACGGCCTTCACAGAGACGGAATATCTGCTCAAGGCCATTGAACTGGGCGTCTGCGCCTATGTGAGAAAACCTCTGGACTGCCGTCAACTGGTGGAAACCATCACCCGCATCGCCACCCCCCTTCTGCAGAAAATTGAGCTTACGGAGGCCCGGCAACGGGAACAATCCTCACTGGAACTGCTCATTGGCACAAGTCCGGCCATGCAAAAGGTGATACAACAGGCGCGTCGCATTGCTGACACCGATTATTCGATTCTCATACAGGGGGAAACCGGGGTCGGCAAATCGCGGCTTGCTTCAATCATTCACGGCTTAAGCAATCGTAAGAGCCACACCTTAATTCCGGTTACCCTGGGCACCCTTTCGGAAACACTGGTGGAAAGCCAGCTGTTCGGCCATGTCAGGGGAGCTTTTACCGGAGCGGTCTCCACCAGAAAAGGGCTGTTTGAAGAGGCCAATGGCGGCACAGTTTTTCTCGACGATGTTGATTGTGCTTCCCCAACCATCCAGGCCAAGATTCTCCAGGTCGTCGAACAGAAAAAGTTCTTTCCCGTTGGGGCAACGAAACCGGTCGATGTTGATATCCGGGTTATTACCGCCAGCAATCGGGACCTCTTTGATGAAGTTCATGGCGGCAATTTCAGGGAAGATCTCTATTATCGGCTCAATGATCTCATCATAACCATCCCCCCACTTCGCGAACGGAGGGAAGACATTTCCGAAATTGCCCGATTGTTTCTTAATGAAATTTCCCAGGAACACAAAAAATCGCCCCCCCACTTAACGGCGGAGGCACTATCCCTACTCCAAAACTATCACTGGCCCGGGAACGTCAGAGAGTTAAAAAGCGTCATAAAGAGAGCTGCACTCTTTGCCGATGAAGTTATTTCCGGGCATGACCTGAGTTCTGTCATGGGCACCCCCAAATATCAGGTTCAAAATCCGTACATTGCCATCCAGTTGACCCTCGACGAACTAACGCGCCAGGCGGTACGTCAAGCCCTTGAAGCCTCCGGCGGCAAAAAAATGGAGGCGGCCAGAGTGCTTGATGTGGATTACGGGAAATTCAAACGAATGCTTGAAAGATATCAGATCTGACACTCGTCATTTTACCCACCCCTCGCACTGCATCACTCTTCATTTTGCATACCTGAAATAGAATATAACTCATTCTGATACCAGTAAATTAACCACCTCAAAACATGGCATACCTCTTGCTAAACTGTAGAGCGGCGGCTCCACTGACAGCACTAACAAGCAACTGCACACGCACCGTGGAGAACATCTTTCCGCCTGTCGGGCTATCTATGAAACATGACATTGTAACCGGTATAATCAATAACAGCAGTATCCTGGGCAAAGGTTCGATGTGTAGCCATCTCTCGGAGCCGTTTCCAGAATGCTACTGCAAACAGCTCACAGGTACGAACATCCCCAAGATTATAAAATTCTGCTCCGGTGAGTTCAAGTTCTGTAGCGTCTACCTGAGCCACGCTGAGGGGAACAGCCTCTCATCAAACTAACAATATTCCAATTAATTTATTTGGAGGCAACCCGTTGCCCCGCTACTAAAAGGAGATTTCTCATGTTCATTTTTCTCGCCATTCTGGCACTCGCCTTTTCCGCTGTTTCTCTTCAGTTCTATTGCTATACCCTCTATAGGAAATCACACTAGAAATTACACTTGGAGCAGCCACATGCCACACAAGAAAGTGAATCCACGCTACCGAGTCGTCTCCGTGCGCCTGAGTGAGGTGGAACATGCCTTTTTGAAGGATGCCACCGTTGAATCCAACAGCAGTTTATCCGAACTGATGCGGGAAGCGGTGCTGTCTCTCATGGCGAACGCTCCGGACGGGCATCGGATGGCACCGGTTGACAAATCAAGTATCCCATAGCAGAGAACCATACATTGAGGGAGTACAGGAATGATCAAGTCTGAACTTACACAGGCGGTTGCGGATTATCGGGGCATCAGCTACCGAATGGCCGAAAAAATCGTCAATGAAATTTTCGATGGCATGTTTGAAGAACTTGCGGGGGGTGGACGCATCGAAATACGGGGATTTGGCAGCTTTGCCAACCGGCATTACAACACCTACCAGGGACGCAACCCAAGAACCGGAGAAGTAATCACCGTTAAACCCAAAAAAATAGCTTTTTTTAAAGCCGGTAAAGAGTTACGGGAACACCTGGCCACACCCAACAGTTAACGTTCCCTGAGCGAGCCGGAAAAGGTCTTATTCAAAGGTTTTGTCAGGTAATGCATGACCGTTTGGGTGCCGGTTTTTACTTCTACCAGTCCGGTCATACCCGGCTTTATTTCTATTTTTTTATCCGGTTTCTTTTTATTATGTTCGACAATACTCGGCTCATCTATTTCCACGTGAACCCGGTAATAGACCACTTCCCCCTGCCGACTCTCCTCGTTAATGGCATCGGGACTCACATAGGCAACCGTACCACCAAAAAAACCATAAATGGAGGGGTCAAAGGCATCCAGTTTTATGGAGGCGGCCTGCCCTGTTTTTACGTGGGTTAAATCAACCGGTTTCAGCTTTGCTTCAACAATCAGCTTGCTATCCGTCGGCAACATTTCCAAAACCACATCTCCCGGCTTGATCTTCGCTCCCGGGGTCGTGAAGGTTATCCGTTTCACAATGCCATTTGCCGGAGAGAGTATCTCCGTTCGCTCCACAACCGTTGACCGCTCTGACAACGCCTGCAGCTGAGTGGATAAATCCTCCTCCACCTTTGTCATCTCCGTCTGGGCATCTTGAAAGTACTTGTTCCGACGGGAACTTATCTGGCCATTCAACTCGGCAACCTGCCGTTCTAACCGAATGACTTCGGTTTTACCGATATCGCCACTGGCCAGAAGCGGCCGGTTAAGTTCCAGCTCATCACTGACAAGTTTCAGAACCTGCTCCAAGGACTGGATATCCATCTTCAGTGCCTGCTGTCGCCGGTTATAGAGTTCCGTCTGATTCTTCACAAAATGTGGATACGCCTTAACATCCGGAGGGAATTGCAGCGCCTTATTGAATACTTCAGCATTCAACCGCACCAGAGCGGCTTTTAGAGCCGCCACCTTACCTTTTGAGTCATTCTGAGCTGCAACGGCTTGATTCCGCTCCAGTCTGACGAGAAGCTGTCCCTTACGAACGGTCTCCCCCTCCCGCACCAGCAGTTCAGAGATAACTCCGTCATTTGCACTCTGAACCACCTGGGTGCGTGCCATGGCAATGACTTGTCCCCGTGCCGTCGAAACGATATCCAGCTCTGACCTGGCTGCCCACACAAGAAATATGATGATAAGTGACAGAGTCAGCAGCAGCACCACGGAGGGCCACTTCCCCTGTTTTCGTTTTGAAATCGGTACCATTACTCCGCCCCCTGACCAGCCTGATTTGATGAATTATTGCTGAGCTTTTCCAACACGGCATCACGGGGGCCATCCATAACAAGCTCCCCCTGACTGAACACGAGAATTCTTTGTACCAGCGCCAGCAGCTTGGGCTTGTGAGTTACCAGCACAAAGGTCTGCTCCGCCTTCACCTGCTGAGCCAAAGCGACAATCACCCGTTGTTCATGACTATCGTCGAGTGAGGCGGTTGGTTCGTCAAGCAGCCAGAGATCTGGCTTGGAAAGGATCATCCGGGTGATGCCGATAAGCTGTTTCTGACCACCGGAGACCCCGCCCCCCCCTTCCGCGATTTCCATATCGAGTCCCTTGGGATTATTGTTCACGATGACGATCAAACCGGTCAGATGACAGACCATCAGCAGCTCTTCATCGGAGGCCCGTGGGTTACCCAAAAGCAGATTGTAGCGGAGCGTCCCGCCAAAGAGATGTACGTGCTGAGGTAGATAACCGATGGAATCGCTCAAATGGGGACGGGAAATCTGTTGGAGATCAAGGCCGTCAAGCAGCACGTGGCCGCTCTGAGGTTTGTACAGCCCTGCCAGCAACTTGAGCATAGTGCTTTTGCCGCCGCCAATGGGGCCGATAATACCAATCTTTTCACCCCGCTCAATAACCAGCCTTTTCACCGTCAACGCTTCCCTGCGACCACGATAGGAAAACTGGAGGTCCTCAAGGAAATAACGCCCCTGAACCGTCACCGAATGAATGGGGCGATCAACATCATGATTATCCAATTCCAGTTTAAAAACCTTCTCCAGCTCGTCCAGTGACGCCTTGGCATGCCCCCACTGAACGATAAGACCGGGCAGCATGCCAACCGGTGCCAAAACCCGTCCAGACAGTATGGAGCAGGCAATAATTCCCCCCGTTGTCAGATCGGTACTCGTCGAGGCAATATAGGCACCGGCACAGACCAGCATCACGTAAGAGAGTTGCTGTATCATGGCAGAGAGATAGGAGGCGGTTTCGCTGCACCGCTTGACCTTGTCAGAGTCGTCTATGACCTTGCGGCTCAAATGATCCCACCGACTCAGCAATTGCCACCCCATGCCGGAAGCCTTGAGGGACTCGGCACCTTCCACAACTTCAACAAGAAGCCCGACCTTACGATTGGATCCTGCCACACCGTTCTTCGTATGGTGGGCTATTTTTGCCTTGGACATAAAGCCGATTGCCATGGCCAGCGTAAAAAACACCAGCACCACCATTGCCACCTGTGTACCGGCAATGGAGACGATCACCGTAAGAAAAAGCAGGGCAAACGGTGCATCGTTAAAGGCAAACATGGTGGCAGTAGTGGCAAAGCTGCGTATGGTTTCATAGCTGCGAACCTGAGCGGCCAGCGTCCCCACACTTCCCGGGAGCTGATCCATGCGGATACTCAACAGCCGTCTGAACACCTTGTGGGACAGTTCGTGGTCCATCTCCTTAATGCCGTCCTCTAAAATCAGACTGCGGGATTTCCTGATAATTAACTCAAGTAGCATCGCGATAAAAACCCCGACCGTCAGGGTCGTAAGGGTTTCAAGTCCATGGGTCGGAATGACCCGATCGTAGATTTGCATCGAATAGAGTGAAGAGGCAAGGGCAAGAATATTGCACACGACAGAAGCCCCGGTTGCCATTACAAAGACCCGCTTATGCTTGAGGATTTCGTCGATAAACAGACGCCGTACCGAAACGTCACCGGTGGTATCAGCACTGCTCGGCAACTGGGCATAACGGCTCTTTGCCGGAAAACTGTCCAGATAGCTGGTACCCTCAGTCCCCTCGACCAGCCATCGCCCCTGATCGGTTACGGCACAGACAATACGGCACCCCACACCGGGCAGCAGTGCAATCAGAGGAAGAGCACTGGGTACCGGCACCGAGTGCCACACCGGCGCACCGGCACCAAAGGCTTCAAAGAGTCGCTCAATAACTATCTCGGCACTCTCACCGGCATTCGGGTCATCATTTCCCCCAACTGTTTTTTCCAGTTCAAAGACAATTTGTTTCGACAAGCGGGGCAAATCTACCTGTAAAGCACTACAACGGTCAGCAAGCCATTTGACATCAATGGCGGGACCAGCCTCATTATCAAGAGTATTTTCCATAGGTCAGTTTTTTTCCTTGTAAGACCAGGATTGATTTCCCGCATATAACTGCAAACGGTACTCCGAAGCAACGAACAGCGCCTGTGCATCGGCCATCTGCTGTTCGGTTTGAGTCAGCTCACGGGCCGCATTCAGCACATCAAGCCAGCTCCGCTTCCCGGCGATAAACATCCGCTTATAGGATTCCAGCACCTCACGTGATGAAACCACAATATGGGTGGCAACCTTCAGACGCACAAAGGAACTGACACAATCGTTATAGTCTGCCGCTATCTGCGCCAGCAACTCCCGCCGGGCAACCTCAAAAACTTCCTTCTGTCCGGAAACCTTCGCCCTGCCCCCTTTAATATCTGAATACGTGGAGAGACCGGCACCCGGTGAATAGGAGACATTCAGATAGACTCTTCCCGCCTCCCTCACCGGTTCCTGGGTAAACAAACCGTTCTGGTACTCAGCCTTGACACTGAGAGACGGCCAGAGGGAAGATTTCTGCACCTCCAGCTGCTGGGAAGCCACCTCTACTTCCGCATCATATCGGAGCAACATCGGATGTTTCTTAACAATACCGTACAGCTCTTCGGAGGTAAAACGAGCCGGGAGCGCATTTGTTCCGTAGGAAACTTCAATGTCCTCGGCTGCTACCGACCTGCCGACAAGTTGCCCCAACTTTACGAGGGACGTCGACTGCATTGACTTCAAAATCGACAGATCGCTGACACCCTGACTCAAGCGTGATTCAACCAGCGACAGATCGGCCTGGGCAGACACACCATTTGCAACCCTTCGCTTAATCATCTCGACAAACCCTTCGAGACGACGGTTTCCCTCAACCTGTGCGGCACCCCTCTGCTGGCTCTGCATGAAAGCCTGGTACACCGAAAGCACCTGCAGCGCCAGATTATATTTTGCTTCGGCCAGTGAAAACTCAGCTGATTTTGCCTGGGATTTCGCCAGGGCGTAGTTGGAGGTCAATCGGCCACCGGTCCAGACAGGCTGCTGAAGGCCGACGGTGTACGTGCGATCATAGACACCAAGGGCAGGGTCATTGTTACCCACCTGCTGAAACTGCATATAGGGAGAGGGGAAAAACTGCCAATACGCCGAATCAACCGCCGATGCGGCACTGGCTGAAAAATAGCGCCGTGACAGGATCTGGGGATTTTTTGACACCGCCTCGTCAACCAATGTATCAAGAGTCCATTTTGCCGGTGTTTTTTTTCCCACAGGTGGAGAAACAGCACCAACCGGCTCCCCCCCGGACGTTATAAAGGTCATTTCCTGGTCGCACAGCACCAGTGACGGAAGGGCAACCCCCATCAGCAGCAGCACAAGACCTATTACGCCGGGTGCCCCGGTGCGGGTGCCTTTCAAACGACACCTCCGGGCAGAGGTACCTGCAGCAACCGGGATCGGTCATCCGCGCAATAGCCGCGCCACATACCCGCAAGTAAGGCTTCGAAATGCCGTACATAGCTCTCTATCTCACAGAGGGGGGAAGCGGCCATCCGTACCCGCAACTTCGGCCGATCCTGGCGCAGTGTCCCATAGCGGGAAGCCAACCGGACCGCCACCGCCACATATTCGTCCTCAGTTGAGGCCACCCACTCCGATTCTCCCAAGGAAGTCAAGAAACTTGTTCCCATCCGCCCGACAAAATTATTCCCCTTCAGCGTCACCACCGGAATCCCCATCCAAAGAGCCTGAAGCGTCGTCGTACCGCCATTATAGGGGGTTGGATCAAGGGCAATATCCATATCGCCATATTCGGACATCATATCCGCCAAACCGGTAGGTCCGCGCAGTATCAGCCGGTCGCCAGTGATACCCTGTTCGGCAAACAGTGCGGCAAACCGTGCCTGTACGGCTTCGTCCCGCAGGGATGGTGCTTTCAGTAAGAGCTGTGACCCGGGTACGGCGTGCAGAACCCGAGCCCAGAGGTTGATAGTTCGGCGTGACATTTTCATAGCATTATTAAAGGAACCAAAGACAACCGGTTCCCCAATGGAACGTGGCGGCGGCAGGGGATACTCATCCACTGAAGCCCAGCAGAAGACACTGTCCGGCATCAGAGCCAGCCCTTCACTAAACAGATGGGCCTGCTCGGGAGGACTGACCACCCTATCACCAATCAGCCAGTCAATTGTGGACAAACCGGTGGAATGGGGATAACCGAGGAACGTGGCCTGCACCGGGGCAGCACGGAGTGCAAAGACCCCCAGCCGGTGTGATGAGGTGTGGCCGGCCAGATCGACAAGAATATCAATCTGATCCGCAACAATCTGGCTCTGCAACGCCCTGTCATCCATCCCCGCCGCTTCCAGCCAGTGATCAGCACACTCCATGGCCTGCCGGGTATACCCATCGCACATGGTGCCGGTATGATAGATAAAATATTCAAAATCAGTATGACTATGGCGCAGCAGCACCGGCAGCATGAATACATTCACCGGATGCTGTCGGTGCAGATCTCCCGTCACATAACCGATGCGAAGACGACGCTCCAGCGACCTCACATTGGTAAAAGTGCTCTTCTGCTCCACAGCGGTGGTAATCGGAGCGCACAGACAACGATGTCGGTCAGCAACCTCTTCAGCGGTCAGATCATCCTGATACAGCAAAGTCATCGCCAGACTCGATGCCAAGCGGGAGAGCGGATCTCCACCGGTGTCGTACATCTGCTGCATGAGTTCCAGATACTCACCGGCATCGCCCATCAATCCCCGCACCCGCGCAGCCAGCAACCGGACTTCATTGTTGTCCGGCGCAAGCGCAGTCAGGCGGCTCAGGGTAGTGCGGCAATCATGAAGGCAATAGACATCGGCCTGGATTTGTGCCAGCTTCAGCAACACCGGCACAGTATCAGGACGTATCTGCAGGGCTTTTTCCAGCAGTTCAATCGCTTCCTGCCAATAATTATGTTCATAGACCCTGACGGCCAGGGTTTGTAAAAAAACCGGATTCTCCGATAACGACGCGCGGGCAAAAGCTTTTTCTGCGGCAACCTCATGCCCCACCCGCAGCAGAGCGTCTCCCAGATACATCATCGAACCGAAGCGTATCGGCCGAATATCCAGCAATCGGGAAAAGGCGGCAATGGCACCCGGTGCGTTTCCCCCCTTCAACCGCCAAAGCCCCATAAAATGTAACGTTTCGCCGACAATCGGTTCAAGGGAACAGGCCCGATCCAGTGAGTGGACGGCAGCAGCCTCCCCTTCCGCAACTTCTTGAAGCCTGGCCAGATACAACCAGGTCAACCAATCGCCCGGGTATATGGTCACCTGTTGACGAAACCGCCCGATCTGCCCGGCAGTTTCAGAAACATCACCGTTGCCCAGCAAGGGGGGAGGGATTTCTTCATTCTGCCACCCGACCAGATGAAGAGCCTCCACGCGAGGCAGGATTCCCCTGTCAACCCGCACCGCCTGCCTGGCTGCATAACCAGCCTGCCACGACAACTTTTCTGCCCCGTAGCCTTTGGCCAGCTCAAACCAGACCGTGGGTTGGAGAAGCGATTGTGTCAAAGCAATCCACAACAGTCCCGGATTGTTGTTCCTCCCTATCTCTGCCACACACCGCCTCCGCCTCACATGATACATTTCTTTTCTTCTCTAATGTGCCAAAGGTGCAAGTATGGTTCAAACAAATAGTTACTAAAAATTGTTACCATAAGAATATCATAATGATACGATTCAATCCCGGCAAACTGACTGGACATTTTAACCACCAAGGTAGTCATTTTGTCCACCTAGCATTACGGACTGCATAAGCAGCGGAACAGCAGGCAGGAATCTCAGTACGTGTTTTATACACAACCTTTACTGTACTGTTCACTTACACCATGATATCATGATAAAAACTCTTTTATAGACTAACTCTCGGAGAATCGACATATGTTTACCAGTCCCCTGCTGCTCGTCTGCCTTGCCATCGGCTGTGGCGCCCTCCTTGGACGTTTCAGCGTCAAAAAAGTTTCACTTGGTGTGGCCGGTGTGCTGTTTGCCGGCATCATGTGTGGTTTTCTGGAACCGTCAGTCAAGCCACCCGACGCCCTTGCCACCTTTGGCCTTGCTCTGTTCGTGTATGCAATCGGGCTCTCTTCCAGCGATTTCCTGATTGACACTTGGGCTCACGGCGGATGGCGGTATCTGCTTATCCCTCCCCTGGCACTGGGTGCCGCTTTTCTCGTTGACGTCATGGTATCCCGCCTGCTGAACATTCCGGTGAGCACATCGGCAGGTGTCTTTGCAGGAGCATTGACAAACACCCCTTCCCTCGCTGCGGCCACAACGGCACTCGGCTCAAAGGGTGCGGAAGCCACCCTTGGCTACGCCATGGCCTATCCGCTCGGCGTACTGATTCCGATCCTCATGCTTTCGCTCCCCTTCAGACACGAGACCCCCAAGGGGGGAGAAAAACTGACGCGAGCGGTACTCCTGGTGGCAAACCTCACCTCCCCCGGCGAGTCAATCACCGGCATTCTGGAAAAAAGTTCCTTATCAATCCGTTTTGCCCGCTGCGTCCGCGGGACGGAACAGTTCGTAATTTCAGGCAATTCCGTTATTATGAATGGAGATATCGTCACCGTTATCGGCTTCTTACCAGACGTACAACGCGCCACAGAAGTTCTCGGTTCCGAGTGTACCGACGAAATCCTCAATGACAGAAGCCAGCTCGATACACGGCGAATTTTTGTTTCAAATCCGGAGCTTTGCGGAAAGACTCTGCGCCAAATTGGCGTATTCAGAAACTTTGAGGGGTTGGTAACACGAGTCCGCCGGGGTGACCGGGACTTTATCCCCACCGCCGACACCACCATACTGCCGGGAGACCGACTGCGGATAATTGCACCACGGGAAAATCTCACCGCAATTTCAGAGTTTATTGGCGACTCATATCAGGAGGCCAGTGAGTTCAATGTTCTTACCTTTGGCCTGGGACTTGCCATGGGGATTGCCCTTGGCACCGTTGACATCAATCTGCCGATGGGAGTAGGAACCTTCGAAATAGGGCCGGTGGCCGGCTGCCTGATTGTGGCACTAGTACTTGGCGCCGTCGGCCGAACAGGGCCCTTAACCTGGTACCTCCCCTACGGGGCATCCATGTCCCTGCGGCAACTTGGTCTTGTTCTGTTCCTTGCCTGTGCCGGCATCAAGGCGGGTAGCCTGCTTTATTCCGCGCCGCTGGATGGCAACGCCGTCATTCTCGGTGTCTGCATCACCACCGTCACCTGCCTGGTAACCCTCGTACTCGCCCGCATGATTGCCGGGAAATCCTGGCCTTTTATCGGCGGCATACTCGCCGGTGTCCAGACACAACCGGCGGTACTCGGCTTTGCCGCCGGCCGATGCGGCAATGAACAGGTTGAGGCGGGATATTCTGAAACCTATCCATTGAGCATGTTACTTAAAATTGTTCTTGTACAATTTTTCTTACTTTTTATGAAATAAGATACCTGTATTATTAATACTATTTTTTCCTTCGATTTTTTAATATTCCATGCTACATAGATAATTATTTTTAACTTATGAAACTATCTTATTTTTCACTCGACCTGCTATACAAGGGGGACTTTTGATGGATTATTTACTAAGACGATTAGGCATCAGAACCAAACTCATTTTACTCTTTGTGTTCATCAAAGTTATTCCCTTGTTATTACTCGCAGTTCTTGCATGGCAGGGGGTTACCCGGCTCGGTCAAAAGGTTTCTGAACGGAACAGCGTCATGACCAGCAGTGTCCGGGATACCGTGGGACAGCTCAGCGACGTCATGACAAAGGAGTCGGTACGGGCTCTTGATGTCAAGTCACGGGAGCTGATTGAACGACTCACCACCGATACCGCCCTTGCCGTCGCTGATTTCCTCCGGGCACGCGACAACGACATCCTGTTGGCAGCCACCCTCAACCCCTCGGAAAACGATTTTGAAAAGTTTGTCAGCAATCGGAAGCGGCTGTTGGCGGTGCCGGGAACGTGGGTGTTACGACCCGACGAAAAGGGGTGGGTGCCGGAAAATTCACCAAAAGACAAGCAACAGATCATTACCCCTGACAACCCGGAGAACAAGCAGGACTTTAATTACCGCCCTTCCGACCACGTAACCACTCGGCAAAACAGGCCGCTCTACCACGAAATCACCTTTGTCGATCTTAATGGCCAGGAAAAGCTGAAGGTGACAACCTCCGAGCTACTCCCCCGTGACTTAAAAAACGTTGCCCTCAGGAAGAACACCTATGTCGGTGCTGAAAATTACTTTGCCGAGCTGAAACGTTTGAAGCCGGGAGAGATTTATGTTTCCGACGTCATCGGCTCCTACGTCCGTTCCCACTATTACGGTGTGGTAACCCCTGAAGCGGCTCGTCAGGCCAAAATCCCCTTTGATCCGAAAAACGAGGCATACTCAGGCAAAGAGAATCCCCAGGGGAAACGCTTCAAGGGAATTATCCGCTGGGCGACACCGGTGGTCAAAGGGGGTAAAATTGTCGGCTATGTGACGCTGGCTCTTAATCATGATCACGTCATGAGTTTCACCGACAGCCTGATGCCGACAGAGGATCGCTACACCCCCATAGCCGATGCTTCCAATGGTAACTACGCCTTCATGTGGGACTATCTCGACCGGAACATTGCCCATCCGAGACACCAGTCGATCATCGGCTTCAATCCAAAAACAGGTGATTATGAGACCCCATGGCTGGAAGATTCCTTGTACAAAGGGTGGAAGGAGAGCGGTAAACCACTACGGAATTATCTTGCCGCTGTTCCGGTTTTTGATCACCAGAGCCGCGACAAAAAGCCCTCCAAGGAGCTCATCAAAGAAGGAATCCGCGGACTGGACGGCCGCTACCTCAATTTTGCCCCCCAATGTCAGGGGTGGTACGACCTGACCAAACAGGGGGGCTCCGGTTCTTTCACCATTCTCTGGTCAGGCGTCTGGAAGTTGACTACCGCCGCCACCATTCCCTATTTCACCGGCAAGTATGGAAAAACTCCCCGGGGCTTCGGCTATGTGACCATCGGTGCCAATGTGGACGAATTCCACAAATCCGCAACCGCCACCAAATCGTTGCTTGATACCAAAGTCAACAGCTATGGCGAGCAGATGAAAAAAGCGGCAAACGACACCCAGCAGATGATCTCCTCCAGTATGCAGCGGACCGCATGGTCACTGGCCGGTTCCACCTTCCTGATGGTTGCCCTGGTCATCCTGATTGCCATCTGGCTTGCCAACATGCTGACCCGAAGGGTGACACTGCTCACCGACGGCCTGGCAAAAATCGAGCAGGGTAATTTTTCATACCGGATTGAAAAGGGGAGTAACGACGAAATGGGGCAGTTGGCCGATTCCATCAACCGGATGGCCGACAGCGTGGAAAGCTCTTTCCTGCAGGTGGAGGGGGCACGAAAACGTGCGGAGGAGGCAAACCGCATGAAAAGCATTTTCCTTGCCAGTATGTCCCATGAACTGCGGACGCCGCTCAACGGAATTCTTGGTTTTGCCGAACTACTGAAACTGGATCTCCACGATCCAGAGCAGCAATCCTATGCGGACACTATCCACAGCAGCAGTCAGCACCTGCTCAACCTCCTGAACGATCTGCTCGATCTGGCGAAAATAGAGGCGGGGCGTATCGAATTAAAAAACAGTGCAACCGATCTGCGCCCCCTGCTCACCTCAGTTGCAGCCGGTCACCGCGTCCATGCTCTGAAAAAAGGGCTTATCCTGAAAGAGCAGTATGCGAACGATCTGCCAACACACCTGGTCTGTGATGGCACCCGCCTGCGCCAAGTTTTGAACAATCTGCTTAACAATGCCGTCAAGTTTACGGTTAAAGGGCAGATTGAATTAACTGTTGAAAAGAGTGAACAGATGCTGCGCTTTACGGTAACCGATTCCGGCATTGGTATCGCACCAGAGCAGCAACAGAAGATTTTTGAGAAGTTCCATCAGGCCGATAACTTTTTAACCAGCGAACATAGCGGTACCGGACTCGGCCTGGCTCTGGCGAAGGAACTGGTAACCCTTATGGGAGGAACAATGGCTGTTTCATCGAAACTGGGAGAAGGTTCAACATTCTCCTTTACGGCACCCTTGTCATGAGCAGACGCGTACTCGTTGTTGACGACACCGAATTAAACCGCAAACTGGCCGCCGTCATTTTGAGACGCTTCGACTGGGAAGCCGATGAAGCGTCCGGGGGACAGGAAGCACTCGACATGCTCGCGGGAGAAGTTCCCTATCAGCTTGTGCTCCTCGACATTAAAATGCCCGGCATGAGTGGTGAAGAGGTGTGTCAAATTATTCGGGCAAACCCTCTAACGGCAAAGCTTCCGCTGATTGCCTATACAGCTCATGCGCTTGAAGATGAGGTAGAGGGTTTTCTTGCCTTGGGCTTCAACGCCGTTCTGATAAAACCAATCAGCCTGGAGACTCTGGAAAGATCCATCGAAAAAGCACTGGCTCAAAAGGATGAATTCTTTTAAAAAAAGCACATTACCTGCGGTCAACTATTGACAGAGCGTCCTGCACATCGTACGTTACGCATATGATATCGACTCCGTCACGCATACTCGTCATTGATGACGATTCCACCTCACTCTTTGTCTTAAGCGGCTACTTAAAAAGAGAAGGTTATACGGTGGTAACTGCCGCCAACGGCGAGCAGGCTCTTGAGCACCTTGTCCGGCAGAGCTTTGACCTACTCATTTCTGACCTCCGCATGCCGGGCATGGATGGCATTATGCTGCTTGAGGAGATCCGCCGTCGCGATATTACCACCCCCCTCATCATTGTGACTGCGTGTGGCAGCATTGCAAGTGCCGTAGAGGCTATTCGCAAGGGAGCCTACGATTACATTGAGAAGCCTTTTAATCCGGACAACCTGCAACTTACCGTGGAACGGGTACTCAACTACCATCGTGCAGTAACAGAAAACAATCAGATAAAGGCATATTTGGAAGAGCATTTCACCTTTCAGAATCTCATCACGGTGAATCCGGCCATGAAGCAGATGCTCGGCATGGCGGCACGGGTGGCCTCATCTCCCCGCACAACCGTTGCCATTTACGGTGAAAGCGGTACCGGCAAAGAAGTGTTGGCACGGGCCATTCATTACGCCAGCACCGGTATGCCGACCCGGTTTGTTGCTGTCAATTGTGCTGCCATCCCAGAGCAACTGCTGGAGAGTGAACTATTCGGCCACGTCAAAGGTGCCTTTACCGGTGCGGACAAAGAGAGGGAGGGGAAGTTTCAGCAGGCACGTGGCGGCACCCTGCTCCTCGACGAAATTGGCGACCTCCCCTTCTCCCTGCAAACAAAACTGCTGCGTGCCCTCCAGGAGCGAACCTTTGAAAAAGTGGGAGGAAACGACAGTATGCCGCTGGACTGCCGGGTAATCGTCGCGACCAATGCCAACCTGGCCGCGCGGGTGGCAACCGGTTCCTTTCGTGAAGACCTCTTCCACAGGATTGATGTATTCCCGCTCCACATCCCACCACTTCGGGAGCGGAAGGACGACATTAAACAAATCTGTGTGCACGTTATTTCCGAGCTGCACCAGCATCTTGGCAAAACTGTTTTGGCCATAGCCACGGAGGCCATGGATGCCATTCTTGCCCATAACTGGCCGGGCAACGTTCGGGAACTGCGCAATCGTCTCGAACGGGGAGCCATACTCACCTCAGACGGCCATATCCGCACCGAACACCTGGGACTGCTACAGCAGACCGAAGCTTCCCGCGACGGGGAACACGCTGCACTCCCGTATACAACCTATACGCTTAAAGTACCGAATGACGCCCTTGCCCTTGCCTCCCTGACCAGCCAGATTCTATCCCAAACACTGGCACGCTGCCAGGGGAATAAATCGAAGGCAGCACAGTTACTTAAAATAGATCGTAAAATGTTTTACCGGGAGTAACGCCCCCCGTACTGCAGCGGTACAACAAGGAAGAATCGAACCATGAGCGAGGCACATCACAGTATTTTGATAGTGGATGATATTCCCCTAAATATCACCCTGCTGAGAGCCATGCTCCGCAAGGCCGGCTACCTGACCATTACCGCCGCTTCGGGACGAGAGGGGCGACGACTGGCTCTTGAGCAGCAACCATCTCTTATTTTGCTGGACATCACCATGCCGGAAGAAGATGGTGTCACCACATGCAGAATACTCAAAGCAGATCCCCGTACCGCCGACATTCCGGTCATTTTTCTGTCTGCCCTGAGCGGCACCGATATCAAGGTAACAGGTTTTGCCACCGGTGCCGTCGATTATATTACCAAGCCCTTTGAGCGGGAAGAAGTCTTGGCACGCATTTCTCTCCATCTCCAGATGCGTGAGCGATATGTGGCCGTAGTGCGGAGTCAGGATACCATGTATGTCAAGCTCAACACCGCCCAACGTAGCATGCTGCCAAAACCGGACGAGATGCCTGATGCCGCTTTTGCCGTCCACTATCGGGCATTTCACGCTGCCGGAGGCGATTTTTATGATGTCGTGCGCGGAAAAGATGGCTGTTACCGTTACTTCATCGCCGACATCAGCGGCCATGATGTGGACACTTCGCTCAACACCTCGGCCATAAAGGCACTGTTTCACCAGAGCAGTACGGCATACAACTCGCCGACAGAGATTGTTGAATCCATTCACCGGGGGCTCATGCCACTATTCTCCACGAGCGGCATGCATATGACCGGTGCTCTCATCCAACTGGATCGCCAGACACGTACGGCGACCTTAGTTAATGCCGGTCATCTGCCTGCTATCCACCTCTCCGTTGACAGCCACGTTTCACAGGTTGAAACGGAGGGGGATATCCTTGGCGTCTTTGACGAACTGGTGCTGGTGCCAAAGACGTTTGAGGTACAAAAGGGAGATCGGATTTTCATCTATACGGATGGGCTGATTGAACAGAACAACCTCAACTGCAACCGCCATGCCGGCATCAAGAAACTCATGGCACTCTGCCATACCACATCGGCACTGCCCCTGCAGGAGGCGGTTAATGCCATCAGTTCCCGCATTTTTCCGATTGATACCCCCCCGACAGATGATATAATCCTTTTGGGGATTGAGGTGTAAGACACTATCAACAAGAATACCCGGTGATCCAGTAACGATACGGAGGAAAATACCAGGAAATGTCAGTCATACAGAAAGAGGATACGCGGGCCACATTCAGCCCCACTGCCAACATTGTTGCCAGTGAACTAGAAGTAATGCGAAGCGCGCTCCAGCAATTGCTTGCCGATGGGGTAACCGAGCTGGAAATGGATCTGTCAAACGTCAAGATGATCGACTCCATGGGGCTTGGTATGATAGTCGCTACCCACAATTCACTCAAGAAAAGTACGGGGATATTCACCGTTGTCCATGCATCAAAGGAACTGTACGACCTGTTCCGCAGCATGCGCCTCACCCAGCACTTTTCCGTTTCTTCGGACTGACGGAGTAATTTTCCCATGGACAAAGTTGAAGGGCACCATGCCCGACAATTCAAGCTGGAAAGTCAGAACGAAGCTTTACTGCTGTCGCTTGAAGACGTGGCAAAACGTGAGAGGCGACTGAGGGCATTTCTCGAAAATTCCTATGACGTCCTTTTCACACTGGATGCCACAGGTCACTTCAACTTTGTGTCCGCTGCATGGGAACGTCACTTTGGCTATCCGGTTGACTCTGTGATTGGAATCCACTTTACCTCCGTCATTCACCCGGATGACATCTCCGGTTGCACCACCCTTCTGAATCAAGTCATAGATAACGGACTCGGAGGTATCAGCCTGCCGCTCCGCATCGGACATGTTAATGGCACCTGGCGAATCTTTGAAACGACCGGGAGCCCCTATACTGAAACCGACGGTACCCTGATGTTCACCGGTGTCGCCCATGACATTACCGAAAGAACCGAATCGGAAGCACTGCTGCGGGAAAGCAACGACCGTTTTTATCAGTTGGCACAGCAGAGTGGCACCATTACCTGGGAAATGAACGCCCAGGGGCTTTTTACCTACATGAGCCATCTCACCACTGATATTCTCGGCATTTCCCCCGAAGAGGTTGTCGGTCAGCTCCACTTTTACGATCTGTTCCCCGAACCGGGACGCCACCTGATGAAGAGTACAACTCTCGCCGCCATGAAGCGGAGGGAAACGTTTAAGAACGTCGAACTGAGCTTGGTATCCCGTGATGGAAAACAGATGTGGTTCTCCAGTAATGGCATACCACTCCTTGATGAAAAAGGTGAATTACGGGGTTATCGGGGCAATTACAGCGACATCACCGAAAGCAGAAAATTGAAAGAGCAGCTCTACCAATCCCAAAAGATGGAGGCGGTGGGGGAGCTGGCAGGGGGACTTGCCCATGATTTCAATAATGTCCTGAGCATTATCGGCGGCTATTGCAGCCTCATGAAAATGGAACTTGAGCGGGATGAACCGCACTGGGAGTTTATCGACCGGATACAGGCCGCTTCAGAACGGGCCAGTGAACTGACCCGCAGCATGCTTACCTTCAGCCGAACCCAGGATATTCACCAGCAAAGTTACAACCTTAACACCATTGTTGCCGCAGTCGGCACTCTTACCAAGAGAATCATTGGTGAACATATTAATTTCACCATCAAACCGACCGTCACACCACTGCCGGTCTATGTGGACAGCAGCCAGATTGAACAGGTACTGATTAATCTCGTCAACAACGCCAAGGATGCCATGCCGAACGGTGGAGAGCTGACAATCTGCACCGATTATATGTATGTTGACGGCCAACTGCTCTCCGATCATGGCGTTGAAACGGGGGGGGAATATGCTGTCGTTCTGGTCACCGACACCGGTAGTGGCATGGACGAAGCAACCGTCCAGCGGATCTTCGAACCTTTCTTCACAACGAAGGAGATCGGCAAGGGGACAGGACTCGGTCTGGCCATGGTCTATGGCATCGTAAAACAACATAACGGTTTTCTGGAAGTGACCAGCAAACCGGGAGAAGGCACCTGCTTCAGCTTATTTCTGCCGATTATCGAATCTCACTTTGCCGATTTTACCGTTAACCGCCACACTGACACGGAACAGATCACCGGCAGTGAAACCATTTTGATCGTGGAAGATGATGTTGAAGTTCTCGATTTCATGAAAAAAATGCTCTCGAAGCTCGGCTACCAGATCATTACGGCCAGTGACGGGCGGGAGGCAGTGGCACAATTTCGAGAGCATGCCGAGGATATTGAGCTAATCATCATGGATCTTATCATGCCACAGATGGGGGGGCGACAGGCTTACGATAAAATCAGACTGTTACACCCCCAGGTTCGGGTACTTTTTTGCAGTGGTCACAACATATCTGCAATGCAACTTCAAGATGACACCGGCTCAGCCGTTGATTTTATTTCTAAACCGGTTACCATGAACGCATTCTTGAAAAAAATCCGTGAAATGCTGGGTACCAGATAGGACCAGAGAGGTAACACTCGGAATTACGGGGCAAATGTGTTATGGTTACATAAACCACGTTAATTGGGAGGAAACAATGGGGAAAATATTCATTGCAGTGGTATTGTTTACACTGCTATTCACCACTCACGGCTCGGCAAACTCAGGCAATTTTGTCATCGGCGTTGCACCGCACACCAGTGCCCGTGTTATTGTGGAGATGTACCAACCACTGAGACAGTATATGGAAAAAGCGTTGGGAGTTCCGGTTGAAATAGTCACCGCACCGGATTTTGACACATTTGCCCGCCGCGGACTGGCTCAGGATTTTGATATTGCGATCACCACCGGCCATCAAGCACGCCTTTTACAAGTGGATGCAAAATATCAACCATTACTCACCTATAAAGCTGACTTTAAAGCGGTTGCACTGGTTGCTGCCGCCGGTCCGATTACCACCGCTACCCAGCTCAAGGGGAAGCCGGTATTAGGTTTGAGCCCCACTTCTCTGGTAACCCTCTGGGGACTCCACTGGCTCAAAGACAACAAGATAGCTGCCACATCGGTCAAATTTGTCAGTGCCTCGGACAGCGTCGCCCAACTGATCCTGTCCGGCGAGGCAACAGCCGGTTTCACCTCACAGGCTAATTTCCAGAAACTAACCCCCGAAGTACGCGCCCAGTTACGTATACTGGCCGAAAGCAAACCGATGGCAGGCCGGGTCTACGTGCTCAACAATCGACGTTCCGCCGATCGAAAAAAGATTGCGGATTTACTCTGGAAATTCTCCGAAACTCCCGAAGCAAAAACTTATTTCACCAATAACAAACTGGAAGGGTACCGTCCCCTACGAAACAATGAGCTGAAGGAAATGGACTCCTTTGCCAACGAAGTGAGAAAAATAGTTAAGAGCCCGCCAAAATGAACCGTTTTTCGTTGAGACATACCATGCGGGGACGGCTATTACTCCTGGCGTTGGCTGTTGAAGTTCTCATGTTGTCGATACTGGTATTTAACAGTCTTCGGGTGCAGCACCGTGCCATGACCGATCAGGCGCGGGTGCAGGCGGATCAATTTCACCCGGTACTGGAAGCAGCACTTACCGCCCCCCTTGCCCAGCGCGATTTTGCCACCGTTCAGGCCGTTATAGACGAGAGTCGTACCGCCGGTGGTGTTGTCTATATTATTGTTGTTGACCGATATGGAAAACGGGCAGGGGCAAGTGGCTGGCCAGCCGACAAGGCTCTTCCTGAGCCGAGTAAAGAGTTGCCCTTTTTCAACGGCTCACGGGAACCGCGTTATGATGTTGCAAGCCCGATCCAGATGGCAAACCAACAGCTCGGTACCATATACTTTGGCATTGACCTGTCACGAATAGTTGCTGCGCGTCGCATGCTGCTGCTCCAGGGCATCAGTATTGCGGCGGTTGAAATACTGCTTTCTTCCATTATCCTGTTTCTCCTCGGTTACTGGCTGACACGTCATCTGACATCGCTCACCGAGGCCAGCCTGCAGGTTGCCTCGGGAAACTTCTCCCCCACCCAGGTTCCAGAGGGGAACGATGATGTGGGGCAATTGGGAACCGCCTTTAACACCATGACCCGGGTCATTTCAGAACGGGTAATTGAGCTGACCGTAGCCAAGGAGGCCGCAGAAGCAGCCAGCAAGTCAAAAAGTGAGTTTCTCGCCAACATGAGCCATGAGATTCGCACCCCCATGAATGGGATTATCGGCATGACCGACCTTGTCATTGAGACGAAGTTGGGTCAGGAACAGGCCGAATATATGCACTCAATTAAAACGTCGGCCGACCATCTGCTTTCTATAATAAATGATGTACTGGATTTCTCGAAAATTGAAGAAGGCCGCATCATCATCGAAGAAACCCCCTTCCTGCTCCGAAGCGTAGTCGGACAAACCCTCCGCTCCCTCGCTTCACGGGCAAATGCCAAGGGGCTCGAAATTGTGTTTGATGTGGCTCCGAAAACCCCCGACACCCTTCTCGGAGATGCAGGGCGCCTCCGTCAGATACTGATAAATCTGGTTGGTAACGCCATTAAATTCACTGATCGGGGATTTATCAGTGTTGTAGTGACCCAGGTGGAAAACAGCACCGAGAGCGTCCTGCTCAGATTTGAGGTAATTGACCGGGGTATCGGTATCACACAAGAACAGCAGGAGCGCATTTTTGAAGCGTTTGAGCAGGGTGACGCCTCCACCACCAAACAATTTGCCGGAACCGGACTGGGACTCTCTATTTCTAAACGTCTGGTAACCTTGATGGGGGGTACCATCTCTGTGGTAAGCAGGCCGGGGGAGGGAAGCTGTTTCAGCTTTACCGCCCGTTGCACTGTGCAGCAACCACTTCACGCCGAAGTGGCCATCGATGACCGTCTGGCGGGACTTTCGGTTCTTGTGGCAGACGACAACGCCATTAATCGTCAGATGCTCAACAGCTTTCTCTGCCGGTGGCGTGTCACCCCGTTCCTCTGTCGCGATGGTGAGGAAACCGTTGCCAAGCTTGCCCAGTTGCGCAGCGAAGGCTCATTGCCGTTTCTTATCCTGTGTGATGTTGCCATGCCCGGCATGGACGGATGGGAGTTAGCCAAAAGGATCCGGTTAGAAACCGCCTACAACCAGATCCATTTGGTACTTATGCAGGGAAGTAGCATCTGGAACAACCAGCAGCGGTGTCAAGAATTACGCGTCGACGGGTACCTGACCAAACCGGTCATACCGGAAGAGCTGTACAACACCATAGCAGCTGTCGTTGACGGGCGTGAAATCAGCAGTGCTGTTCACCCGCCTTCCGACACGAAGGGAGCGGAACAATTGGTTCGCTCCATACTGGTGGTCGATGACGTGGAAATTAATCGTGAGCTGCTCCGTGCCACACTGAACAAACAGGGGCACAGAATCACCATGGCCCAGAATGGACAAGAGGCGGTCGAGCTGTTTTCCCGCACCCCATTCGACCTCATCTTCATGGATATTCAGATGCCGATTCTTGACGGTTATGGAGCGGTAAAGGAAATGCGCCGGATTGAGGAGGAGCGTTCCCTACAACGTACACCGGTCATTGCCATGACCGCATATGCCATGGGCAAAGACCGGGAAAAGTGCCTTGCCGCCGGCATGGATGAATACCTTTCGAAGCCGGCCAGACCGGTCGACATTCTGGCAACGGTTACCAAATTGCTCCCCCCGGTAGCGGCCACCGGGACTCCCCCACAGGATGTGACGTATGAAAAGCAGGAAGCGCCGGTAATACGGGAGACGACAGCCCCCACAAATGCCGTTTTTGACCGCCAGGAGCTGCTCGAACGGCTCGGAGGTCATGAGGAGATGGTAGATCAGTTTTTAAGTATGTTTGTCAGGAATGTGACCGGCTTTATGGAGGCACTCCAGATTGCCATTGACCAAAGCAACCTGGAGCAGATTCGTATTCAGGCTCATACCATCAAGGGAGCGGCAGGCAACATTTCGGCCGGCCAGATTCGTAAAACAGCCGCCGAAATTGAAGCAGATGCCCGTGAAGGGCACTCTGACAGAGTAAGTACCCTGTTCCCCCAACTGGTCGTCGAGTTTACCGTTTTTAAAACTCTGGTTTCACTTTAAGCTTCTCTCTAACACCCCAGGCTGGGAGATCTACATGAACGATGAAATTTCCATACTTGCCGTTGACGACGACAGCATGAACCTTGCGATGATTGAGGTCATGCTCGCCGATCTGGACTGCAAAATTTTTAAAGCAGAAAATGGTAAACGTGCTCTTGAGTTAATGGAATCAGAACAGCGCATAGACCTGATACTCCTTGACTTGGAAATGCCTGTCATGGATGGTTACGAAACACTCAAACGGATCAAGCAGAGTTTCGACTGGCGCGATATTCCGGTTATTGTGGTGACCGCCGGGACGACTGAGGTCACCCATACGCTCTCACTCGGTGCCAATGACTTCATTGCCAAGCCATTTAACCTCGAAGAACTGCGGCTCCGGGTCATGAACCACGTGAGAAGCAAGAAACTTTCCGACCTGGCCAAGGATATGAACAGTGTACTGGAAGCGGAAGTGGTAAAAAAGACGGCTGCCCTGCAACGGGCTCTTGACCTGTCGCGGGAAGCAGAATTCGAAATTTCACTCCGCCTTGGTCGTGCGGCCGAATCCCGCGACCAGGAAACCGGCATGCATACCCGCCGTATCAGCGAAATTTCAAAAAGATTGGCACAGCTGGCCGAAATCCCGAATGATGAGTGCGAAATACTCCGTTTCGCCTCGCCGCTCCACGACGTTGGCAAGATAGGCATTCCGGACCGGATCCTCCTGAAACCGGGCAAACTTGACCCAGCTGAATTCGACATCATGAAACTCCACACCACCATCGGCCACAAGATTCTCTCGGAAGCCGAGCATTTTCCTGTTATTCATACCGGAGCCATCATTGCCCTCCAGCATCATGAGAAATGGGATGGCAGCGGCTATCCCTCGGGACTGACCGGAGAGGAAATCCATATTTTCGCCAGAATCGTCTCGGTTGCCGATGTTTTTGACGCTCTCTGCTCCGAGCGTCCCTACAAAAAGGCCTTCCCTCTGGAAAAAGCCATAGAGATTATGAGAGAGGGACGGGGCACATTCTTTGAACCGCGCCTTCTTGATCTTTTTGACTCAAATATCGCCGATTTTGTTGCAATTCGGCAAAAACTACAGGATACCCCGGGAGAAAAGCCGAGCATCATTGCCCTTGATGAGCGTGTGTAAGAACCGTCGCACTCCACGGAGGACATCAGTTCCTCCCCATAAGAGATAAACTGATTGCATATTTGATGTTAGTTGGGATAGCATAGAAAAATATAAGTTCGAATGCATGTACGAAGGGGGTAGAGATGTCGAAAGGGAAATTGGTTGTTATTGAGGGAATCTACGGTTCCGGGAAACTCGTCGTGGAGCTTGTTGAAAAGTTGCGAGCCGCTCTGGTGAACGAAGGGCAGACTGTCTATGAGATCGACAGCCCTGATAGTGGACGCGCTCAGGTCATGGGGGTACAAGGTCTCTCTAACGGATGGCGTTATGGCATGTTTAAACCTGATTTTTTCTTTGAACTTGCTTCACGTGCCCGTGTTTGTTCGGTCGCACGGGAGGAAATCAAGCAGGGGAAATTGGTACTTTGCAAGAACTTTACCGTTTCATCCATAGTTCACGCCCGGGTAAAGGGTCATGATTGGTTCCGTGAAGATCTTAACTGCCTAGAAGCACGGGCACGGGGTCTGCAATTTGGTGGTGAAGTTTCACCGGACTTGACCATTTTCATCGACATTTCACCGGAAACCGCAGCCACGGAACTTGGCGAAAGCATGGGAAGCAGCTGTAAGCCGTCTGATCTGGTACTCCAGCGGCAATATTACCATGAAGAGCTTGCAAAAATGCCCACTGCATGCTGTAAAATCATTGACGGCACCCGTCATGAAGATGATGTATTTACAGAAGCCCTTTCACTTATCAAGGGTATTCTTTCGTAACAGACTCCTGGGGCAAAGCAGCGCAATGGACACGTCGCTGCTTTGCCCTTGTGGTGTAAACTTTTCACCCTTTCTATTTCTTTATGACTCCATCTTCCACAATCACCCCATACTTATAGCCGGAACCAAAATCACGATCCTTTGCCAGGGTTCCGGTCACCGTCACCGTATCGCCAACTTCCGCAGTCCCACGGGTGGTGCAGACCAGATCATTGTTTTTCTTCCCCGCTGAGCCGGTACCATCTTGAAGGTGAAGCCAGGTCTTCTTCATAATTCCTGTCGCTGACTTCACGACCTTACCGCGTACAACCACAGTTTTTTTGTCCAGTTTGGCAGATTTTTTGTATATTTCTTCAACCGTATAGGCGTTCGGTCCTTCCGCCTTCGCCACCGAAATCTTTTCTTTTTCAGCAGCGGCTCCGCCACTCCCCTTCTTCTCCTTTTGCCCAGACGGAGCCGGGGAGACATCGTTTTTTATCGGCACAATGCCGCTGGAAAAAATGATGCTGTCAAAAGTCCGCTTGAGAGCCTTACTCTCAAAGTTTTTCATGACCATTCCATCAATAAAGCTCACGTAATCCCCCAGCGCAACCTTTGCTTCCTGAACCGCCAGCCACACTTTTTCACCATCTTTTTTCTGGATATTGATATAACTGTAACCGCCACCGTTCATCGTCTGCACCACCGTTCCAGACAGATATGTCGGTTGTTTTTCAGCCGGTGCCTCTGCAGCAGCACCAACCACGGGATGACTTACTGGCAAATCTTCGGCACCAGACGGCAGTGCAACGGACAGAAGCAACAGCAACAATACGGGTACGGTTTTTTTCATAACATTCCTTTCATTCTTCTCGTTTATTGAAAAAGACGGTCGTGTAAATGACATGGCAGTGACAGCCCCCCATCACACGGCGTTCTTAATCTCTTTAATGATTTCAATTTGCCGTCGAAAGATAAACTGGGACAAGAGACGCTCATGGGATTTGTCCGGATAGATACTATAGACATAGCGATAGGGAACCGCTTCGTCCTTGAGTGCGACCAGTGTTGCCGAAACTTTTATGTCACTGTCCGGAGAGTAGCCACCGCCAGAAAGCGTGAAACGAATGGTTGCCTCACTATCCAGTGCCAGCGGAGAATATGTCTGGGTTCTGATACTCACCCCGGAAAGGGACAGATCGTCCAGATGCCCGCTATAAGTACCGAAGCCTGACACAACGGTTACTTCAGGACTCGGGTTCAGGGACATCCTGATGAAGTTTCTCCGTTCGGCCATTATTTCAACATAGGAGAAATCTATGAATGATGCCGCCTGTTTTTTGACGTTGATATATTGAACACTGGCGAATACGTCATGGGTGAAGAGAGGACTCCTGATGAAGGTGGCACGGTTCAGATCAATAATAAACGCCTGTTCACTCTTAACATCAAAATCGACAGTGCCCCGTTCAACGGCGACGATAGTTGCCGGGTATGAGAGCGGTAACCCCAGGTAATAATTTATCAGCTTTACGGTACCGCCCCTATTCGCCTGCAAAATAGAGAGAATGCCAACCTGATCTTCATCATAGGTTTTCTGTATGCGAGTCGTATATAAGTTTTCAAGATTCATAAGTTTCCCACTGAAAACAGCAAAGATAATGGTATGTATACCCGGCACACCGTTCGACGGACGACTAAGGAGTACCCCACGAGAACAGAGCACCTATGCACAACTGCCCCGCATGGCTTTCTCCACCTGTGCCGCAACCGCCTCGGTCACCGACAGCACGCCCATTTCCGGCAACACGTCATCGGGCTGGATAAACCGGGGATAGGCATCCAGCTCAAATACCCTGCTTTGGAAGTTAATCAGACGAACCATCGCAAGGATGACATCGGGGGGATCAAAAGTATCGGTATGATGATGTGCCACGATGTTGCAGTAAAGGGGGGGGATGTCCCAGTGATGCATGATGCGATATCCCTGCTCCACATGCATATCGGAAAATACATCCAGCAAGGTCTCCCGATCAAGGGCAGCTGTTGTGCCGCTCTTCAGACAGATTTGTTCGAGTGCTTTCAGCAGATAGAGCTTGCCAATATCATGGAGCAAGCCGGCCAGATAGGCCTGATCAGCAAGAGGCTGGTAGCCGGTGCCAATGGCCAGGGAGCGGCAACCAACGGCACAGGCATGAGAGTGGAGCCACAGGTGGTGCATCGCCTCGTTAACCACCGGGACAGGTGAAACGTGGAGCGCAGCCTGGGACGCCGCCATGGCCAAACTGGTTATCTGGGCGACACCAAGACGACTCACCGACTCTTTGATCGTTTCCGATTTATAGCGACCTGCATAGACCGGAGAATTGGCCATCTTGAGAATCTGTAGCGTGAGGGCCTGATCTTTGTTGATTATTTCTATCATGTTATTGATTTCAGCATCAGCATTCGCCAGGAGCTGGAGTAATTCCAGTGCTACGGAATTGAACACCGGCAGCTCTATCGGCTGAAGACAAATCTGATAACGAAGATCAAGCGAGAAACCCATAGTCACCTTCCCACGGGTGGAGCAATTCGAAAAACCGTTCACCCCACCTCTATCTACAATAATCTTTTAAGTATACTCCTGTAAAAAAAAATAAAACAGACTGTTTTTTTCTGTTGGGAGTGATATAGTGAAATCATAGCTTGGAGGTAAATATGATGTGGGGGATTTACCATGGAAGATACTCCGCCTGAGTTTGACCGAAAGTAGGAGGCTGGTGCGCTCCGTTGAAGCCGGTTGTTGTTACAATCTCAAAGGGGGGCGATTATTATCGCAAATACTCCACAGAAAATGTACGCTACATAGGTTTTAACATTACTCCGAGGGGTGGTTGAATCGGAATTATCCTTGAAAATGGAATTTTTTACTGAACACACGAAGCCCACCGAACAAATTTGGTGGGCTTTTCATTTTCATACAATGGTATTACGGCACCACCCGGACAGAATAGCTAACTTTTGTTTGGACAAGCATCGCCCCATCAAGTAATATAGCTGATTTAGTAGACACCAGAAGGAGCGATATTGTGGATAAGCTTATCATTAATGGGGGCAAGAAACTTAAGGGAGATGTGACCGTCAGCGGCTCAAAGAACGCTTCACTCCCCATTTTTGTGGCGACACTGCTGGCTCCCGGAGTCAATCAGATCAGTAACGTGCCGTTTCTGCGGGACATAAATACCACTATCAAGGTACTGGAATCTCTCGGAGCCTCCGTCGTCGGCACTGGCAACATTGTCAGAATTGACACCTCTACGGTCTCCAGCCATGAAGCCACCTACGATCTGGTCAAAACCATGCGTGCCTCCGTACTTGTGCTGGGCCCCCTCCTGGCACGCTTCGGCACGGCACGGGTTTCTTTGCCGGGGGGCTGCGCCATCGGGGCACGCCCCATTAACCTGCATCTGAAAGGGCTCCAGGCACTTGGAGCTGAAATAACTCTCGAACATGGTTACGTTGAAGCAAAATGCAAACAATTGAAGGGTGCCCGCATCAATTTTGACGTATCAACCGTCGGTGGCACCGAGCATCTGATGATGACGGCTGCCCTGGCTAAGGGTGAAACCGTACTGGAGAATGCCGCACGCGAGCCGGAAATTGTCGATCTTGCCCTTTATTTGAACCGGATGGGGGCTAAAATTGACGGTGCCGGCACGGACACCATACGGATTCAGGGGGTTGCCGAACTCTCGGCGGCCAACTACGAGGTCATGCCAGACCGGATTGAAGCGGGTACCTTCATGATCGCCGCCGCCATGACCGGTGGTGATGTCCGTATCCACCGCATGAAACTTGAGCACCTTGACGCGTTGGCATTCAAAATGCTCGATGCCGGCGTGGAGATAACCAGTCGGGATGGTGTGGTGCGGGTCAAGGGACCAAAGCGGGTCAAGAGTGTCAACATTAAAACCCGCCCCTACCCAGGCTTTCCCACCGACATGCAGGCGCAATTCATGGCCATGATGTGCGTGGCCGAGGGGGCCAGTGTCGTCTCTGAAAATATTTTTGAAAACCGTTTCATGCATGTATCCGAACTGCAACGCTTTGGTGCCGACATTACGGTGGAAGGAAATACGGCGACGGTCAAAGGGGTTAAAAAGCTCTCCGGTGCGCCGGTCATGGCGACCGATCTCCGGGCCTCGGCCTCCCTGATTCTGGCCGGACTGGCCGCCGAAGGCACAACGGAAGTCTCCCGCATTTACCATCTGGATCGTGGCTATGAATCCATCGAGAAGAAGTTCGCCTCCCTCGGTGCCGACATCGTAAGGGTGAAAGAATGAGTGACTGGATTACCATAGCAATCCCCAAGGGGCGTATCCTCGAAGAATCGGTGGCGTTGTTTGGCACAATCGGCATTGACTGTCGGGAACTGCTTTCGGATTCCCGCAAACTGATCTTTGAGAACCCGGTGCTGAAGCTCCGTTATATGATCGTACGGGCAACCGATGTGCCAACCTATGTGGAATACGGCAGTGCCGATCTGGGCATCGTGGGAAAAGACACTCTGATGGAACAGTGCAAGGATGTCTATGAACCGCTCGATCTGAAATTCGGTTATTGCCGAATGATGGTTGCCGAACCGGCCACCATGGCAAAAGCCGATGACCCCTCCTCTTGGTCACACATTCGCATCGCCACCAAATACCCCCATGTCACCGAGAGTTACTTTGCCGCCCGGGGGGTTCAGGTGGAAATCATCAAGCTGTACGGCTCCATTGAACTGGCACCGCTGGTCGGCCTCTCCGACCGCATCGTCGATTTGGTCTCCACCGGCGAAACCATGCGGCAGAATGGCCTGGTGGAGGTGGAAACCATTGCCGAAATAACCACCCGCCTGATTGTCAATCGGGCCAGCCTTAAAACAAAAAACAAACGGATTTCAGCTATTATCGAGGGGCTGGAACAGCAGCTCACCACGTGCTGAATAGAGGTACTCCATGATGTTTCTCCATATTAATGATGCCGATTTTGACCGGCAGTTCGAGGCAATTCTTGCCCGTGGTGAAGAGTCGGGACGCAGTGTGGAACAGGTCGTACTCGATATCATCAACGACGTCCGCCACCGGGGAGATGAAGCGGTACTGGAGTTGACCAGTCGATTTGACCGGCTTAGCGTGCCGTCGGTTCGCCAATTGGAAGTTACCGCCGCAGAAATCGAGACCGCCTTTGCCGCCGTAGCTCCGAAGGAGATTGCAGCCCTGACAGTGGCCGTTGAACGGGTAACCCGTTTTCATGAGAAGCAACAACAGCAGACCTGGCTCTCAACCGAAGAACCGGATGTCATGGTGGGACAGAAAATAACCCCGCTGACACGGGTCGGCATCTACGTGCCGGGGGGAAAGGCCAGCTATCCGAGTAGTGTCATCATGAATGCGGTACCGGCACGGGTCGCCGGTGTCGGTGAAATCATCATGGTCGCCCCCTCCCCCGGCGGGGAGATCAGTCCCCACGTTCTGGTGGCAGCCAGCCTTGCGGGGGTTGACCGAATTTTCCGCATCGGCGGTGCCCAGGCGGTGGCAGCCCTGGCCTACGGGACGCAAACCATCCCCCGGGTTGACAAGATCACCGGACCGGGCAACATCTATGTGGCCACGGCAAAAAAGCTGGTTTTCGGCCAGGTTGGCATCGACATGATTGCCGGTCCCAGCGAAATCCTCATCATTAATGACGGGAGCGGTAATGCGGCTCACATCGCGGCGGATCTCCTCTCCCAAGCGGAACACGATGAGCTTGCCTCCGCAATCCTCATCACCACGGATCAGGCCTTTGCCACCCAGGTGGCCCAGTCGGTTGAGCAGCAATTAGTCCTCCTCTCCCGTCAGTCAATTGCCCGTGCTTCGTGGGATACTTACGGAGCCATCATCGTCGCGGACACCCTGGAGGAGGTCGTCGCCTTCTCCAACCGGATTGCCCCCGAACACCTTGAACTGGCGGTGGCCGACCCCTTCGCTCTTCTGTCACACATTACCAATGCCGGTGCCATTTTCATGGGGCACTGGACGCCAGAAGCGGCGGGAGATTATCTGGCAGGGCCAAACCACACCCTGCCGACCGGAGGAACCTCCCGTTTTTTCTCCCCCCTCTCGGTCGATGATTTTGTCAAAAAGTCATCCATCATCTACTGTTCAAAAGGTGGTTTGCAGCGACTTGGTGCTGATATCGTTACCGTATCCCGGCTTGAAGGGCTCGACGCCCATGGCCGTTCCGTATCACTGCGCCTCGATGATAACGGGCAGAACTGACTCTGGCACACCACTATTTTCTGACTTGAATGAAGGTTCCAAGCATGGTATTGCTCACCCTATGAAGAGATTACTGAGAACAAATATTGCGGAAATGGACGGCTACGTCCCCGGCTTCCAACCCGATGACATCGGATCATGGATCAAACTGAATACCAACGAGAACTCCTACCCCCCCTCCCCCAGGGTCGTTGAGGCCATTCAGGCCGAACTGGGCACCGACGGGGCACGGCTCCACACCTATCCGGCCGCCACAAGTCAGAAGCTACGGGAAGTGGCTGGGGAGCTGTATGGGTTTGACCCCTCCTGGATCATTATGGCCAACGGCTCCGACGAGGTACTGAACAACCTGATTCGAGCCTGCGCCTCGGAAGGTGATGAGATCGGTTATGTACACCCTTCCTACTCCTACTATGCAACCCTGGCCCGGATTCAGGGAGCCCGTGTCCGCACCTTCTCACTGACCGACGATTTTCGCATTGCCGACTTTCCCGACACCTATGGGGGGAGGATTTTCTTCCTGACCACCCCCAATGCCCCTCTGGGGCTGGCGTTCCCGATAGATTACATTGAAGAACTGGCCACACGCTGTAGCGGCCTGCTGGTTCTGGATGAAACCTATACTGACTTCGCCGGAGGTACCGCCCTTGAGCTGGTACGCCGCCATGAAAATGTCGTGGTCACCCGTTCCCTTTCAAAAAGCTACGCGCTGGCCGGCATGCGTCTCGGATTGGCCATCGGCAGACCGGAAATCATCGCTGCCCTCGACAAGATACGCGATCATTACAACCTTGATCGTCTGGCACAAGCAGCCTGCGTTGCCGCCCTCGGCGATCAGGAGTATCTCCGTGACTGTTGCAACAAGATTCGGGAGACCCGTGAATGGTTTGCCAGCGAACTCCGCACCCGTGGCTACCACGTCATTCCGTCACAGGGAAACTATCTATTCGCCTCCCCTCCCGACCGCAACGGTGTCAGGATATATGAGGGGTTATTTGCCCGCAAGATTCTGGTTCGACATTTTTCCGATCCCATACTCTGCCACGGTCTGAGAATTTCCATCGGCACCCGGCAGGAGATGGAAACAACGCTGGCCGCCATAACAGAGATCGGCTGATCCTGTCAACCGCCCCCCAAGGGAGACTTACCCATGTCACGTACCGCTGCAATTGAACGGAATACTCAGGAAACACAAATAAAGCTTGCACTCACCATAGATGGAACGGGTCTCGGCACCGTCAGCACTCCCGTCCCCTTTCTCAACCATATGCTCAATCTCTTCGCCCGCCATGGCCTTTTCGACCTAGAGGTGACAGCCACGGGGGACACCGACATCGACTTCCACCATACCGTCGAGGATATCGGCATTGTCCTTGGTGAAGCCTTCAAGCAGGCCCTTGGCGATAAAAAAGGCATCCGCCGCTATGGTCAGGCCACTGTTCCCATGGATGAAACCCTGGCCAGTGTTGCCGTTGACATCTCCGGTCGCCCCTATCTGGTGTACCACGTTGCCCTGCCAAAGGTTAAAGTTGGAGAATTTGATGTGGAGCTGGCTCGGGAGTTTTTCCAGGCATTCACCAACCACTGCGGACTCAATCTGCACATGAATGTCATGTACGGAGACAACATTCACCACATCATCGAAGCCTGCTTCAAGGCGGTGGCACGGGCTCTCGACACGGCCAGCCAGATGGATCCCCGTGTGGTAGGGGTCATGTCAACGAAAGGGGTTTTGTAGTCTCACCTGGGAAACAAAGACAAAATTATCGCCCAGCAAAGGTATAATAAATTAAAATTGCTACCTTCACCGGGCGATAATTATGAATAATGATAGTCCGACAGCAGTTATACAACTGAGTTATTTGATGTCTTTCAGCAGATCTTTTGCCTTCTTGGCTTCCTCACTTTTCGGAAAACCCTCGACGAGTTTTTTCAGCACAAATTTAGCGCTCTTGGGATCGTTTATTTCGTTAAATGCCATGGCCTGCTTCAGCATGGCGGCAACCACCTTGTCCTTACCGGGGAAACTCTTGATAACCTCTTGATAGGAGAGGATGGCCGATTCAAAACTCTTTTCCGTATAGTAGGTTTCACCAATCCAGTAGTGGGCGTTGGCTGCCAATTCATGCTTGGGGTTCTGCTCAAGAAACCGGGTGAATTGATCGCGGGCGGCTGCCACCTCACCCACCTTTAACAGATCAAGCCCCTTCAGATAGGGAGCATCGGCGGAAGGGGGGGGAGACGGTTCCTCCCGCTTAATTTTCGCCAGTTCAGTTACTTTTTTGGTGAGTGTGTCAAGCTGTCCCTGCTGCTTCAAAATACGCTCTTCAAGGGCTATAATCCGCTTATCCGCATCTTCCTGATACCGGGCAAGATCCTCAGAAGGTTTTTTCACTGCAAGAACGGCATCATCAGCCTTACCTGAAAGCTGTTGCATATCGCTTTTGGTACTGTCCAGATTAGCCTGGGTGTCCGCCGACAGCTTCCTGAGGGAGGCGATGTCCGCCTTCATCTCCTTTGCGATAGAACCGGCACTTACTTTCGACTCATCCCGAAGGTTGGTAAGATCGCGGGTAATGGCAGCAAGGCGGCTATTGATGGCTTCCACGTCAAAACGGGTAGTCTCAAGGGCACTTTGGGTGGCACATCCGGACAGAAGTGACACCAACAACAGTACAACAATCTTTACATATCTCATTTGCATCTCCTGTTCAGGCGATAATGGGCAGATATACCATGTGTTGTACCGGTTGACAAGAGTCAGTCACACAGGAAGTGGTAAAATGCCCGTAGTTGGGGCTATGAAACAGTCATTTACGCTTGACAAACCGACAATATTCCATTAACTCTCTATCGGTTTAGGCTTCACCGTTGTCATCGGCACCACAAATTAAATCGTTGCAATAAATTCAACAGGAGGAAATGTAAAATGGAACAGTATGCAATTGTTTTTGCCCTGGCCTGTGCCGCAGCCGCCGTAGCCTACGGCCTGATCACAGCCAAGTGGATTCTTGGCCTGCCCCAGGGTAATGACCGAATGAAACAGATTGCGGCAGCAATTCAGGAGGGTGCCGGCGCGTATATGAAGCGTCAGTATACCATCATTGCCGCCGTAGGTGTTGTTATGTTTATCGCCCTGCTGGCAACCCTCGGTGCTAAAACGGCCGTCGGCTTCGCCGTCGGTGCCCTCTTTTCCGGTCTAACCGGCTTTATCGGCATGTTTGTCTCCGTTCGAGCCAACGTACGCACCACCGAAGCGGCCAAGAGCGGCATTACCACCGCCCTCAACGTTGCTTTCAAGGGGGGTGCCATCACCGGCATGCTGGTGGTTGGTCTGGGCCTTCTTGGCGTGGCCGGCTACTATATGGTTCTTCTTAAGTTAATGCCCGATGCTCCGATCAAAGAAGTGGTCAGTCAGCTGGTTGGCCTCGGCTTCGGCGGTTCGCTCATCTCGATTTTCGCCCGTCTTGGTGGTGGTATTTTCACCAAAGGTGCTGACGTCGGTGCCGACTTGGTCGGTAAGGTTGAAGCCGGAATCCCGGAAGATGACCCCCGCAACCCTGCCGTTATTGCCGATAACGTCGGTGACAACGTGGGTGACTGCGCTGGTATGGCTGCCGACCTTTTTGAAACCTATGCCGTAACCCTGATTGCCGCCATGCTGCTTGGCGCTATGGCCTTTAACAATTTTTCCGGCGCGGTCAGCTATCCGCTGATCCTTGGCGGTATCTCCATCATCGCCTCCATCATCGGAACCTACTTTGTTAAGCTGGGTGCCAGCGGCAAGATCATGCCGGCTCTCTACAAAGGGCTTATCGCTTCTGCGGTCATTGCCTGTATCGCTTTCTACTTTGTCACAGTACAGATGTTCCCTGTTGGCAACCCCACCGGCTACTCGGCAATGAACATTTTCATCTCCGCCCTGGTAGGTCTCGCCGTAACCGGCGCCATCTTCTGGATCACGGAATATTACACATCGACCGAATATGCTCCGGTTCAGCATATCGCCCAGGCGTCCACCACCGGCCACGGCACGAACGTTATCGCCGGACTCGGCGTTTCCATGAAAGCAACGGCGGCTCCGGTTATCGTCATCGCAGCCGGCATCATCATCTCCTTCCAGTGTGCCGGAGTGTACGGTATCGCCATCGCAGCAGTTTCAATGTTGTCACTGACCGGTATCGTTGTCGCCATGGATGCCTATGGCCCCATCACCGACAACGCCGGTGGTATTGCTGAAATGGCCGAATTAGATGAATCGGTTCGTGCCGTCACCGATCCACTCGATGCGGTCGGTAACACCACAAAAGCGGTCACCAAAGGGTATGCCATCGGCTCCGCCGGTCTGGCCGCCGTTATTCTCTTCACCTCCTATGTTGACGAGCTCAAACTGGCCGGCAAAGCGATCACCTTTGACCTGTCTGACCCCTACATCATTGTCGGCCTCTTTATCGGCGGTATGCTCCCCTACTACTTCGCTGCCCAGTGCATGGAAGCGGTTGGCAAGGCTGGTGGTGCTGTTGTTGTTGAAGTTCGTCGTCAGTTCCGTGAAATCAAGGGCATTATGGAAGGCACCGGCAAGCCGGACTACGCTGCCTGTGTTGATATCGTAACCAAAACCGCTCTCAAAGAAATGGTTATTCCAGGTCTTATTCCTATTCTGGCACCGGTTATCGTCGGCTTCACCCTCGGCCCTAAGGCACTGGGTGGCGTGATCGTCGGTACCATCGTGACTGGTATTTTCGTGGCCATCTCCATGACAACCGGTGGTGGTGCCTGGGACAATGCTAAAAAATACATCGAAGACGGACACCATGGCGGCAAAGGTGGCGAAGCCCACAAGGCAGCCGTTACCGGTGATACGGTTGGCGACCCCTACAAGGATACCGCCGGCCCTGCCGTTAACCCGATGATCAAGATTATCAACATTGTTTCCCTGCTGATTGTGCCGCTTCTGGCTAAAATGATGTAGTTCGTTACACACGTTTTACCCTCTTGGCGGTACGGGATTAGACCCGTACCGCCTTTTTCTTTTGCATTCAGTGACAAAAGATATATAATTCATCAGTTATGAATATTCTCGTCAATTTCTACCTGCAATCTGAAAGGTTATTACCCATATGAGTTCACCCGTAAGCAAGAAAATGCTGATAAATGTCATGCACCCCGAAGAAACCAGGGTGGCAATTGTCCATGACGGACGCCTGATGGAATTGAATATTGAGATCAGCGGCAAGGAACAGATCAAAGGCAATATTTACAAAGGGGTCGTGTTACGGGTTGAGCCGGGCTTACAAGCCGCATTTATCGACATTGGCCGGGCTAAACCGGGCTTTCTTCAGATCGGTGAACTGCACCCGGACTACTGGGAATGGCGTGAAGATATTCCGGAGGAACAGCGCAAAAGACGCCCCCGTATCCAGGAAGTCCTCCGCCGTGGCCAGGAACTGGTGGTGCAGGTTGAGAAGGATGAGCGGGACAACAAAGGCTCCGCCCTTACCAGCTACCTCTCCCTGCCGGGACGTTACATGGTCATCATGCCGGGAAGTGACTCCACCGGTATCTCCCGCAAGGTCGAACAGGAGGGGGTACGCAAGGGGCTCAAGGAAATCGTCGCCGGCATGAATATCCCGGAGGGAATCGGCTACATTATCCGGACGGAAGCGGTAGGACGGGCGCCGGAAGAACTTCACAAGGATTTTTCCAACCTGCTTGACCTGTACGGGTCGATAAAAACAAAGGCCTCCGAGATCAAGAATGCCGGAGAGATTTACCGGGACAGCGGCCTGATTATCCGCACCATTCGAGACTACTTTTCCGACGGCATTGACGAAGTGCTGGTGGACAGCAAGGATGCCTACCGGGAAGCCAAGGAATTCTTCCGGGACACCATGCCGGCCTGTGAAAAACGGGTCAAACTGCACAAGGAAAAACGGCCGATTTTTTCACGTTTCCAACTGGAAGAGCAGATTGACCAGATCTATGAAAAGCGGGTACCCCTGCCATCGGGGGGGTCGCTGATTATTGAGCCAACTGAAGCCCTGGTCTCCATCGACGTCAACTCCGGAAAAACCAGCGGTGAGCGGGGCATCGAAGACACCGCCTTCCGAACCAACATGGAAGCGGCTGAAGAGGTTGCCCGTCAACTTCGCCTCCGTGACCTGGGGGGGCTCATTGTCATAGATTTTATCGACATGCGCGAGAAAAAGCATAACTATGACGTAGAGAAAACCCTCAAACAGGCACTCAAGATGGATAAGGCACGGGTCAACCTGGGACGGATTTCGGAGTTTGGCATCATGGAGATGTCACGGCAACGTATCGCCAAAACCCTTAATGACGCAATCCATCTGGAATGTCCCCACTGCGAAGGACGGGGCAAAGTTAAGTCGGTCGAAGCCATGGCCGTATCGTTCCTCCGCAAGGTTCATGCTGCCGCCGCCAAGGGTACCGTTGGTGAAGTGCGGGGAGGGCTGCCGCTGGAAGTCGCCTACTACTTGCTCAACCGTAAGAAACGGGAGTTGACCCAGATTGAGAACGATTATGAAATAGAAGTAACCGTTAAGGGCAAAACCTCCTTCCTCCTTAATCAGCTTGAGTTGGAAATTGTCAAGCGGGAAAAACCCCATATGGAGGATGTCCTCAAAAGTGAGGCAGAGGCCGAAGAGGCTCACAAACCGGCAGCTCCCGTCCCCCTGCCCGCTCCGACGGTTTCCGCCGAAGAGCAGCCAACCGAGGGAACAGCCACAGCCGGTGAGGCCGGTAAAAAACGCAAACGCCGTAAGAAGAAAAAGAAGACCACCGGTGAGGGAGCGGCAAACCCGGTGACAGAGCTGACCGAAAGTGACGATGAAACTACCTCCACCACGTCCATTGAGGAGTCTGACAATACTGACGTCACTACTGAGGACGACGCCACCGAGGCGAATCTGCCCCAGGAGGGTGCGGAAGAACCGGGCAGTAAACCCAAAAAACGCAAACGGCGCAGAAATCGCAGCAAGGGGCATAAAGAGGGTGAAGTCACCGCTGATACTTCGGAAACAGTTACTGTTGAAGAGCCGACTGAGGAGACACTCCCCTCTCCGGTCGTTCAGGAGCAGCTTCAGGAGGATGAACCGGCGAGGGAAGAGCAGCCGGAGGCTCCGGCACCGGTGAGCAAACCGAAGAAATCCCGTACACCCCGCAAGAAAAAAGCGGCAGCAGCACCGGCAGAAACGGTAGAAACGGTTGCCGTCGAACCGGTGCCGGTAGTGCCGGTTCCCGAAGAGCCCGTTGTGGAAGCCGTAAAACCCCGTCGCCGTGCCCCGGCTAAAAAAGCTCTGGTGGCACCGGTGGTGGAATCTGAAGCAAAGGTTCCAGCCGAAGTTACGGCGGAAGTAGCCGGAGAGCCCGTTGCCAAAAAAGCGGCACCACGGCTACGACGTGCAAAAAAGATTGTTGAGACCCCCTAACCACCCCATAATCTGGAGCTTGATGTGCATACATTTTTACGGTACCTCTGCGGCATTCTCTGTGCCGCACTCCTGACGGCCTGCAGCAGCAGCGGGTCGCCTGCGGTCGTTTCAAAAACGGACACGGCAACGGCACTGCAATCGTACTCAACCGCCCACCCCCCCACCCCGCGGGGACGCCTTATGGGTGGTTCCATTCAAAAGAGCTCGGTAATCTCCGCAAAGTTTGCCAACTATTCGGTGTCAACCGCCTTTGGTGTGTCCGGCAGTGGCGGTTTTAGCGATTATAGTACCAGCAATGCCGGCCCGGCACTTTTCAATCACCCAACCGACATTACCACCGACGGCGAGAATTTCTACGTTGCCGATGCTCTGAATAACAGAATCCGCATGATCGCAGCAAATGGGCATGTCAGTACGTTACCGAATCTGAGCCTTAATTATCCTTCAGGAATCACCACTGATGGGAAAAAGTTGTATATCGTCAATTCCGGCTACAATACGATCCTTGTCTACGATCTCACTTCTAACCTGGTGGTTGCCACCATCGGCAGTCCGCTGGGACTGTCCGGATATGTTGATTCAACCGACCCCACGCTCGTGCTCTTTAACCACCCCATCGGCATCACAACCGACGGCTATCACCTCTTTGTGACCGATTACGGCAACGCCACCATTCGAAGCATCAAAATAAATGGCTTTGCCGTGCTTACCCATGCCGGTACACCACTCCAGCCCGGAAATGCCGACGGTGTTCAGACTAATGCCCGCTTCAACGGAGTGGGCTACATAACCACCGATGGCACGAATCTCTACGTTTCCGATGTCTATAACCGGACAATCCGTAAAATCGGCATTCAAGACGCCACTGTAACCACCATCGCCGGCAACCCGGCGGGGGCGGTTAGCGTACTAGACGGCATCGGCACAGAGGCACTGTTCTACCAGCCAAAGGGCATTACCACCGATGGAAGCTCCCTTTTCATCACTGAATTTTACATTGTAAATAGCAAATATCGTTATTTTATCAGAAAAATTAATTTAAATAATCTATCTGAACCTACTTATAAAGTGACAACCCTGGTTGACAGCACAACTGACTCCACTGCCCCCCTCGGACTTACCACCGATGGCACCAGTCTCTCTGTGTGTGACACCAAGAGCAACACGATCTTTCGGGTGAAGTAGGGGGCACCATTGTTGTTTATCCCTTATGAAGCCGGTGCCCCCTTTTTTGCTTGACGTGCCGGTATTGAGCAGATACTTTTAACAGCTTGTTTTACCTGACTCATATTTGTAGTGAAAGGTTGAATTACCACCATGGAAGAACTAAGTGAACTGCTGTTACAGAGACGCCGCAAGGTTGACGCCCTCTGGGAAGCGGGTATTAACCCCTATCCCAATGATTTTAAACCCGAACACACTTCCGCAGACCTGACCGCCCTCTATGGGAATGTGGAGCAACTCGACGCTTCCGATGTCACCATACGGGTCGCCGGGCGTATACTGGCACGGAGGTCCTTCGGCAAAGCTGCTTTTATCCAACTTCAGGATCGCAAGGGGCGACTCCAGCTCTATATAAAGAAAGATGAAATCGGCGAAGAGGCATTTGCGGCCTTTGAATCATTCGATATTGGCGACATCGTCGGTGCCGAGGGGTACCCCTTCCGCACCAAAACCGGCGAACTGTCCCTCCATGTGCGGATGATTCGTCTGCTGGTGAAATCCCTGCTACCGCTGCCAGAAAAGTTCCATGGCCTGACCGATGTGGAGACCCGTTATCGGCAACGCTATGTTGACCTGATTGTCAACCCCGATGCCCGCGAGATTTTTATCAAGCGTTCGCGCATCGTCAACCTGATTCGAAGCTTCATGGCCGGCCGTGATTTCCTGGAAGTGGAAACCCCCATGATGCACCAGATTCCGGGGGGTGCCGCCGCCAGACCGTTTATTACCCACCATAACACCCTGGACATGGAGTTATATCTCCGCATTGCCCCCGAATTGTACCTGAAACGTCTGGTCGTCGGTGGACTTGACCGGGTATTTGAAATCAACCGTAACTTCCGGAACGAGGGGATTTCGGTTCGTCACAATCCCGAATTCACCATGATGGAGTTCTATCAGGCCTATGCAACCTACGAGGATTTGATGGACTTCACCGAAGAGCTGTTCTGCCATGTGGCTCAAGATATCCTTGGCACTCTGGACTTCACTAATCAGGGGCTTGATATCAGTTTCCAGCGACCCTGGAAACGGCTGACGGTTCGTGATGCAATTCTTGAATATGGCGATGTGGAAGCTGCTCAGATTGATGATCGTGATCTGGCCTATTCCTACGCCCGGAGTATCGGCCTGAATCTGCCGGAAAATATCAGCTACGGCAAGCTGGTGATGGAGATTTTTGAAGAGGTTGCCGAACACAAGCTCATTCAGCCCACCTTCATTACCGCCTATCCGACCGAGGTTTCACCGCTCTCCCGCAAGAACGACCTGAATCCGGATATTGTGGATCGTTTCGAGCTGATTATCGGTGGCCGTGAAATCGCCAACGCCTTCTCGGAGTTAAATGACCCCATCGACCAGAAAGGACGTTTCCTGGCCCAGGTCGCCGAGAAGGACAAAGGTGATGAAGAGGCCCACTATATGGATGAGGATTACGTTCGTGCCCTTGAATACGGTCTTCCGCCAACGGCCGGTGAAGGTATCGGCATTGATCGACTGGTTATGCTGTTGACCGACTCACCGTCAATCCGTGACGTCATCCTCTTTCCCCAACTGCGTAAGGAAGTAAAATAAGCTATGCCATTTGAACTGCTCATCGGTTTACGCTATTTAAAAGCAAAGCGTAAATCTACTTTTATCTCCATAATCACCTTTATCTCCACCGCAGGAGTGGCTCTGGGTGTCATGGCTCTGATTGTCGTACTGGCGGTCATGACCGGCTTTGAAGACGACCTGAAAGAAAAAATTCTTGGCACTAATGCCCATGTCGTCGTCACCTCCAACGGTGCAGCCATGGACAACTACCGCCCGATTATGGAACAGCTGAAAAAACTGAAAGGGGTACAGGCCGCTACCCCTTTCATCTACAATCAGGTGATGCTCTCGTCGGGAAAGAATGTGTCCGGTGTGGTTCTGCGGGGTATCGACGTTGTGACCGATCAGCAGGTTACCCGCCTCAGCAAAACCATTGTTGAAGGGAGCCTGGAAGACATTGATAACTTTACTTTCAAGAGCGGCGATACGCTTCCCGGTCTGATGGTTGGCAAAGAATTGGCAAAACATCTCGGCCTGTTCCTTGGCGACAAGGTTAATGTTATTTCACCAACCGGCAACCTGACCCCCCTCGGCATGATGCCCCGCATGAAACAATTCAGAATCACTGGTATTTTCAATACCGGCATGTTCGAATATGACTCAACGTTGGCCTATGTGAGCCTGCGGCAGGCCCAGCAGTTTTTCGATCTGGATGACACGGTCACCGGTATCCAGCTGAAAGTGGCTGATGTCTATCATACCGGCGACCTGGTGCGCGTCATCAACAGCACCATGGGGCGTAGCTACTCAGCCCGTGACTGGATGCAGATGAACAAGAATATTCTCTTTGCCCTCAAGACGGAAAAAGTGGTCATGTTCATCATCCTGACGTTGATTGTACTGGTGGCCGCCTTTGGCATCGCCTCCACCCTCTTCATGGTGGTCATGGAAAAGACCAGAGACATTGCCATCCTTAAATCCATGGGAGCTACCTCCGGCAGTATCATGAAAATATTTATCCTCGAAGGCTTAATCATCGGCATTATCGGTACCGTGGCAGGGGTGAGCTCGGGATTGCTTATCGCTCGTAATCTGGAACCGATCATTTCGTTTATCCAGAAAGTCACCGGACAGGACTTTTTTAGTAAGGACATCTACTACCTGGATCATTTCCCCTCGTTGGTGGTTCAATCGGATGTGGTACTCATTTCGATTACCGCCGTACTGATCTCCTTCCTGGCTACCATCTACCCAGCATGGCAGGCTTCCCGCATGCTCCCGGCGGAGGCGCTCCGTTATGAGTAATCTTCTCGAAGTCCGTGGCCTCTGTAAAACCTATGACACCGGTTCCAACCGGCTAGAAGTGCTGAAAGGCATCGACCTCACCCTTCAGGAGGGGACGACTACCGCACTGGTGGGGGCATCGGGAGCCGGTAAGAGCACCCTGCTGCACCTGCTTGGTGCCCTTGATCGGCCCTCTTCCGGCAGCGTCCATTTTCGCGGCGACAATATTTTCAAAAAGAATGATCGACAGCTGGCTGACTTCAGAAATCTCAGCATCGGCTTTGTTTTTCAGTTTCACCATCTGCTGCCGGAATTCACCGCCCTTGAGAACGTCATGATGCCCGCCCTTATCGGCAGGGTTCCCCGTAAGCAGGCCTATGATACGGCGGTATCCCTTCTGGAAGATGTAGGTCTTGCCGCACGTATGACCCACCGTCCGGGGGAACTTTCCGGCGGAGAGCAACAGCGGGTAGCCATCGCCCGGGCACTGACACGGGAACCGGCACTGCTGCTTGCAGACGAACCGACCGGAAATCTGGACATGAAAACCAGTGAGGGCATCCATGGCATGCTGACCGGATTACAGCTTAAAAGAGGCTTGACGTTGGTTGTGGTAACCCATAATGAACAACTTGCAGCGGCCATGGGGAGCACCATTCATCTCCTCGATGGCCGGGTGGAGAAGACTTCGTGATTTTCAAGAAACAGCCCCTCCGGTGCATCGGTACCGCTTCACTGTTATCTCTTGCACTGCTCTTGCATGCAACTTCAGCCCTGGCTGAAGGAGAAAAGCTGGCAGAGATCAGAATTCAGGGAAACAAGCGTATCGATACGGCGGCGATTTTAAATACGGTAAAACTGCATGCCGGTGATATGCTTTCCGAAGACAAGACGGATCAGGATATTCGTGCCCTTTATAAAATGGGGCATTTTCAGGATGTACAAACCTTGAAGGAAGAATCCGCCAAAGGGCCGGTGTTGATTTTTTCCGTGCTTGAAAAACCGATCGTCCGTGACATCACCTTTGAAGGCAACAAGGAAATCACCACTGAGAAATTGAAAGAAGCCCTGGAGTTTCGGCAGAACTCAATCTTATCCACAAAAGATGTGGCAAAAAGCGTGGCTAAAATCAAAAAACTCTACGGCGATGAGGGGTATTACCTGGCCGAGGTAGACGTTGACGTCAAAAAGAAATCTGCCACTGAACTTACCGTGCTGCTCAAGGTCACCGAGGGGGATAAAATCCTCATTAGATCCATCGACTTCGATGGCATCAAAGCGTTCAGCAGCAGTAAATTGCAGAAGGTGATGGAGACTAAAGAAAAATGGTTTTTTTCCTGGTTGACCGGTGCCGGAACCTATAAGGAAGAAGTGCTCAAAAATGACGCACTGCTCCTTTCGGATCACTATCTTAATAACGGTTATATCAATGTTAAAGTTGGTGAACCGGTAGTTAAACTTGATGAGACAAAAAGCTTCCTGACGGTGACTATCGGTGTTACCGAAGGGGAACAGTTCCGTCTCGGTACCATTGCTTTCAAGAATGACCTACTGGAACCGGAGGCTGACCTGCGTAAGAAGCTCAAAAGCGAAGTGGGAGAAGTCTTCAACCGTTCCCTCCTCCGTAGCGACATCGGCACACTGACCGACGTATACGGTGACAAGGGCTATGCCTACGCAACGGTCAATCCCCTGTCCCGCCTTGATGCAGAAAAAAAACTCATCGACTTGACCTTTGATGTGGAGAAAGGGGAACTGGTCTCCATCGAGCGGATCAGCATCGCCGGAAACCCCAAGACCCGCGACAAGGTTATCAGACGTGAGATGCGAGTCAGCGAGACCGGCCTCTCCAACTCCACCGGTTTAAAGCGAAGTAAACAAAACCTCATGAATCTCGGTTTTTTTGAGGAAGCGAACATTGCCACTGCCAAGGGAAGTAGCTCCGACAAACTCAACGTTACCGTAGATGTCAAGGAGAAACCGACCGGTTCCTTTAGTATCGGGGGCGGCTACAGTTCCCTTGACGGTGCCATTGTTCAGGGTTCCATACAGCAGAGTAATTTTTTGGGACTGGGGTTACGGGCCAACCTTTCTGGCGCCTTCGGCAAAACATCACAAACCTATTCACTGGGGTTGACCGATCCCTATTTCATGGATACCAAATGGACCCTAGGTGGCGATATCTACCGCTCTGAAAGGGTCTACACCGATTACACCCGTCGTCTCACCGGTGCCGATATCAAAGGAGGCTACCCGGTTTCCGATAATGTCGGCACCTTTGTCATGTACAAGCTTGAATTTAAGGAACTCTTCAGTCCAAGCACCGCCTATCAACAACTCCATGATTTTGACACTAATAATGCATATCCGCTTGACAAAACAACAACCAGCTCCATTTACACCAGTATCACCCATAACAATACGGATTACCGGATTGATCCATCCACCGGCATGATAAACTCCTTCTCCCTTGAATACGCCGGTCTGGGGGGGGATAACAAATTTTCCCGTGCCATAGTGGATAATACCTACTTCTATCCACTCTACAAAAAGCTCCGTTTTTCGACTAAACTGACCCTGGGCACCATCATGGATGTGGGTAAACCGGTGCCGATAGATGAGAAGTTCTACCTTGGAGGCATCAATCTCTGCGGTTATAAGCTGCGCACCGTATCACCGGTTCGTAATCAAACCGTGACGGATATTACCAACAACGAATCCAACCAGCAGGTATTCCTGGGGGGGAGCAACGAAGTCGCCGGCAATGCGGAACTGACCTTCCCGCTGGTTTCCGAAGTCGGCCTTAAAGGTGTGCTCTTTTTTGACTATGGCAATTCATTTAATGAGACATCACAACTGTTTGACACCATGCTGACCAGCTATGGTTTCGGTATCCGCTGGGCATCCCCCATCGGCCCACTCCGTCTGGAGTACGGCATACCGATCAATCCACGCCCCGACATCGACAGTAAATCGGGACGACTGGAATTTAGCTTTGGCACCATGTTCTAATTCACACGAAACGAAAGGGGCTGACTGCCCATAACAACTAAAGGAGATTATTTTCATGAAACGGGGATTTTTGGTAGGATTATTAGCGGTCTGTATTGCGTCCACATCGGTCTGTGCAGCTGACATGAAACTCGGCTACATTGACATGCAGCGCGCTCTCAACGGCTCTGATGCCGGCAAGGTGGCCAAAGAACAACTGGCTGCAAAAGTCAAAAAGTATCAGGAAGAGATCAATGTAAAACAGGAAGAGCTGAAGAAACTCAAGGAAGAACTTGAGAAACAGGCGGCTCTCCTGTCCGACTCCGCACGCAGCACCCGGGAGAAGGAATATCAAAACAAGCTTAAGGATTTTCAGCGCTTTACTAAGGATGCCCAGGAAGAGTTGCAGGGTAAGGATGAGGAGTTGACCCGCAAGATCCTTGAGGGGATGGAAAAGGTCATTAAGGAGTATGGGAGTCAGCAGGGGTATACCTTTATTTTTGTCAAAAATGAAGGCATGCTCTATGTCAATGAATCTGCCGACCTGACTGAAGAAGTCTTAAAGCTGTATAACAGCAGCAGCAGAAAGAAGTAAGCCATGGCACGTACCTACACCGTTAGTGAACTTGCAGAGCTGCTCGGCGGCGTCGTGTTGGGAGACGGAACCGTCACCATCAGCGGACTTGGCAGCCTTGAAACCGCCAAACCGGGTGAACTTACTTTTCTAGCCAACCCCAAGTATGCCTCGAAGGTGGCAGACACAGCCGCCGGTGCCGTCCTTATGGCCGCAGGAGCGGAGCGTTTTGATAAATGTGCCATTCAGGTGGCCAACCCCTACCTCTGTTTTGCCAAGCTGTTGACCCTCTTCTATACCACCCCCCACGAAGTTCTGGGAGTGCTGCCGCTGGCGGTTGTCGATGAGTCGGCAACCATTGCCAAAGGAGCCACCATCTATCCGGGTGCTTTCGTCGGCAAGCGTGCCGTGGTCGGTGCCGGCTCTGTTGTGTATCCGGGGGCTGTCATCTATGACGATGTCGTTATTGGTGAGAATTGCACCATCCACGCCACCGCCGTCATTAGAGAGCGCTGCCGGGTCGGTAATCGCTGCGTTCTCCAGCCCGGTGCCGTGATCGGCTCCGATGGTTTCGGCTATGCACCGGATGGAGCCTCCTATTATCCCATCCCCCAGATCGGCATTGTGGTTCTTGATGATGAGGTTGAAATCGGTGCCAATAGCTGTATAGATCGTGCCGCCATTGAAGTTACCCGCATCGGGCGCGGCACAAAGTTGGATAATCTGGTACAGATTGCCCATAACTGCAAAATTGGTGAAGACTGTATGATCGTCTCCCAGGTCGGCATTTCGGGCAGTGCCACAATAGGCAACCATGTCACCCTGGCCGGACAGGTCGGTGTTGCCGGCCATCTCACCATCGGTGACAACGTACTTGTTGGTGCCCAGTCCGGTGTACCGAGCTCTCTGGCAGCCAACGCAGCGTACAGCGGAACACCGACCATGCCCCACAGGGAGTGGTTGAAATCGGCAATGGTAGTCCCCCGCCTGCCCGAAATGAAAAAGACCATAGCGTCCCTCGAAAAACGGATTGCAGAGCTTGAATCCCGCTTGAACCAAGCCACTCAGGAGAGGTAATATGCAACTGGATATCAATGAAATAATGAAAATCCTTCCCCACCGCTACCCGTTTCTCATGGTGGACAAAATAGTTGAAGTTGAGCAGGGGAAGCGGTGTGTCGGCATTAAGAATGTCACCATCAATGAACCGTGTTTCCAGGGGCATTTTCCCGGCCATCCGGTCATGCCGGGAGTTTTGATTATTGAGGCAATGGCCCAGGTAGCCGGTATCATGGCCTATCTGGCCTCCGATGAAGTGACCCGCGCCAAGGTCACCTATTTCATGGCCATCGACAATGCCCGCTTCCGAAAACCGGTCACCCCCGGCGATCAGCTCCGGATCGAGGTTGTAACGACCATGAACAGGCGGGGCATCTGGGGTGTTGCAGGCAAGGCCTTTGTGGGTGATACCCTGGTAACCGAGGCGGACTTGAAGGCAACCTTTGCCGATTCACCAAAATAACTTTCTGATCCCCTCCTTTTTGAGGGATCATACGGGAGAACTACCATGATCCACCCGACCGCACTCATTGACCCTACGGCAACACTGGCATCAAGCGTAGAGGTAGGACCCTATGCCATCATCGGCAAGCACGTCACCATCGGAGCCGGAACCACCATCGGAGCCCATGCTGTTATCGGAGACTGGACCGAACTCGGCGAAGATAATAAGATTTTTCCCCAATCCTCCGTCGGAGCCCCGCCACAAGATCTCAAATATCATGGCGAAGAGTGCTGGACCCGCCTCGGCAATGGCAATATGGTCAGGGAATTTGCCACGATCCATCGCGGTACGGCCTCCGGTCATGGCGAGACCATCGTCGGCAGTAATAACCTTTTCATGGCTTACTCCCATGTGGCTCACGACTGCGTCGTCGGTAGCAATATCGTCATGGCCAACGTGGCCACCCTGGCCGGACATGTGACGATTGAAGACAACGTCATCATCGGTGGTCTGGTGGCGGTACACCAGTTTTCCCGCATCGGTGCCCATGCCATGGTCGGAGGAGGTACCATGGTCGCCATGGATATCCTTCCCTACACTATCGCAACATCGGATCGCCGTGAAGCCCGCCTGCGTGGTCTTAATCTGATCGGTCTCAAACGGCGCGGTTTTTCTGAGGAGTCCATCACCAACCTGAAAAGTGCCTATAAAACCCTTTTCATGGCCAAGCTGAAACTGCCCGACGCCATTGCCCGCATCAGGAAAAATATCACCAATTGTCCGGAAGTTGATTACCTGCTGGCGTTTATCAACTCAACCCAGCGGGGCTTCTGTAAAGGATGAGTATGCTCAGAACAGCGGTCATCGGCGTAGGCTATCTGGGGAATTTTCATGCCCAGAAATATGCACAAAATCCCACGGTAGAACTGGTGGGGGTGGTTGATAATGATCCCGCACGGGCTGAACAGATTGCCGTAGCCCTCGGCACAACCCCCTTTACCGATCACCGGGAGCTGATCGGCAAAGTCGACGCCGTCAGCGTTGTCGTGCCAACTCAGTTTCATTTTGCCGTAGCCCGTGACTTTCTCTCTGCCGGTATCCATGTGCTGATCGAGAAACCGATCACGGTGACGATCGAAGAGGCCGACGAATTAATTGCCCTGGCAGAGAAAAACGGAGCCGTGTTTCAGGTTGGACACCTTGAGCGCTTTAACCCGGTGCTTCAGGCACTTGACGGTGTGCTTCAGGAACCGCTGTTCATCGAATCGGTGCGCATTGCCCCCTTTAAACCACGGGGCACCGACGTCAATGTGGTTCTCGATTTAATGATCCATGACATCGAAATAATCCAGCATATCGTTAAATCTCCCGTTGAGCGGGTCGATGCCGTCGGCGCACCGGTTTTCACCGGCGAGGAAGATATCGCCAATGCCCGCATCCTCTTTAAAAACGGCTGTGTGGCCAATGTTACAGCCAGTAGAATCAGCTTGAAAAGTGAACGGAAAATGCGCATTTTCCAGCGCAACGCGTATATAACGCTCGACTTCCAGAATCGCAAGATACTGGTGGCTCAACAGGGAAGTGGTGAACTTTTCCCCGGCATCCCGAACGTCAAGGTTGACGAGCGGCAACTGGATGAGGCGGATGCCCTCCGCAGTGAAATCGAATCCTTTCTTGACGCTATCCGGGAGGGCAAAGAGCCCCAGGTAAGTGGACGTGACGGTAGAATGGCACTTGAAACAGCACTCAAAATCAATCTCAGCCTTGACAGGAGAACCCTATGATTCCGATGGTTGATCTTAAAATCCAGTATCACGCTTTGAAAGCCGAGATTGATCAGGCGGTTCTCGGTGCCATCGAAAGCACCCAGTTTATCCTTGGCCCCAATGTCACCTCTTTTGAAAAGGAAACCGCTGCCTATCTGGGTGCCGGTCATGCCGTTTCCTGCGCCTCCGGCACCGATGCACTCCAGCTTGCCATCCTGGCGGCCGGTATCGGACCGGGTGACGAAGTCATCACCACCCCCTTCACCTTCATCGCCACCGCCGAAGCGATCTGCTATGCTGGTGCCACACCGGTGTATGTGGATATTGACCCGAAAACCTTCAACATTGATCCGAAGCTGATTGAGGAGGCAATTACCCCCCGAACAAAGGCTATTATTCCGGTACACCTGTTCGGCCAACCGGCCGACATGACCGCCATTACGGCCATCTGCACCGCCCACAAGCTGATGCTGATTGAGGACTGTGCCCAGTCCTTCGGGGCGGCCACCGGCGGCACCATGACCGGAACCATCGGTTCCTTCGGCTGTTTCAGCTTTTTCCCCAGTAAGAACCTCGGGTGCTACGGCGATGGCGGCCTGATTACCTGCGGCAGCGCAGAAGATGCGGAGCAGCTTAAGGTACTCCGCAACCATGGCAGCCGCGTTCGTTACCACCACAGTATCATCGGTTACAACAGTCGACTTGATGACATTCAGGCAGCCATCCTGCGGGTAAAACTCCGCAAGATTGATGAATTCACCGCCGGGCGGCGGCGGGTAGCCCACCTCTATTCCGAATTGCTAGGAGATATCGCCACCGTTCCCCATGAGGATGGCAACGGCGTCCATGTCTACCACCAGTACACCCTACTGACCGACCGACGGGACGTTATCATGGCAAAACTGGCTGAAAAACAGATTTCATCAGCCATCTACTATCCGATCCCGCTGCACCGTCAGGATGTCTTTGCCAAGGCCTGTGCCACCGTGTCCCTGCCGGTTGCTGAAGAGGTTGCGAGTCGCTGCATGTCGCTCCCCATTTACCCCGAAATGCCGGAAGAGTCAGTACGTGTGGTGGCTCAAACTATCCGGGAAGCGTTAGCCGACTAATGGGAATCGAGCGTCGATGAATTCCCGTACCATTATGATGGTTGCCGGTGAGGCTTCCGGTGACATCTACGGTGCCGACCTGGTCAGGGAGGTGCGTTTACTGGCACCCGAGAGCCGTTTCTTTGGTATCGGCGGTGCCCGGATGCGTGAGGCGGGGGTCGAGACTCTGGTTGACTCAGCAGATATGGCGGTTGTCGGTCTGGTTGAGGTTATCAAGCATTTTGATGTGATTTCCTCCGCCTTTAACCGGTTAAAACGGATAATTATCGAAGATCCGCCAGACCTGTTGATACTGATCGATTACCCCGGCTTCAATCTCCGCCTGGCTAAAATTGCCAAAAAGAGAAACGTCACCGTCCTCTATTATATCAGCCCCCAGATTTGGGCCTGGCGTCGGGGACGGGTTACCAAAATTGCCCGTCTGGTGGATCATATGGCGGTCATCCTCCCCTTTGAAGCCCCCTTCTATGAAAAGGCCGGGGTACCGGTTACCTTTGTCGGCCATCCCCTGCTCGATCTGGTCACCGTTACCACGGAGCGGGCAACAGCAGCCCAAAGCTTTGGTCTGGATCCGACACACAAGATCGTCGGTCTTTTTCCCGGCAGCCGCCGCAATGAGATCGAACGGCTGCTACCGGAAATCATTGCCGCTGCCACCCTTCTTAAAGAGCGGTTTCCTGACATCCAGTTTCTGCTGCCACTGGCTTCCACCCTTTCGGAAGAGGACATCATGCCCCGCCTGCGGGAAGCGGCACTGCCGGTCACTATCACCCGGGAACGCATTCATGACATGATCCGTGCCTGCGACGCCGTCATCTCGGTTTCCGGCACTGTCACCCTGGAAATTGCCCTGGTGGGTACCCCCCTGGTTATTATCTACAAACTATCCCCCCTTACCTATCAGTTGGCCAAACGATTGATAAAAGTGCCGAATATCGGCCTTTGTAATATTGTGGCCGGAGAAACCGTGGTACGGGAGCTGATTCAGGAGCAGGCAAACGGAGCTGAAATTGCCGATGAAATCACCTCACTGCTGACAAACGCCAACTACCGGGGGGAGATAGTCAACAAACTGGCCGCCATCCGGGCTAAACTGGGGCAGGGGGGAGCATCGGCACGGGTTGCCCGTCTGGCCGTTTCCCTTAGTCAGCAGGGAGTGATGAATGGTACTCACCCATGAAGGATATCATCTGGCGGCTCCAGGCCGCACTATTCTCCCTGTTCACCCTCTGTGTGGCATCCCTTCCCTACTCCCAATCGCTCCGCATCGGCAGGAATACCGGACGCTTTCTCTACAACGTCCTCCATTCCCGTCGGGAAATTGCCATCGACAGTATCAATCAGTCCCTCCCCTTCATGCAGAAACATCCGGCCTGGACCGGGGAGTTCAATAGTGCGGAGGAGATCGCCCGTGCCACCTTCATGAATCTGGGCGTTTCCATCGTAGAAGTATGTCGGCTCTACCACGGCAAAGGGGATATGCTGATAGACTCCATTGATGTTTCCGGACTGGAGCATTTCAGGCAGGCCCGTCTCAAAGAGAAGGGGCTTATTTTAGTCAGCGGTCATTGTGGCAACTGGGAATTGGTCTCATTATCGTTTCAGCGGTTGTTCGGTGAGAATGTTTCGGCAGTAGCCCGTCATCAGAACAACCCCTATCTGCACGCGGTTGTTGAAAAAATGCGCATGAGTTACGGCAATAAAATTATTTATAACAAGTCGGCGTTACGCCCCATACTTGGCGTTATCAAACAGAATGGTGTTATCGGGATGCTGACCGACCAGGCGGTATTTGAAAACAATGGCGCATTGGTGGAGTTTCTCGGCAGAACTGCCTGGGCAAACAGGGCTCCGGCCATCATCGCCCATAAAACCGGCGTACCGCTGGTTCCACTCTTCAGTCATCGCTCCGGCACTCGCCACACCATAACCATCCATCCCGAGTACGTGCTCTGCGGAGACCGGTCAGAAGCAGGCATTAATCGGGACATCCAGGCGTTAACCCGCTATCTGGAAGATTTTGTCTGTGCCCATCCGGCCGACTGGTACTGGTTGCACCGCCGCTGGAAACGTGCCGGAGAGCCCATATGAGCAGTAAAACTCGCGATTTTCTTATCCCCACCCTACTACTGTTCCTGGTAACCGTGCTGATCGGCATTACCGGTGGCGACCTGAAACTTTCTTCACTCTTCTACATCAATGGTGCATGGCCCATCGGCGACCAGCAACCATGGCATGGTCTCTACCTCCTTGATCGTATACCGTCCATAGGTATGGGGAGCTGCGGATTGGCTGCCGCCATCGCGGGGGGGATCTATCAGCAGCGACGTCACTGGGTGAAACCGGGACTTTTTCTCGTTCTCCTGCTGGTCATCGGACCGGGACTGACGGTCAATGCCCTGTTCAAGGAATACTGGGGACGCCCCCGCCCCCGGGAGGTCATGCAACTCGGCGGCACCAAGGAGTTCCTTCACCCCTGGCAAAAGGGGATTGCTCACAAGGGGCGTTCCTTCCCTTCGGGGCATTCGTCGGCCGCCTTCTATCTTTCTGCCCCCTTCTTTGTCCTGAGAAGGCGAAAACCACAAGCTGCCAGACTCTGGCTCTGGGGAGGCATCGCTTTCGGGCTCCTCATGAGTATTGCCCGCATCACCCAGGGGGGACACTTTCTCACCGACACCATCTGGGCGTGGGGAATAGTTCATCTGCTGGCGGTTTCCCTCTGCTACCTGATGGGGCTTGACCGGAGCGATCCCCTGCCACAGAAAGATTAATCGACCGATGTTTTATGCCATCTACAACATACTTTCCCTGTTTTTGGTTCTTCCGGTATTCCTGTTCAACATATACCGTTCCTTCAAACGGGGCTGGCCCCTGGCAATCCCGGAACGCTTCGGTTTTGTAGCAAAGCATCTGCTGGCACCGGTGGCGGATCGTCCGGTCATCTGGCTCCATGCCGTCTCCGTAGGCGAGATTATTGCCGCCCGCCCCCTGCTTCTGGCACTCCGCAGCAGCTACCCGCTCCACGCCCTTGTCGTCACCTGCACCACCGAAACCGGCAAGACAACGGCGGAACGCTTTCCCGAGATAGACCTCTGCCTCTATTTCCCCTTTGATTTCCTCCCCTCGGTTAAAGCCATCTTTTCCGCAGTCAAACCGCGCATTATCATCATCATGGAGACGGAGATCTGGCCTAACTTCTGCCGGGAGGCGGCACGACGTAACATCCCGCTCCTGTTGGCCAACGGGCGGATTTCAGACCGCTCCTTCAAACGGTATCTCTCGTTTGGCTGGTTTTTCCGTCCCGCACTCCGCTGTTTCTCGGCTATCTGCATGCAGTCTGCCACCGGATGTAACCGGATTACCGCCATTGGAGCCGCTGGAAGCATTGTTCACGAGGCGGGGAATCTCAAACATGATATTGCGTCCCGACCGACCAATGACACCGACCGCACAGAGCTGCGCATCCGCTATGCCATTCCGGCCTCCAGCTGTGTCTGGACCGTCGGCAGCTGCCGTGAAGGTGAAGAACCGTTCCTCATTGCGACCTACCGGAAACTGCGGGAGGAATTCGACAACCTGCTGCTCGTGCTGGTACCACGCCACACGGAGCGGTGTGGTATCATCGGGGGACTGCTTGAACAGGCAGAACTCCCCTTTCGCCTCAGAACATCCCTGAAGGAAAATGACACGCCACTCCGCACTGGTGAGGTGTTGCTGGTAGACACCGTTGGTGAAATGATGGATCTGTATCGTCTGGCTGATTTTTCCTTTGTCGGAGGCAGTCTGGTGCCAATTGGGGGACACAACCTCCTTGAACCGGCATCGGTCGGTGTGCCGTCTGTTTTTGGCCCATATATGGCAAATTTCCGGGAGATTGAAACACTGGTTCGGGAGTATGGTGCCGGTGTCCAGATTCAGTCTCCCGACGAATTGACCACCACCTGTCAGACCCTGATCACCAGCACCGAACTGCGCCGCGTGCTGGGGCAGAATGGGCTCAAACTGCTGCGGGATAACGGCGGAGCCGCAGCACGGCATCTGGAAATAATTGCTCGGTATCTGTAGCTATGACACAACGTCCTCTCCCGTGAGGAATTTCTGGAGATTATTTATTATGACATCCAAAGAATTGTATCAAGGCTTCCTTGAGGAAGCAGTCACGGCGGCACAGATCGCCGGGCAGTACCAAAAAGCCCGTTTCACCACCGCGCTCACCATAGAGATGAAGGGGGAGAAGGATCTGGTGACCGAGGTTGACAAGGAGTCCGAACGGCTCATCGTCTCCCACCTGCTCTCCCGCTTCCCCGACCATGACATTGTTGCCGAAGAGGGGGTGTACCCCCCTAGCAATTCCGGCTATCGCTGGATCATTGATCCGGTGGATGGCACCACCAACTACGCCCACGGCTTCCCCTGGTTCTGTTCTTCAATCGCCCTTGAGTACCACCACGATCTGGTGGCCGGTGTTATCCATAATCCGGTGTACGGCGAACTGTTCACCGCCACCAAGGGGGGCGGAGCTTTCCTGAATGGCACCCGGCTCGCGGCATCACAAACGCCCTCCCTCCCGCGGGCACTGCTGGCCACCGGTTTTCCTTACGATTGTGCCACCGATCCGGCCAACAACTTTACCAATTTCGTTGCTTTTCAGAAGGGAGCCCAGGGGATCCGCCGTGCCGGGGCAGCGGCACTCGATCTGGCCTACGTGGCGGCGGGCAGAGTGGATGGTTTTTGGGAACTCAAACTGAAACCGTGGGATGTGGCGGCCGGTGTTCTGCTGGTGCAGGAAGCGGGGGGCAGAGTCACCGCCTTTGACGGCTCCCCCTTCGGTATCTTCGATGGCCGCATTGTGGCCAGTAACGGTCTGATCCACGATGAAATGGTTGCCATGCTAGCATCGGTTGCGGCAGAGAACTGAAAAAGCCCATGACGTCATCATACCACGCATACTGGCGGGCAATGGCCTCAGGCAGCCGACAAACCACAGGGGACAAGTTTTTTCTACTGCTGCTCACCCCCCTTTCCTGGCTCTACGGGACTGTACTACTGATCCGAAGTCTCTTCTACCGGTTCGGCATACTTACAACGCTCCGGCTTCCGCGTCCCGTTATCTCCATCGGCAACATCACCGTGGGCGGCACCGGCAAAACTCCGGCTACCGCCCTGGTAGCCCGCCATCTCATTGCCTCCGGCTATCGGGTTGCCGTCATCTCCCGTGGGTACGGCGGCACCCTGGAGGGGCAGTGCTGCGTGGTCAGCGATGGCACCAGCATCATGGTACAGGCAACGGCATGCGGCGACGAACCCTATCTGCTGGCTTCAACCGTTCCGGGACTCATGGTGATCATCGGTTCTGACCGCTATGCCGCCGGCATGCTGGCGGTTGAGCAGCTTTCGCCCGACATCTTCCTGCTCGATGACGGCTTCCAGCACCTGCGTCTCCATCGGGATCTCAATATTCTGCTGCTTGACTACACGAATTCCTACGGCAACGGCTTGACACTGCCGGGCGGACTATTGCGGGAACCGCTGTCCGCCCTCCAGCGGGCTGATTTGATGGTATTCACCCGGACACCCGGAAACGCTGTGGCACCACAACCGGTCAGCACTATCCCCTCCTGCACTGCTCGACACGCCATCGTGAATCTGCTCCCCCTTGACAACCACCAACCGATACCTTTTTCCCATTGCCATGGTTGCACCTTCCTCGCCTTTGCCGGCATTGCCGATCCCGAATCATTCTTTTCCAGCTTACGGGGCGCAGGGTTAGAGCTGATTCACACCATTTCTTTTCCTGATCATGCTGATTATACGGGGGAAAACCGGAAGAAGATCGAGGACGCACTCGACTACTACGGAGCGGATTTTCTGGTAACAACGGAAAAAGACGGCGTTAAATTGCAGGATCTCCCAGGGGAGCTGCGGGAACGTCTTCTCCTCACGCAGCTTGAACTGACCATCGGGCAACCGGAAGTACTTCATGAGCTTTTACAGCGGGTTATCGCTGCTATCCCTCACGAAAATGCCCGGATTCAGCCGTCGTAGTTTGATCGCCATACCTGTACTTTTTCCAGCACATCCTGTGCTGAGATACGGGACATCCGATCGGAATGATTTTCCATGGTAACGGGGTAATCTTCACCCGGCTCACCATACACATCCACCACCAGATCTTGAAATTTCCGGTACGGCCCAACCCGTTTTGGATTAGAATACCCCATCAGGGAAATCACTGGACGATCAAGAGCCACCGTAATATGGAGCGGGCCCGTATCAAGTGAAATCACCAGAGCCGCCCCATCCAGAATTCCTACCAACCCCCGTAGTCCGCCATTGCCGAGGGCGGTCAACGGCTTGTGACTGGCTTGTTCCATGATAACCCGTTCGCACTCCACCTCAACGGCGGAACGCCCCCCCACCAGGATCGGCTGCAGACCGAAGTCAGCGTACAGAGCGTCACACACCTGAGCCCACCGTTCCGGAAGCCAGTTTTTTTGAAGCTTACTGGTGGCAACAACAATCGGCACCGCCGGTCGCTCCAGAGGTGCGTAGAACGCTTTCTGCCACTGACGCTCCGCGTCGTTCCAGGGGCCAAGCCCCCAGGTAACCGGTTCTGCCGGAGCCTCCAGCCACTGACAGAACTCAAGGTACTGATCCTGAACATGTTGCATCGGATGGGGGGGAATACGATGGGTGGTGAACAGCCAGTTGAGGTCACGGGCCCGTGCAAAGTCAAAACCAAGCTTCACCGGAGCATTCACAAAGGAGGCTACGACATTTGCCTTAAAATAGACCTGTAGGCCGATGAGCAGATCGAAGGAACGGTGCCGCAGCTGTTCCCGAACGTCAAGAAAGCCGCGCATGCCTTTGGTTCTATCAAAGAGGATAATTTCATCCACCAGCCGGTGTCCCCGAACCAGCATGGCCGGTCCCGGTTGCAAGATCCAAGTGACCTTCATCGATGGATTGGCTCTTTTCAGGGCGTGCAGAACCGGCAGCACATGCACCGTATCCCCTACGGCACTCATCATGACAATACAGACCCGCTCTGTTGCTACTCGCATCGGTAATTCTCCCCTGTCGCGGCCGCCAGTCGGGCCAAAGCATCCTCAGTAAAATCAAGCCCCCACCGGTTGCGCCACTTCCTGATGGAACGTGCCAAGCGGGTAAAGTTGCGGTGGGCGGCATCGGCACCGGGAAAAGTCACCCGGTCCACATCCAGCAGAAAAGCTGTTAATTCGCCATCGGTTTCGGCAAGATAGATATTTTTCAGGTTCAGGTCACCGTGGTACGCCCCAATCCCCCCCAGTGAGGTAAGCAGCCGCCCCATCGCAGCGATAGTCCGCTCCCGCCCAGATTCATCATACATCCCCCAGAGAGCTGGTGCATCACCACCGGTTGGTAACCGTCTCGTCATGACATCACACCGGGCAGAGATACCGGCCACCGGGTAGACACCATAGGCCACCACTTCCGGCGTAGCTATGCCTGCGGCGGTCAACCGTAACGTTACCTCCAACTCACGGGGTGCCCGGGTCGGCAGCAGAAAAAATTCCCCCGTGAGGTTGCGCAACAGACCGCCGTGGCTGTTCCGCCGCACCACAACCGGTGTTAGCGGATCAGTCGGTAAATCAACGGCGTATACAGCACCTCGCCCCCGCATTTCCTCCCGGTTCGCCTGACCTCCAGCCCACTCATACAGAGTTCCCATGGCAAGGACATCCGCAACGACTCCGATAGCCCATTCAGACACAACGGCACGCCGCCCTTCGGCCTCCAGGGATACATACCCCTTCGGCACTCCACTTGTTTTTTGAATGTTCGGGAACAAACCCACAGCAGTTTTCATATTTTCCCCGCCCGGACAAACCGGAGCTACCTGTTCCCCCACAACAGCTCCACAGCCACCCCGGCAACCTCGGCAGCTTCTTCAGCACTCATCCCTCTCTGCAGCAATCGCTTGCCAACCTCAATCTTACCTTCAATCTTACCCTCAATCTTACCCTCAATCTTACCCTCAATCCATGATGTTTTTACAGAACTCTCCGTAATACGGCGGTCTTCTATATAACTTTCATATTCCTCAC